>BNTR01000077.1 GCA_025996755.1 Bacteroidia bacterium
AGCCACCAATTAGCTGTGCGAGCAGCCCCACAAACAGCATCAGAAAAGCCCCTGCGAGGGCATTGCACACATGGCGAGCCGTCATATAGTCGTCGATGCCGAACGTCTGGGTAATAAATGTGGTGAAAGTATCGAAGGCATACCCCTGCGGATTAACAACATAACCTGTAGTAGCCTTGCCGAAGGAAGAAGTATAGTATTCATAGAGCAACAGCGATTGGGGCACCCGCGCCGACTCCTCATCACCCGAATTTCCGGCATCAAGGCTCATCAGCGGCATCGCCATGTGTGCAATGCCCTCGCAGGGGCTTTTCTGATGCTGTTTGTGGGGCTGCTCGCACAGCTAATTGGTGGCTGGCGAGCGGGGTGTCTGGCTCTGCTATTGATTTTTTTCTCCCCGCACATCGTTGGGCATTCGTTTAATAATTCAAAAGATTTACCCTTTGCTGCTTTTGCAGTTGCTGCCATCTACTATATTGCCCGGTTTATAAAGGAGTATCCCAAGCCAACGCTCAAGACGAGCCTGAAAATGGGCGTGATGATGGGGGCATCTATCGGCATACGCCCCGGTGGATTTCTGTTTTTTGCATACTTTGGGCTGTTTGTGCTGGTTTACTACTTGATGGTCAATAAGCCCAGGCAGTATTTTTCCAAGAAAAGAAGAGTTATCCTGAAAAAAATTTTTGTGCAGGCGGCGGTTGTACTCGGCACAATGCTGGTGGTGATGTTCGTTCTGTGGCCATTTGCCTTGCAAGACCCGCTGCACAATATCACTGCCACGTTCAAAGCAGTTTCTCATTATCCGGTACAGTTGTATCAAATTTTTGAAGGCAAATCTATTTTGTCGGAAGATTTGCCATGGTATTACAATCTCAAATATATTGGCATTACTTCCCCTATAGTCGTCTTGATGGGGGGGGGGGATACAGTTATTCGCAGCGCGGCGACAACCGAAAGGCTACTTTTGGACATTCGTGCTGCTATTTTGTTTTGCCTTTCCCCTTTTTTGGATTGTGTACACCAAAGCCACCGTTTACGGCGGCTGGCGGCACTCGACGTTTGTTTACCCCACGCTGGTGGTAGCAGCGGCACTGGGTTTTAATACTTTGATAAATTGGGCAAAAAACAAAAAGGTGAAAATTGCTTTCACCGTCCTGCCGGTTGTTTTGCTGTTTGACCCGCTTATTTTTACAATAAAAAATCACCCCTACGAATACACCTACTTTAATCGGTTTGTGGGAGGCACCAAAGGTGCTTACGGCAACTACGAAATGGATTATTACGGCCACACAATACGCGAGGCATCGGAGTGGATATTGGCGGATGTGGCAAAAAATGGTGCCCCTGACCCAACGCGCAAAACGCTGGTAGCAACAGGGTACGCTTCAGACTACTTCTTCCGAAAAGACACCGCCAACTTTTCTATCAACTATGTGGGTTGGGAAAAGCGCAACACCGTCGATTGGGACTATGCGTTCTATTCGGTTGTCGGAGACCATTATTGGGGGTTGACCAAAGAGGCGTATCCACCCAAAAACACGGTGTATCAAATCATGGTCGATGGCGTGCCCTGTTGCTACCAGCGTTTTGCGCGTTGGGTCAGGGGCACCATTTTTTGCCACATCCGCCAATATCCACTCCGATGCCTCGCGTTTCAACAGGGCAATTTAGACGAAGCACAGACACAACTCCTGAAAGCATTTGAATACGATGCTTATGATGAACAGGCTCTGGACGATTTGATTCAAATAGGCTTGGCGACCGGGAAGCCTGCGGATATAGATTTAGCCATAGACTTGACAAACTATTGGTTAGGCTTCCACAAGAACAACGTCGGCGCACTTTATATGTTGGGAGTGCTTTATTTCAGCAAAGGCGACTTTGCAAATGCTATGTCTGTGGGCAATACAATCATGGAAATCGAACCGCGCTCTGTTGACGGGCTATTGCTTGTTGCCACAGTTTATGCACAACAGAACGATTTAAATGCGGCATGGCACCTCCTGAACAAAATAATTGTGATGCAGAGAGATAACAAGCGAGCCTTGGAAATGATGCTGAACGTTGCCTACCGAATGGGTGATGAGGATGCCGCGCAGCTGGTTAGAGAGAGGCTGAAGAATCTCGAATAACATCACTAAATTATTCGGCGAACACTCATTTATTAAATTTTTTTGTACCTTTGTAGCCGAAAAAAAAATAAAATTCTAAAAAAATAAGATAATGAGCAAATCTAAAGAAAAACTTCTTTCGGAGTTTCCTCCCGTTTCGACTGAAAAGTGGATGGAGAAAATTATCGCCGACCTCAAAGGTGCCGATTTCGAGAAAAAACTCGTTTGGAAAACAAACGAAAATTTCAATGTGCAACCGTTCTACCGCAAGGAAGACCTCGCCGGACTGAAAGCCATTGACACCGTGCCGGGCGAATTTCCCTACGTGCGCGGCACAAAAAAAGACAATGACTGGTTTGTGCGCCAAGACATTGTGGTAACAAACTTCGCCGAAGCCAACAAAAAGGCATTGGACATCCTCAACAAGGGTGTTAATTCGCTGGGCTTCAAGATTAATGGCGAGGAAATCAGCAGGGAAAACATCGCGACCCTGTTGAAAGACATCCTGCCGGAATGTGTCGAACTGAATTTCACGACCTGCAATATGCAGTCGGCGAAATTAGTCGAGATTTTGGTGGCGTATTTCAAAGAAAAAAAGTGTGATTTGACGAAAATTCACGGGTCGGTAAACATCGACTTCGTAGGCATCATCCTGCGCAAAGGGCACGTCAAAGAGGAATGGCTCAAGGAAATGGTGGCGGCAGTCAAGGCTGTGGCTCCCGAAATGTACCTCTTCAAGGTCATCGGCGTGAATGCCTGCCTGTTAAAAAATGCGGGGTCGACTATCACGCAGGAATTGGGCTACGCGCTGGCTTGGGGCGATGAAATTTTGAGTCAGTTAATAAAAGCGGGCTTAGAGCCTTCCTTAGCGGCTAAAAAAATCAAATTCAATTTCGGCGTTTCCACCAACTACTTTTTGGAAATCGCCAAATTCCGCGCAGCACGCCTGCTGTGGGCAGAAATTGTGAAGTCTTACAACCCAACGTGCAAACACGATTGCCCCAACGAGGGACCGAACAACCAATGCTGCTGCGCAAGCAAAATGAACATCTTTGCGCAGACTTCGACGTTCAGACAAACGGTTTACGATGCGCACGTCAATCTCCTTCGCACCCAAACGGAAGCTATGTCGGCATCCATCGCAGGGGTTAATTCGCTGTTAGTGAACACTTTCGATGAATGCTACAAGACACCCGATGATTTCTCGGAACGCATCGCCCGCAACCAACAACTGTTGCTGAAAGAAGAAAGCCACTTCGACAAAGTGGCAGACGTGAGCGGCGGCTCCTATTACATCGAAACGCTGACCGACTCCATCGCCAAAGAGGCGTGGAAGTTGTTTACGGACACAAAAGCCAAAGGTTTCTACAAATCGGTGCTCGCCGGAGAAATCCAAAATGCCGTCAACGCAAGCGCAGACAAGTGTTTCAAGGCATTGGCGCAACGCCGCGAAGTGTTGCTGGGCACCAATCAGTTCCCGAATTTCGCGGAAGTGGCAGGAGAGAAGGTCAAAGGTGAAGGGTCAAAGGAGAAAGGTGGAGGGTGTAATGATACAGCACCTTCTACCCTTAACCCTATACCCTGTACCCTTTTGAATACGAAGCGTTTGGGCGATGAATTTGAGACCCTCCGCCTCACGACCGAAAAATCGGGCAAAGAAGTGAAAGCCTTTATGCTCACTATCGGCAACTTGGCGATGCGATTGGCACGCTCGCAATTCTCGTCCAACTTTCTGGCGTGCGCGGGCTACAAAGTAATCGACAACCTCGGCTTTGAAACAGTGGCAGAAGGCGTTGCAGCGGCTCGCAAAGCCAACGCAGACCTCATCGTGCTCTGCTCAAGCGACGACGAATACGCCACCTTCGCTCCCGAAGCCCACAAATTGATTGGCGACAAGGAAATCTTAGTCATCGCCGGCGCGCCCGCGTGCTCGGATGACTTGAAAGCCCTTGGCATCACCAATTTCATCAATGTGAAAAGCAATGTGCTGGAAACGCTGCAAGGGTTTAATGCGAGGTTAAAAATTCAATAATTTTTATGGAAGATACATTAAATGAGTGCTTAATATTAGTGGATAATTCTAATATTTTTATTGAAGGCGGGAAATTTGCTGCAAAGAAAAAAGGTATTCCGGCGGCTTCGCCGGAACAGGTGCCGATTGATTTTTCTTGGCGGATAGATTTTGGGGCGTTATTGCGGGAGGTAGCCAACGGGCATACAATTGTTAAGGCGATTCTTGTTGGCTCCACACCTCCTCCGAATGACTCTCTTTGGGGTATTGCACAATCTCGGGGCTTTGAAGTTATAAAATACGAAAGAGCACAGTCAGGCGAAAAAGCCGTTGATACACAGATAGTTGCGAGTGGACTGAAAGTCATTTATAAACACGACAAACCGGCGATATTAAAATTGTTGTCGGGCGATAGAGATTTTGTGCCGTTAATAAATTGTGCCTACGAGGAGGGTTGGGAAACGGAATTGTGGGGATTCAGGGGGAGCATCTCCACCGAATTGGCAATGACCGTGAACAGGGTAAAAGAATTAGACCCTGTTTTTGACAAAATCGGAAAATATGCAGTGTAATATCGAATAAAAATGCTCACACCCGCACAAATAAAATTTTATGAATCGCTTTCCGAGCAGGAACGATTTGTTCTGAAAATGCTTGCCTTGAATGGGACGGGCATTGACATTAGTGAGTTGCAGGGATGTATTCGTTTTAGGTATTCAATGGTGCAAAAGCTCATTAAAGAATTTTTGGAAAAAGCGATAACAAACGAATTAGTAGCGTTTGACAAAGGTTATTATCCAAGATATTCTATAAATCCGGATTTTTTGATTTACATTTGCCCGAAACTCACCGGTATGGATGTGTTGTGGGCAAATATTATTAAAAAAGACCCCGATATGCGCTTTTATTTTGTCAGAGAAAAGGTTTATCGCCCATTGCTGCGAAATTTGCTTTACACGCTTTGCCATTCCCCTAAAAAATATCCCGAATACGAAGATTTATTTTTTAAATGTTTTCCAAACGAAATGGCTGATTACTGCGCCATGATACTGCAAAACGAAGATTATGCGCCGTTTATACATTTGATAAATCCGGAAATTGTAGATACTGCATTAGATGGTATTTACGGCGACAATTTACAGAACTTGGTGCCAACATCAGAAACGATTAGCCAAATAGAGCGTTTGGGTGCTACATGTAAAACGGATGTTCAAGAAATAGTTTTGAACATACGTCACGCAGGGCAGTTTTATCAGGGAAATTTTGCAGAGGTGTTAAATGACTTAGATTCGACTAATTTAAACGCCGTCGAACGATTAGCAATCGTGCATTTGATAAACGGGAACACAGATAAAGCTTTCAAAACATTCAAACAGAGAGTGAACAATGGCATTAAAATACCGCTCCCTTTTCTTTTCATTTATACTTCCTTTTACTATATTACTACTTTGTTTCTTGTTGATAATCAGGTGTCTATGCCCATTTTTCAGAAATTTTATGCATGGGTACTGAAGAGTCAGGGAAGAACGAGACATGAATCTTACTTTGAACCGGCTGTTTATTTTGCTCTGAATCACAAAAAATCCTCCTATTCTGCGTTGGTTGAGACCATGAAAAAGGAGATTTTGCAGGACGAAACAACAATTTTTACTTTAGCCCAAATCCTGACTCTTTATCTTTCAGGCGAAAAAATGGACAACAAAAAAGAACTTGTGGCTATTGCCAAAAAGGCATACAATTCCGAAATTTGGATTTTGGCTTATGAAGTGTTTTTTGTTCTGAAACAATGGGTTGACGATGCCGAAATTAACGGTTTGTATCAATCGCTTTCCGAAAAATTAGGTTATCAGCCGGTTCTGTCAAGAATTGTTCGTCAGGAGGATTGGGAAAAATCGCTGAATTTGCTTTTTGGAATGAAAAGTTCTGCGGCTAAAAGCACTGCAAAAGATGCCGAAAATACTTCGCGCGTGGTGTACTATTTTGAGCCACACAGCGAAGACATTCAGCCTGTACTGCAAACACGGCAAGCGAAGGGCTGGTCGGCAGGCAGGAACATAGCCCTCAAAACTTTTGCTAACGGCGATGCCAAAGGGATGAGCGACCATGATTTCCGTGTCGCAAAAACGCTGAAATATCACAACTCGTATTATGATAGTTACTACGACTTTAGCAACGACGTTTTTCCTGCTTTAATCGGGCACCCCTATATTTTCTTGTCCGGAACAACCGACACGCCGGTAGAATTTGTGGAGGCGAAACCCATTATTTCAATCAAAAAAGAGGCAAATAAATACAGGCTCGCTTCGGATATAAAAACTTTTGCAGACAACATTATTGTAGAAAAGGAAACCAACACGCGCTATCGTATTTACGAACTTACGCCGCACCAGCAGCAGATTTTGCAAATCATCAATGAGCAACCTATCTCCGTTCCCGAACATGGCAAAGACAAATTGGTGGCTTTGCTGGGCTCTTTCAGCGCGGAGGGAATGACCGTTCACTCCGATTTGGTTGCCTCCGAAAACACGCAAGTTGATATTCGCGAAGTGCCTGCCGATGAGCGCATTAGGGTGCAGTTGCTGCCGTTTGGCGATGGCTTGAAGGCAGAACTTTATGTGAAACCCTTTGGCGACCGCCCGCCCTACTGCAAGGCAGGGAAAGGCGGCAAAGCATTGATTTCCAACGAAAAAGGCACACAATTGCAAGTCAAACGCAATTTTGAAAAGGAGAAAGAAAACGAAAATATTTTGCTAAACGATATTCAAAGTCTTGACAGTTTGAACATTGTGGATGATTTAATGTCGTTCGACGAGCCATTAGACTCGCTCGAACTGCTTGATATTCTGCGCAATCACACCGATATTTGCGTGACGGAATGGCCCGAAGGCGAACGATTTAAGTTGCGCGGCACGGCAAAATCCGGCAATCTGAAAGTCAATATCCAAAGCGGCATCAACTGGTTTAACCTCGACGGCGAACTGAAAGTGGATGAAAACACGGTCGTTTCGCTCCAAAAATTGCTGACACTCACTGCCCAAGGGCACAATCAGTTTATTGAACTCAGTACCGGCGAATTTTTGGCTTTGACCAAAGAACTCAAAAAGCAGTTAGACGAATTGCGGCTGTTCACCACCATCGAAAAAGACCAGTTGCGGCTCAATAAATTTGCATCCGTCGCTCTCGGCGATTTTTTCGATAATGCCGACCTCAAAGCCGACAAAAAATGGAAAGATTTTCGGAAAAATGTGGAACAAACCAAGTTGCTCGATACACCCCTTCCCGCCAATTTGAAAGCCGAACTTCGCAGCTATCAGGAAGAGGGCTTCCGCTGGCTCACGCGCCTCGCGGCTTGGGAGGGTGGAGCGTGTTTGGCAGACGATATGGGTTTGGGAAAAACGGTGCAGACATTAGCTGTGTTGCTCAACCGTGCCCCGCTGGGAGCCGCGTTGGTGGTTTGCCCCGTGTCGGTGGTTGGCAACTGGCTCAACGAAATACAGCGTTTTGCCCCGACGCTGAATGTTAAAACATTGGGGATTGGGACGAAAAGCCGCAAAGAAATTGTAAGTTCGCTCGAAGCAGGCGATGTGCTGCTCGTATCGTATGGACTGTTGCAGTCGGAGGAAAAACTGATGGCAGAACCCGAATTTGCCACCGCAGTGCTCGACGAGGCGCATGTAATCAAAAACTACGCCACCAAAACGTCCAAAGCCACCATGCAACTGCAAGCGCATTTTCGCATTGCGCTCACCGGCACACCCATTCAAAACCATTTGGGCGAGTTGTGGAACTTGTTCAACTTCATCAACCCCGGACTGCTCGGCAGTTTGCAGCATTTCAACGATACTTTTGTAAAATATCCCGACGAGCGAACAAACAAATATCTCAAAACCCTGATTTCGCCGTTTATCCTGCGCCGCACCAAAACTGCCGTGCTCGACGAACTGCCGCCGAAGACCGAAATTGTGAAAAAAATCACCCTTTCGGACGATGAAATGGCGTTTTACGAAGCCCTGCGCCGCCAAGCACTCGAAAATTTGAACAGTTCGGACGGCAGCGGAGGCGCAAAACATTTGCAGGTGTTGGCAGAAATCACCAAACTGCGGCAGGCAAGCTGCAATCCCGCGCTCATTGACAGCACAATAGGCATTTCATCGTCCAAAATGGCAACGTTCCTCGATATTGTGAGCGAATTGCGCGAAAACAAGCACCGCGCCTTGGTGTTCAGCCAATTTGTGACACACCTCGCACTTGTCCGCAAAGAGCTTGATAAACAGGGAATTAAATATCAATACCTCGATGGCTCCACGCCGCAACACCGGCGCGAAGAGAATGTCAGAAAATTTCAAAATGGCGAAGGCGAACTGTTCCTCATCAGCCTCAAAGCCGGTGGATTGGGGCTAAACCTCACAGCCGCCGACTTTGTGATTCACCTCGACCCGTGGTGGAATCCGGCAGTAGAAGACCAAGCCTCCGACCGCGCCCACCGCATAGGGCAGCAGCGACCGGTAACCATCTATCGCCTCGTGTCAGAAAACACCATCGAGGAAAAAATCATACAACTCCACGCCACCAAGCGCGACCTCGCCGACACCCTGCTCGAAGGCAGCGACATGTCAGCCAAACTCTCGCTCACGGAATTAGTGGAATTGATAAAAAATGTGTAGTTTTGCAGGAAAATATGATTGACAAAAATGAAATAGTACTTTATCAGCCCGATAGCTCAGTAAATTTGGAAGTTCGGCTTGAAAATGAAACGGTTTGGCTAACACAGGCGCAAATTGGGTTGCTTTTTGGTGTTGATAGAACTGTGGTGACTAAGCATTTGAAAAATATTTTTGAAAGTGGCGAATTGCTTTTCAATGCAACTAGTGCAAAAATTGCACAAGTTCAAAAAGAAGGCAATAGAACGGTTTCTCGGCAAATAGAGTATTACTTTTTCGTAAAAACGGCTTTACCACCGGTTGAAGGACTATTTTTCGATGGGCAGATATTTGATGCGTATAAATTTGTTGCGAGTTTGATAAAACGGGCATCTTAAAATAATATGAAAAATTATGACAAACAAAGAACGTTGGAAATTACTACTTGGAGATAAACGATTTAGAGAAAAATCGACTCCTATCCCATCAGATGGAAGAAATCCATTTGAAAATGATTATGGGAGGCTTATTTCAAGTGCGCCAATAAGGCGCTTGCAAGACAAAACGCAAGTATTTCCATTAGAACAAAGCGATTATATAAGAACAAGACTAACCCATTCATTAGAGGTTTCTTATATTGGAAGTTCTATTGCTCAAAGCATAGAGAAAATATTACTAAAAAGGGGCGATATTGATATGGAAGATAAAGGTTCTCTCAGTTCTTTACTGAGGGTTGCAGGTCTTGTTCATGATTTGGGGAATCCTCCTTTTGGACATTTTGGAGAAGAGGCTATAAAACAATTTTTTCAAGATTATTTTTCAGAGAATAAAACCACTTCGCTAAATGATCTGGAAAAATCTGATTTTAAATATTTTGATGGAAATGTCCAAACGTTACGAATATTATCTAAATTATATTATTTTGGCGATGAGTTTGGCTATAATCTGACTTTTTCAAGTTTAGCATCAGTAGTAAAATATCCTTCCAATTCGATGGATGGCAATAAAAATCCTTCTACTGAAATAGCAAAGAAAAAATTTGGCTATTTTGTTACGGAAACAGAAATATACAAACGAATCAGCGATTACCTAAAATTGAACAATAAAAGAAGTCCTATTGTTTACTTAATGGAAGCAGCTGATGACATTGCTTATAGTGCGGCCGATATTGAAGATGGTGTAAAATTAGGTATTGTAACAATTGATGAAATAAGAGAAATTTTTAAGGAAAATTTGGACAAGAATAAAGACATAGTACTTAAAAAAATAGATGACCTTAAAGTTGAATTTTCAAAAGATAAGCAAATATGTCAATCCATTATTATTCAAAAATTTAGAATAGAAACTCAAAGAGTTATGATTCAAGAAGTCATTAATACATTTGAGCAAAATTATGATGCTGTAATGACCGGAAATTTGCAAAAGGAATTGATTGATATATCTGATGCCAAAGACATTAGGAAATCTTACAAAAAATTACAATCATTTGTTTTTAACGAAAAATTCATATTGAAGAAAGAAATTGCTGGGTGGGAAGCAATTACTGGACTTCTAAAAATTTTTGTTACAGCGTCTAATAGTGAGAACTTCAAAAAAGACGGTAATAATTATCAAGCAAGATTATACAACATAATTGCGGCAGCTCATAGAAAAGTTTATGAAGTCGAACAATATCATAATCCCGAATATAAAAAGTTACAACTAATTGTTGATTTTATTAGCGGAATGACAGATAGCTATGCAATACATTTGTTTCAAGAATTAAAAGGAATAAAACTATAATTTATTTATGTGCGAGAAAAAAAACATAAAAAGAAATTTTAAAGAACGCTTTAATTTGTTATTGAAAAAGGAAAAGGTTTTTAATGATTTGATGCGTGAATTAAAAAACTCTGATAGCCAGGCTTATGTTGTTGGTGGTTTTTTTCGAGATGTTATTTGTGATAAAAAAGAGAGCAGAGATATTGATATAATTGTTGACATCATAGACGGTAATACTCGTTTATTAGAGATTGTTCAGTCTTTGAATTGTGATTTTACAACAAATAGGCATGGAGGTATAAAAATAAGTTTAAATAAAATTACTGTTGATTTATGGAGTATCGAAAATAATTGGGCATTTAAAGAAAATCTTGTGAAATTGAATGAAAATTACAAATTGAATAGCATAGCAAAAGGTTGTTTTTTCAATTATGATTCTCTTGTTATTAATTTGCATGATTTTTCATATAGTCTGAAATATTATAATGATTTCCAGAAGAGTAAAACATTAGATATTATTAAAAAATCTCCATCATATAAAAATTTAAATCCAACAACAGAAGCGAACATTATCAGAGCAATATATATAAAACATGTGTGTAATTCAGATTATTCTGAAGACACCATGGATTACATTGTGAAAAAATTAGGCGAATTAAGGGATAAATACGATAATTATATTCAACGGATTTTAGAAGTAAAATCTAATTATCCTAAATATGGGCAATTGTCCGATACAGATATTGAGAAAGAATTAGCATCCTTGGTAAAAAAAACTGCATCAAAAAAATGAACAAAGAAATGAACAAAGAAATAGCACGCACCGAGCAGACGTTTATTAACGAAATCAAAACGATTATCCACAATGGACAATCGCAGGCTTATCGTGCCATTAATAGTGCGATGGTGGAAACTTTTACCGATGCCACAAAACATACAAAAAGCGATATATTTACAGGAAAAAAAATAATAAATAAAAATTATACAACATGAGCACAAAAACAGTTGAAGAAACGTGGCTGACTCCCGAACAAATCGCGGTGAAGTCGGTTTACACGAAAGAAGATTTGGAAGGTATGGAACACTTGGAGTATGCTTCGGGCATTCCGCCTTTCTTGAGAGGTCCGTATTCGGGCATGTTCGCTATGCGTCCCTGGACGATTCGTCAATACGCCGGTTTTTCTACCGCTGAGGAGTCTAATGCGTTCTATCGCAGGAACTTAGCAGCCGGACAAAAGGGGCTTTCCGTCGCTTTTGACTTGGCAACGCACCGCGGCTACGATGCCGACCATCCCCGCGTGGTGGGCGATGTGGGCAAAGCCGGCGTGAGCATCTGCTCGGTCGAGGACATGAAAGTGCTGTTCGACGGCATTCCTTTGAAGGATATGTCTGTGTCGATGACCATGAACGGGGCGGTGCTACCGATTTTGGCGTTCTACATCAATGCCGGACTGGAGCAGGGCGCGACGCTGGAAGAACTGAATGGGACTATTCAGAACGACATTTTGAAGGAATTTATGGTGCGCAACACCTACATCTATCCGCCCGCGTTTTCGATGCGCATCATCGCCGACATTTTTGAATATACTTCTCAAAAGATGCCGAAGTTCAACTCGATTTCCATTTCGGGCTACCATATTCAGGAAGCGGGCGCGACGGCGGATATTGAGTTGGCATACACCCTTGCCGACGGGATGGAATACTTGAAGGCGGGTATTGACGCGGGCATTGATGTGGATGCGTTTGCGCCGCGGCTGTCGTTCTTCTGGGGCATTGGGATGAACCATTTTATGGAAATCGCCAAGATGCGTGCCGGTCGTTTGCTGTGGGCGAAGATTGTGAAAAGTTTTGGGGCGAAAAACCCTAAATCGCTGGCTCTGCGCACTCACAGCCAAACTTCGGGCTGGTCGCTGACCGAGCAGGACCCGTTCAACAACGTGGGTCGCACGTGCGTGGAGGCGATGGCTGCCGCCTTGGGACACACCCAATCGCTGCATACCAACGCTTTGGACGAAGCCATCGCACTGCCGACCGATTTTTCGGCGCGTATCGCTCGCAACACGCAGATTTACATTCAGGAAGAAACCTATATCACGAAAGAAATCGACCCGTGGGCAGGCTCTTACTATGTTGAAACGCTGACGGACGAACTTGTGGACAAGGCGTGGGCATTGATTCAGGAGGTGCAGGAACTGGGCGGAATGGCAAAAGCCATCGAAACCGGATTGCCGAAAATGCGCATCGAAGAGGCGGCTGCACGCACTCAGGCACGCATCGACAGCGGCAATCAAACGATTATCGGCATCAACAAATACCGTTTGGAAAAAGAGGCACCCATCGACATCCTCGAAGTGGATAACACAGCAGTGCGCACCCAACAGGTGGAACGTTTGAACGCCCTGAAAGCCAAACGCGACAATGCAGCAGTCAAAAAAGCATTGGCAGACATCACTGAGAGCGCGAAAACAGGCAAGGGCAATTTGCTGGACTTAGCCGTAAAAGCAGCATCGGTGCGTGCCACACTGGGAGAAATTTCCGACGCTTGCGAAGCAGTCGCAGGACGTTATAAAGCAATCATTAGAACAATAGCAGGCGTGTATTCATCAGAAACAAAGGGCGACGACGTGTTTAAGAAAGCGTGCGAACTCGCCGACAAATTCGCGAAAAAAGAAGGTCGCC
>BNTR01000078.1 GCA_025996755.1 Bacteroidia bacterium
TTTAATGTCAATGGAGGCAGTAATCAGGGCTTCATTATTGTGTCGGGCGATGATATTGCCCGTCCTGTCCTTGGGTATTCCGACAATGGTGCGTATGACGAAAGCAACCTTCCGTCCAATTTTGTGTGCCTTTTCTAAAGCAATCGAGCAAATTAACCATTTTTGTGGAATCACCGCTTTCTGCCAGCGACATAGTGCGAAGCGTGATACGGGCAAAACGACCTGCGCCGGTATGCGCCGAAATATCATCGCTGGGAGTTGCCGAGCCTGTTAGAATAAATTGCCCTTTGGCAGCTCGTTGGTCAATTTCGTATCGCACTGCGTTCCAGATACTTGGAACTAATTGCCACTCGTCTATCAAGCGCGGTGTTTCGCCTTGCAATACGATATGCGGCATCAAAGAGGCTTGTTCGCGGATTTGTTCCGACTCGTCGAAACGCACACTGCTTGCCGCATGAAACATAGCCGTTGTTGTTTTGCCGCAATAACGTGCCCCTTTCAACAAAATGCCGCCCGTAGATTTCAGTTTTTTGCTGATTTTTCTGTCAATTAATCTTCCACTGTACATGCTCATAAATAATTCATTATTAACCTATTACAAAATCACATGCGATTTCGTATGATTTTCACATGCGATTTTGTATGATTTTCACATGCGATTTTGTAGAGTGCAAAGGTATATATTTTTTTTTGAATGGAAAAACGATTTTCAATTTATTTTTTCATTCAAAAAAAAATATATACCTTTGCACCCGCGATATGAAAGATGAAACAACAATAAAATGAAAGCAAAAAGAACATTATTATTAGTAATGCTGCTCTGTATCGGCGGCATGATTGGACACGCACCATTGTGGGCGAAAAAAGTGGAGGTGGCGAAAGCCGAAAATGTGGCGAGGCATCACCTGCAAGCAAAAAGTGCGCTAAGAAGTAGCGGCGGCAAGTTGCAATTGGCGAAAACCGCCGTCAGGCAACGTAGCGGGCAACTTAGGAGTGGTGCTGCGGGCGAAACCGTTTGCTACTATGTGTTTAATGTCAATGGAGGCAGTAATCAGGGCTTCATTATTGTGTCGGGCGATGATATTGCCCGTCCTGTCCTTGGGTATTCCGACAATGGTGCGTATGACGAAAGCAACCTTCCGTCCAATTTTGTGTACTGGATGGACGGTTTGTCGCAGCAGATTGCCTCTGCCGTAGAAAATAATGCGCCGCAAAGCACAGAAGCGAAAGCAGAATGGGATTCTTACTTGGGTGGAAACTCTTTACGTGCAGCATCTCCCGTTGTGGGACCACTGCTGCAAACACAATGGAACCAATCCCCCATATACAATGATTTATGTCCCACTATCAACGGTGGAAAAGCCCTTACCGGTTGTGTGGCAACTGCTATGGCTCAGATTATGAAATATTACAACCATCCTGCAAAGGGCACCGGGTCAAGTGCAGCCTATACAACCGAGACTACCGGCAAATCTATTCCGGCGGTACCTTTTAACGTGAATTACGATTGGGGCAACATGATAAATGACTATGGTTCGGGGACTTCCCCTACGAATGCACAAAAAACTGCCGTTGCCACGTTGATGTATCACTGCGGTGTTAGTGTGAAAATGGATTACGGACTCGATGGAAGTGCTGCCGCTGCTTCGGATGGTCTTAAGGCTTTAACCACTCATTTTGGTTATGACAATAGTATTGCAACAAAAGACAGGCGGTATTATAACGATGCTGTTTGGGGTGATATGCTACGTGAACAGTTAGATGCAAGACTTCCGGTGTTGTATGACGGCTTCGACAGTAGAACAAACAGTGGTCATGCTTTTGTTTGCGATGGATACGACAATGCGGACAAATTTCATCTCAATTGGGGTTGGGGTGGTTCTCACGATGGCTATTTTGTAACCACAGCTCTAAATTCCGGAAACGGAACTTACAATGAGAACCAAAACATCCACATAAATATCAAGCCGGATGAAGGCGGCGTACCTCCTCCTTATGAATTGAAATTATTTAAAGACAATCTGACGACATCTGCTACCGCCGTAGATAGAGGTAAATCTTTTACCGTTAATGGTTGTTGGAAGAACGTGGGAATGTCCCCATTCTCCGGCGGTGTCGGTATTGCAATAGTGGATAATGATGATGCCATCTTAGAAATCATAGGAATTACACAGTTCACAGGAAGTTTGGCTTCTGGTTATTTTTTCAATAGTGATGTCAATTGTGCCGTTTCCTCTGCGATTACCCCCGGCTCTTATAAACTAAGAGCTGTGGTAAAACCCGCGGGTGGAAGCAATTGGGAAATAGTTACGGGAGCGGCAGGACTCGTAGATAAGTTAGATATTACCGTCAATGAGGCGATGGTACCGGATAATTCCGACCTCAAGTTATACAATGGGAGTAACCCTGCATTTGTGCTTACCCCTAATCCAATATCTCAAGGCTCGTCCCTGTCGGTAGAGTTTGGACTACTCAACAACACCGGAACAGGAGCTTTCAGCGGAGAAATTGAATTAGGATTATATACCAACGATGTTTTAGTGGAAGTGATAGAAAAACGAAATCTTTCTGTGCCTAATGGTAATTCCTATTATACCTATACATTCAATTCATCGAAGATAACAGCAGCAGGCGGCACCTATACCATGATACTGTACCAAAAAGCCACAACAGGTGTACGGAAAAAAGTTGCAAACTACAGCACCTATTTGAATAGCATGGAGGTAACTGTGAATGGCACATCCGAAACCACCGCCATAGAAACAACAGGAGAGGCAGACAAGATTGCGGTCTATCCCAACCCCGCTCGCGACGACCTCTTCATCAAAAGCGACACCCCCATCGAAAAAATAGAAATCTTTGATATTTCCGGTCGCACCGTAGAGACGTGGCGCGCCGCGTCTCTACAACAGGGTAATTCGCAAACAATCAATGTTTCACATCTGCACAACGGCATTTATTTTGTGAAAATCTCAGGCAACGGAAAAATTATTGGGACAACGAAACTGATAAAGAATTGATTTGGGTTATATCAGGGCAAACGCATCAAAATTTAACAAAATTTAAATACTAAATCCTTTCGATTTGCGTTAGTATAATAAAAAGAGTTATGCAAACACCGCTTAGTTATTTTACAGAGCGGACAGACCCGCGCGTGGATAGGAGTAAAGTGCATTTGATGGAGGACATTATTTTTATCACCATTGCAGCAGTTATTTGTGGGGCCGAAACGTGGAATGATATTGAAGATTATGGCAAAGCCAAAGAATCTTGGTTACGGCACTATCTGAAATTGCCCAACGGCATTCCCAGTCACGACACTTTCAACCGATTTTTCAGTGCGTTAGACCCTGATGAATTTGAGCGCGCCTTCCTGTCATGGATAAAAGACATCTCAAAGCTCACGGACGGCGACATTGTCAGCATTGATGGAAAAACCCTTTGCGGCTCGCGAGCGGGCAATTCCAAGCGTGCGGTTCATATTGTCAGCGCGTGGTCAAAAGCCAATCAGTTGAGTTTAGGTCAAATCAAAGTGGATGAAAAGTCGAATGAAATCACGGCTATACCTAAGCTGTTGGATGTTTTGGCTCTACAAGGCTGCCTGGTCACCCTGGATGCGATGGGCTGTCAGCGGGAAATTGCCGCCAAAATAAGGGAAAAAGGAGCCGATTACATTTTAGCCGTCAAAGGCAATCAGGGTTGCTTGGAAGAAGATGCAGAACGAACGGTTCGCTTCACCAAGCCGGAATCAGAATGGATAGAAGATGATTTTGGACACGGTCGCATTGAGCGACGGAAATGCACACTCTACAACAATTTGTCGCTTATAGACAACGCTACGGCATGGAAAGACTTGCGTGCGATAGTCAGCATAGAATCCACACGTTACTTCAAATCAAGTGGCAAAGAGGAAAAAGAGACACGGCTCTATATCACCAGTTCCGGCGGCGATGCAAAAATAATCGGCACCGGCGTTCGCTCGCACTGGGGTATTGAAAACAATCTGCATTGGCAATTAGATGTGTCATTTAATGAAGATGAAAGCCGAAAAAGGGCAGGCTATGCGGCGCAAAATTTTTCCATGCTCAATAGAATAGCCCTTAATCTCCTTAAACATGACCAGTCTAAAAAGCGAAGTGTCAGAGGCAAAAGGCTTGATGCAGGTTGGAATAATGATTATTTAATCAAAGTCCTAACTAATTAAGATGCGTTTGCCCTGCACACGGCAACGAGTATTCAAAGAATACGAATATTTTTGTATTGTTACCGCTTGCGGAGGTTTTCAAGTGTTGCGTTTCTTCTACATTCAAAGTTATGCCAAAGTGGGGCAGAAAGCGCACTATGACTGTTCGGAAGTGGTGCAACGGTGGATAGCACCCAACGGCAAACCCACGACAATAGCAAGAATAAGACCAATGACTTGTTTTTCGGATACGTGGAATTTTTGCAGTAAGTTAGAAATTCGCCCCGACAGGTCTTGGTATAATATCATCCCGACCTGCATTTATCCGCGCCACCGCTTAATCCCCGAACTGAAACGTTGTGGGTGCAAGGGGGATTTTTACCAATTAACTCCGTTCGATTTATTTCACGCCTTATTGACGGACAGCCGCGCCGAAACGCTTTTGAAAGCAGGGCAAACCCAACTATTGCAGTTTTTCACAGGCAATGGTTTCAAGTATCTACACTATTATTGGGCATCTATCAAAATTTGCATCCGCAACGGATATAAAGTCGAAGATGTTTCAATGTGGTGTGATTATATTGAATTACTACACTTTTTTGGGAAAGATTTACATAATGCAAAATACGTGTGCCCCGCCGATTTAGCCGCCGAACACGACAGATATGTTAAGAAAAAAACGGATTTATTGAGGTGCGCACGCTCGACAGTGTTGATGAATATTTGACAGAGGGCGGTATAATGCACCATTGCGTATTTGCAAACGAATACCATTTGAAACCGGAGTCCCTCATCCTTTCTGCCTGTGTGGAGGGGAGGCGGATAGAAACCGTTGAGTTGTCGCTGTCCCAAATGAAAGTCGTACAAAGCAGGGGTGTATGCAACAAGAGCACCGAATATCACGATAGGATTATCAAACTTGTTGAAAAGAATATTCGGCTGTTTCAAAAACACCAAAGGACGAGAAAAGTGGCTGCATAAGCACATCTAATTCAGTTATGAGCAGGCGGGAGAAATCTTGCCTCTTCCTCCGTCCGTTCACTTGCAAACGTAATGGTATAATCCACCCGCCTGCCAAAATTGTCCACAAACACAAAATCCAACTGCTGCTGTTCCTCACAAGTCGATTGGTAGGTCAGCACAAAGTCATCACTTGCAATCTCCTGAAAACGATTTACCGGCACGGTGTTGCCTTTGCAGGTCAATACCCCTGTGCCATCCGATTGAAAGTAGCGAAACTTGTAAGATGTCCCTGCGTAATGCTCCTCACGGATAATCGAAAATTCGAGAGGCACAGTTCCCAACGGACGACCCTGCCAACATCCGTTCACGAACGTTTGCAAGCAGTACAATCTCGACAGATAACTTTTTCATATTCATTTCACTTTTAAATCGTTAATCACTTTGGCGCGAATGATGTCGCTGTTTTCGACTGTGAAACTTTGATGCCGCCCGCCGTCCTTTTCAAAGAGTTCTACGACCAACTGTTTGCCATCGGGAATAGTAAATTTTTCTACGGTAAACACCGTCCGCTCTGACTGTTTACCCTGTATCCGCAAATCGTAGTGGTAGGCACGCACAGGATGAATCACGACTTCCTGAATGGCGGTGCGTTTGGCGGCTTTCTTATCCACGATTTTAAGACGGATAAAATCAATGTCAAACGCCACGTTGGAACTGTTTTTTACTTGCGTATGAAAATACAGAAAATCGTTGTAGGTGTAAATACCTTTCAACAGATATTGAACACCAAAGCGTTTGCTACCGATGTGTTTTATCTCCCGTCTATCGCTCTGATAGATGGATTTCATTATCAATTGAACGACTTTCGGGGACTCGTTGCCCAATTCTTTGAGGTAAATATCCATCGAATTGTTGGGGCGGTTTACCGCTTCGCCATCGTGGATAAAATCTTTCATCTCAATGTTGAGTTTGAGCGGTTCATCGGCATATTTTACATTGAACGAGTAAAAACTGCCCTCATCGGTGATGACGGAAAAATTGGTTTCCGTTTCAAAACCCTTGACGGCGGCTTTCACGCGGACTTGGTGCGAAGTTGGTATGGACTTGGTATGGAGAAAGTCCCAAAGTGTTTCGGCTCTGAAATTCTTGATTTTCGGTGAAATTTCGGGTTTTTTAACTATTTTTTTTAACGGTTTTTTTGTTATTGGTGTTGTTTGCCATTTTAAGGAGGACAAAAGCCTACACCTAACAGGGATACAAATGCCCTGACAGGCAACTTTTCATTTTTTTTCAAAAATTTGAAAAAAATCTTTCAAAACATTTGGTTGTTTAAAATATTTTTTGTTACTTTGCAGTCTGAATGTTAATAAAAATAATGTAAATAGATTAAACTTATGGTTAAGACATAATTAAAAGCGGGTTATTCCGCACATTTGAAAAAAAAAGCGTTGCTTTTTGTTCTTGGAACTCAATTTCCACAATTGTACTCCGAATAGGGGTAATGTCATCAAGAATAAGTTAGTTGATGCCGCTTGGGCGGCGTGGGACGGCTTATCGGATGATATAGGCGTGGAAACCGGAGTTTCAGATAAGGTTGTTTTCACGCTATTTTTATTGTAAGAGATTATAAATTATAAATTATGATATGATGAAAGACACGAAAATGTATCGGTTATTGTTTACACTTCTCATCGCCTGCACAACTTTGACAGGCTGGGGACAGGGGGCATCATACCCTGTGCAGGTGATGACGCAGCTCACGCCGCCCTATTCGCTCATTCTGTCGGATTATGCCAAGCCGGCTTCGCAGAAGTTGTTCGTTACTATTATGGTGCGCGACTTGAACATTGTGAACCTGCCTGTTCGCCTGCATATCAAGATGGAAACGCTGAGCGGTATGACCGTCGAAACTATCCCAAACATCATTACTCCGGCTATTTACCTGACCGGCGGGCTGGTTACTATGCTGTATGGCACTGACCTCACGGACTATTTCAATATCAACAATCTGCAATTTAAAGGGTACAGCAAAGAAGATTATCGCCGCACCGGGCAGTTGCCCGAAGGTCATTACCGCATTACCGTGGAAGTGCGGCACTGGGCGACCGGACGGATTATTTCCAGTCAGGGCACCGCCTACACGTGGATGGCACTCGGCAAGCCACCCGTGCTGAAAGTGCCCGAAGACAAGGCGGAGATGGGGAAAATTCCCGGAATGCCGCTTACTTTCTCGTGGATTCCCAACAAAGTCGGCATACCGGGCGTTATTCCGCAATACAAGTTTGAGATGTGGGAGATGCGCATCCCCGGCATCAATCCCAACGTGGTTGCAGCTTCTATGCCGACGTTTTACACCACCACGCAACTTATTACCAACTTGGTGATTCACCCTGCTACTTTGAACTTTGAGCCGGGACTGGAGTATGCTTGGCGGGTAACTGCGTTTGACCCCATCGGCGATGTTTCTTTCGAGCAGGGTGGGCACAGCGTCATTCGCACGTTTACCTATCAATGCAAATGTGAGGGTGTGAGCAATGTAAATCTTGAGCGCAAGGGACAAAACGTTGCTGTCAGTTGGAATCAGATACCCAACAAACACACGTCGTTTCATTTGGAAATGGAAAACCAAGCCTCCGGCTGGTCGGCTACCGATGTTGTGTATTACAACAAAGCCAATTCCGGACAATTAGTGGTGGGGGCGACCTACCGGATGCGTGTGCGGGCTATCTGTGACGGCAATACGATGAATCCGAGTGAGCCGTCGGCTTGGCAAACGATTACAATTCCCGAACCGCCGAAAAGGGACCCCGATAGTGAATGTGGTGTGGAACCCAAGCCGCTTCCAATTACTAATGCTCCGCTTCGCAACGACTTGCAGCCGGGCGACATGCTCATTGACCCGCACGATGGTGGCAGTCGATACATTGTTAAAACTGCTACCGTGCAGAGTGATGGTCGCTATAAAGGTATTTTCCTGTTTTGGTGGGAATGGGCAGGAGAACTAAAAGCTGTTTGCGAATACTGGGATTTGGCGGTAAACACCGACAACCAAATACTCAATATGAACTATAAGAGCGTCTATAACCCCGCTTTTTTGTTGGATATAGATGCGGCGAAGGACTACATCAAAAACTTGACAACTGCGGTTGATAATGTAACAAATGCGGTGGCAGATGTTGCTGCCAAACTTACGACAAACACCCAAGTGAAAGATTCTGTCAAGATAAATGCCCCGTTGAAAGGAGCTTACATCAACGAAGACAAGCAATTGGTTGTTGTGAAAGAAAAGCCCGATGGCACATTGGAAGAAACGGTGCAGCCGACAGGCAAAATGGCAGGCACGCTCGTGCAAGGCTCTGACGGCGAAGAATATGTCGTTACTTCCGACGGGAAGATGATGGGCGAGAAAGAGTTTAACGAAACCGGAGGCAACTCGCGCCTGATGAATGAACACAACAAAGAAAAAGAGGCGAAAGCCAATCCGTCTGTCACATTTGTGGCTTCGTCTGAACAAAAATACGGCTTTGACAGTTATGCAGAAAATAAAAGCGCAATACAAAACGAGTACCCCGAACTGAAATCGGGCTACCGCCCACCGTTCAAGAGTGTAGAAAGTTTTAAGACGGACAAGGTGCAGACCAATAACACCGACAAAGATGTTACTTTCCGCACCGAGATGGGCGTGCCTGTAACAGAAAGTGGCAAAACATTAACGGTGCGTGGCTCATACGATGGCGACGAACAAGCCTTGTATGCTTATGCAGGCAAAGACGAAACGGAAACCGTTGTTGGCAAACTTAATGTGTTGAGTTTCGACACGAAAAAGAAAAAGGTATATTTGGTGAGCGTAAACAATGCCAATTTGCCAAATGCAATGACATTGCAACAAGAATTGAATAGAATTTATGCGCCGGCGGTGGTTTCGTGGGCGGTGCAGAATGCAAAAGCAGTAAGCGTAACTTTCGCCAAAGGCAAAATGACGCACGGCGGCAGCGGCTTGCTTGCGGTGTATAATGCCGACCAAAAGTCGGTGATAAAGGCGTTTGGCAGCATGGAAAAGGATGCTTTGTACCTATTCTTTGTGAGCAGTGTGCAGGGCAAAGAGGGTGTGAATGGCTATATGCCGATGCAGTATCAAAGCGGTTTTATCTACGACAACACCAATGCCGTAACCGTGGCGCACGAGTTGGCGCATGGTGCTTTCAATCTGGCGCACACGTTTAGTACCGAAAAATTCATTGCAGCCCAAGGTGCCTCCGATAACTTATTAGATTACAAAGGTGGCGACCAACTCTGGAAACATCAATGGAAGTTGGTTAATAATCCGCAGAGTATGTTTTTGAAGTTTTTGCAGGATGAAGCGGAGGCAGAGATGTATACTACCGATGAAGTTAAGACACTTCTTGAAACAATCCATAATGCCAATAAGTCAATAACTGTAAATGTGCCTGAAGTTGTTAAATTTCGAGACATTATTGATGATGTACATATTGATTCTTTGGCTAATGTGGAACCCAATTTAAGCAGAGAAAGTTTTCTATCGGCGTTCACTCATGAACAAACTTTAGAAAAGGTAGAGAATCTTCGAGAGATTGCCATTGCTGATACCGCAGCCTATTTACCCACAGACAAAAAACCAATATTATTAGCAAATAAGGCTGAAGTAACCATCAATGGGAAGCTATATAAACTGACTATAAACGGATATAGCATGACCGAAAAAATCTATGTATCGTATATTGCTGAGGATATTGTAAACGATGAACATAAACTTATTTTCTTTAATGCCGCTAAAGTAAATAGCGATGAAAAAAGAGAATATCAGAAAAAAATAGATTTAACAGATTTGAAAAATATTCGAAAAGCATTTGATATAATTGTGCATACAGAGGACGGTTATGGAACTGCTGCAGAATTGAAAAAATATTTGAACATTAAAGGCAAGTTTGATTTGTCCGGTTCTCCGACAATTAGCAACGATGGCATAACACTTCGCTTAAAACGTAAATATAACAACTCGAATATTACTATCGGAGAATTAACTGTAGATGACGATGCTGCTGTTAAACTCATCACTGTTGAATTACGAAAAGGGGACAATTGTGCAGAAGATAATACAATATTACCTAAAAGTGAAAAATCGCGAATTTGCGCTGGTACTTATACATTTGAACTAAATACAATAGATAATACCGCTGCACCACAGCATCGTTACAAATCACTTCGATTAAAAACAAAAAATACAAAAACAGGTGGTAAGAGAGATGGTATTCTTGTGCATACAGGGTGGAGCTATGATTTCACAGAGGGGTGTATTTTAACTATGAACCATGAGAACGTACAAGCGGTTGTAAATAATCCACAGAATTATGTAAAATATATAACCGATTCTATTGCAAGTATTGCTACATGGGATTCCGGACAAAAAACGAAGGTCACATTTAAAAAGGACCAAGGAGGAATTTTAAAAGGAGCAAAAATTACATTAAAGGGATTTACTGGAGACAATAGTTATAATGGTACATTTACTGTTACTCAGATAATAGATAAAAAAAATATTGTTATTGATAATGCTTTTAAAACAGCCAATTCTCAAAAAGCCACATTCAGTTATTGTGATAAATTAGATGGAGTAAATTGGAATAATTCGGCTCCGACAACAATGTCGCTATATGAATATGTTGAAAAGAATGTTCCTAATGGCAAAGATAAAGGCAAAATCATCATTACAGATGAAGATGTTCCTATTGCACAAAGTAGCAGTACGAAAGATGTTAAAAAGGCAGAACCTACAAAAGAAAAAAGTTTTTTGGAAACAGCGATAGATGTACTAAATGAAATTATAGATGTAATATTAGAACAAATATGAAAAAAATAAAAATGTATCTGGTTATAACATGTGTTTGTGTATATGCTCCCGTTAAAGTAAATGCTCAATGTGGCACACCGCATATCATAAATGATAAGGATGGCTATACAAATGTTAGAAAGGCACCGAATGGAAAATCGGAAATAGTCGGGAAAATGTATAAGCATGAAGTGTTTGTATCACAAGAAAGATGTGGAGGAGAAGATGAAGATGAAATAATATACTCTGATAAATGGTTAAAAGTTTGGAATGACAAAACAAGTGGATATATTTACAAGGAAAATGTTCTTCGATTAGATAATTTACCGTTTTTAAAATATACGGATTTTCCATCTTCCATAGTGCCAACGAATGTTTATAGGAATGATAGCATTAGTGTTACTGTGGAAATTACTCCTTTTGATACTATTGCTAATAGTGCGTCAATTTATGGGGTGGCAGATCTTTATTTTGAAAATGATGCATATTTTGCCGAAACAAAGCAGAGCAGAGAGATATATAATCCTGACAACAAAATAAATAAAATAGAAGTAAACTACAAAGGGAAAAAACTGTTGCTTACAGACAAGCTACAAAATCATTATTACAATTATCATGGATATGACAGTTATTATAGAACATCCGTAAATATTGGATCAGATGGAGAATTGTATATTGGATTTAGCGGAGGCGTAGAGGGGGCTGTTTATCATGCGTGGATTACAATATTTAATGGAGAAGTCATACAAGAATTTGTGTGTTGGTAGTGTTTTTTGTTCTATGGTAAACCCTCTTTCAGAGTAACGTGCAACGGTGTATAGAACAACAAAGAATGAAACAAATTGTTAAAAAAGTATAGTAAAAAAAAGAAAATATGAAAACAAAAACGTACATAGTAGTATTACTATTGTTTGTTGGAAGCGCAAGCATTCACGCTCAAAGCAAGCAAAAAGAGGTCTTGAACTTAGTGCAAGGCTTGTCAGATGCCGACAACGGCACCATCGGGCAACGCGCCAACGAGTTGAAAGCATTTGCCGTCGCGGATTTTGATGCCGCTGCGCGGGACAGTATCGCTAAGTTGCTGAAAAATCCTAATTATCCGCATTATGCCAATATTGCGCTTTTGGCGGGCTACATTGGTGTTGGCAAAGAAGAACTGACGCAGCACTATCAAAATCCCAATTTGCCCGTCCGGCAAAAGTGGAACATCGCTTTGGCATTGGCGCGAATGGGCGAAAAAGAGCCGTTGGACTATTGCGTAAGCAAAGTAAAGAAAGCCCCGGTAAACAGTTATGCCGTTGATTATCTGTTGCCCAACTTGATTTATACCCGTCAAAAAGTGGCGATAGATTATTGTGTGGAACTGTTGCATAGCGATGAAAAGTTGTGCCAGTCGCCCAACCCCAATGTGTCCGAGAAAATCAACTGCGCCTATCGGATTATTGAGTTGTTGGCTCCGGCTGTTGAAGGTTTTCCCATTGAGGTTGACCCGCGCTTTGGGTTGGAAACCGACGATTACGAGAAAACTTTGCAGGACGTGCGCAGTTGGTTTAAAGTACATTCCGATTACAAAATAAAAACAGATATGTTATGAAAAAGATTTATTTACTTTTAGTTGTGTTGTGCCTTGGATTTGGTCAAGTTCGAGGGCAAGAATTTATTGATTTGCCCGCTATCGACAACATTTTGCCGGAGGCGAAGATAAAGATGGATGATGCGCTCGCGGTGGCGGATGCCGTGAAAAAGGCGGGGGCATACATTGAATCGTTAGCCGATTTGTTTACGGATGGCGAGCTGACTTTGCCGGTAGGCATCAAAAAGGGCGATTATGAACTAATTGTACACAGAATTGAGTACAGCGCAAGCAGTCCCAAACCTAAGATTTATGCCACCTGCGCGTTTAAATTCAAGGACACCGGACAGACAATCGCCTTTGAAGGCGAAGCGGTATTAACCGGCAAACTAACGGAGGCTTCCGCCACGGCAACGCCTTTCCACATATTGATAACGTCTTTCCCGCCTTGCGAAAAATATTTTTTCGGGGGAATTTCATCATCGAGGACGTTTCCGTATCGCTCTGGTCTAAGGTAGCACCTTTGAGTGTGAAGATTATATCTTTCAGCCCTTTGATGGCAAACGACTGATTGATGCCCAGCGACACCACGTAA
>BNTR01000079.1 GCA_025996755.1 Bacteroidia bacterium
GACCGCGAGAATGTAGGAAAGCACCCCCCGCATCTTAAACTTTTTGAACTCATGGGCAACCTCCGCATCGAAGCCCACACCGCTCACAGTCAGGAAGTTATGCCCATTCATCTCCACCATGTCGATGTACGCATAATTGGTTGTAAGCATCTGTCGCAACGCCTTTTTCACGCGAAGGGAATACTTGACATGGCGGGCAAAACCGTTGCCGCTACCCACAGGAACAACGCCAAAAGCACTCCGGCTGCCAAAAAGAGCCGTCCCCACCTCATTCACCGTGCCATCGCCGCCAACAGCCACGATGTGGTCATAATCGCCGCCCGCCGCCGCCTCCGTTGCCAAAACAGCCGCATGTCCGGCACGTTCCGAAAAAACAATCCGGTAGTCAACAGCCTGATACTCAGGTATTTTTGCAATTATCTTCGACAATTTTTTGCCGGCACCGGAGCCGGATATAGGGTTCACGATAAAAAGAATCTTCATTTTTTGTTTTTTTTAGGGCGCAAAGGTACAAATTATATTTTACACTGCAGAAAACAACGCCTAATTTGTTTTTTGCCTCTTCCATCGATTATGTGTCCAAAGCCAATAGTGCGGTGCGCGGCATATCTCGTGTTCCAGCATTTGGAAATACATATCCGTCAGCGCATTTTCGGGCATATTTTGTGGCTCTGTGGTCATCAGGATAAATTTGGCGTGATAATAGCCTCTTTTGGGGCGTGTTACATCCAGAAAATACACGACGGATTCGGTTTGCCGCGCAATACGCTCCGTGCCGGTAAACACCGGCGTGCCCTTTTGGTGAAAAAACTCGAGCCAATAGTGGATGGCATTCCCTCCGGGCACTTGGTCGGAAATAAAACCGAGCATAAACTGCTTGCCTTCGCGCCTCACATTGATAATCCGCCGCAAGGTGTCGTTCATCGAGATGCTGTGACCACCGAATTTGTCGCGCATTTTTAAAAATAATTTGTCCATTGTCGTATTTGCCAGCGGATGATAAATTTGCCCGCCGTAAGTGTTTTTATTGATGTGCAGCGACAGCGATGCCACCCACTCCCAGTTGCAGTAATGCCCCAGATACAAAACCATTGATTTATCGCTCCCCATCGCCTTTTCCACCTCATCAAGCCCCTCAAAAGTCATCCGTCGCTTCATCTCCTTCGTGGAAATGGAATACATTTTGAGCGTTTCCACTCCCAAATCGCAAAAGAAAGCATAAAACTTTTTTTCGAGTTGGATAATCGCTTTTAAGTCCTTGTCAGGAAACGAGTTAATAAGATTTTTGCGCACCACTTTTCGGCGATAGCGGATAAGATAATACAGCGGAAAATACAGCGCATCGGCAATAGGATACAGCACCCAAAGAGGCAGCAGCGACAGCGTAACCCATAAAAACTTAATACTATAATGCACAATCTTATTCATACTATAATCAATAGTCTTGCAGCGATTTATAAATCTTCATCAAGTGTTCGGCAGTCGCCTTCTCAGAAAATTGTTTTGCATACCTTTTGCCTGTGGCTATCATGCTGTCAGCCAATTCCTTATCGCTTAGCACCGTGTTTATTTCATCTGCCAATTCCTCCTCGTCGTGCGGGTCGATATAGATGGAATCGGGACCGCCGGCTTCTTCCAAACCGGAGCCTGTTGCCGTAATGACCGGCACGCCACAACTCAACGCCTCCACAACGGAGATGGAAAATCCTTCAAAAAAGGACGGATAAACAAACAGCGTAGCCAATTGATAGATGGCAGGCAAATCCTCATAAGCCACATTATTCAGGATATGCAAGCGAGACGACAAGCCGTTTTTGTTGGCATACGCCTTCACTTCCGCCTGATAGGACGTGGATTCTCCCACGGCAACCAGATGAACATCTTCCGGAATTTTGCTTAGTGCCTTCACCGCCAGCAGCAAGTTTTTACGGGCTTCGATGCGCCCCACAAACAGCAGAAAACGGTCCGGCAAATTGTATTTCACCCCGATTTTTTTCTTCTTCTTTGCGGCAACCGTCTCTTTGAAATTGTGCTGACAGCCCGGATAAATGACCTCAATTTTCCGGCTGAGAATTTCAAAAGACACAATAATATCGCGTTTTGTGCGTGCGCTCACCGCAATTATCTTGTCTGCCTTTTCGCAAGCCCGCTTCATTTTTTGGTAATACATCTTCCGCTCGAGCGGATTGTAATACTCCGGATAGCGGAGGAAAATCAAATCATAGACCGACACCACCGTTTTGACCCCCGTTTTTTCAATCCCGGTGGGCAATTCACCACAAAGACCGTGAAAAACAGCGATTTTCCGTTTCTTAATCAAGCGTTTGACCCGAAAAAGCCGCCAGAGCGACGCACACAGCCTGAAAATACCGCGCGGAAAGACAAAAGATACGTCTTTTCGCGCACGAATTGTCCTTAATCGGTTATTTTTCTTGTTCTTGGGGGCAAAACACACATAGTGGCTGCCCGAAAAGTAGTCCGACATTATTTCTATCACATACCGACCATAATTGCCCTCGTCCCCGGTGTTTTGCACCGCCTGCTTGGCATCAAATCCTATTTTCATAAAAAAAAATTAAGTCTGCAAAGGTACAAAATAAAATTGTACCTTTGCAGTCCAAAAGAACAATATGATGAATAAAAATTTCAAAAGAACTCTGATTACGTCCGCGCTGCCCTATGCCAACGGTCCGGTGCACATCGGACATTTGGCGGGCGTGTATGTGCCTGCGGATATTTATGCGCGCTATTTGCGGCTCAAAGGCGAGGAGGTGCTCTTTATTGGCGGGTCTGACGAGCACGGCGTGCCCATCGCGTTAAAGGCTAAGGCTGAGGGAGTTACGCCGCAGCAGGTG
The DNA here is from genome assembly GCA_025996755.1 of Bacteroidia bacterium. Lineage (GTDB taxonomy): Bacteria > Bacteroidota > Bacteroidia > Bacteroidales > Azobacteroidaceae > Azobacteroides. The sequence goes on from BNTR01000079.1 coordinate 2,856, forward strand.
GTCGACCGCTACCATACTATTATCAAGAAATCGTTTGAGGATTTCGGCATTTCGTTCGATATTTATTCGCGCACGTCTTCGGACATTCATAAAAAGACGGCGGCGGATTTTTTTCGCAAACTCTACGACAAGGGCGAATTTGTGGAGCAAACCTCCGAGCAGTATTACGACGAGGAGGCGCGTCAGTTCCTCGCCGACCGCTACATCACGGGCAAATGTCCGCACTGTGGTGCTGAGCGGGCGTATGGCGACCAATGCGAAGCCTGCGGCACGTCGCTCAGCCCGTTGGATTTGCTCGAGCCGAAGTCGGCGATTTCGGGCAGCGTGCCCGTTTTGAAGGAAACCAAACATTGGTATTTGCCGCTCGACAAGCACGAGGCGTGGCTGAAAAAGTGGATTTTGGACGACCACAAAGAGTGGAAATCGAATGTCTATGGGCAATGCAAATCGTGGTTAGATATGGGTTTGCAGCCGCGTGCCGTGAGCCGCGACCTGAATTGGGGCGTTCCCGTGCCGGTCGAAGGGGCGGAGGGAAAAGTGCTCTACGTGTGGTTCGACGCGCCGATTGGCTACATTTCCAACACCATCGAAGTGTGCGGCTCGCAACCGGAAAAATACGGCGATTGGGAAAAATGGTGGAAAGACGAATCAACGAAAATGGTGCATTTCATCGGCAAAGACAACATCGTGTTCCACTGCATCGTGTTTCCGGCGATGCTCAAAGCCGATGGCAGTTACATTTTGCCGGAAAATGTGCCCGCCAACGAGTTCCTGAACCTGGAAAGCGACAAAATCTCCACCTCGCGCAACCACGCGGTGTGGCTGAACGAATATCTCGAAGAATTTCCCGACAAACAGGACGTTCTGCGCTACGTTTTGACCGCCAACGCGCCCGAAACGAAGGACAACGACTTCATGTGGAAAGATTTTCAGGCGCGCAATAATAACGAATTAGTCGCCATACTTGGCAATTTTGTAAACCGCGTGCTCGTGCTGACCCATAAGTTTTTTGAGGGAAAAGTGCCCGCTCGCACCGCTCCGACGGACTACGACCAACAGACATTGGACGAATTTGCATCGGTCAAACGCGAATTGGAAGCCAATCTGGAAACATTCCGCTTCCGCGACGCGCTGAAAGAGGCAATGAACCTCGCCCGCATCGGCAACAAATACCTCGCCGACACAGAGCCTTGGAAGTTGGCAAAGACCGATATGGCGCGCACAGCCACGATTTTGAATATCGCACTGCAAATCACCGCCAACCTCGCCATCGCATTTGAGCCATTTTTGCCGTTTTCATCAAACAAAATCAAGCAGCTGATTGGCACCTCCGACTTGCGCTGGGCACAATTAGGCTCGGCAGATTTATTGCCTGTCAATCACCAACTGAATGAGCCTGCTCTGCTGTTTGAAAAGATTGAAGATGAGGCAATTGCGCGGCAAGTGCAAAAATTGGGGTAATTCTTTAGCAATTCCTACAGAATTAATAACAAATAAAATGGAATAAAATGAAACACGAGACAAAACACATTCTTCTCTGTCTGCTATTGTTTATGGCGGGCAGTGCTTATGCGCAACAAAAGACTTTCACTCGCGAATACACCTATCAGGCGAGCGAGATGGACAGTAAACTGAGTTCACGAACAAATGCAACCACTGAAATGCGCAACATTTTGTTGCGTGAGGTTGGAACTTACATACGTTCCGAACAACAAACATCTGTGAAGGACAATACCCAAGACTACGCGGAAAAGATAGAAGCCATTATGGCAGGTATTGTAGAAATGAAATCGCTTGATGAAAAATGGGACGGCACAACCTACTACATAAAAGCCGAGATGACCGTTGACCCCGATGACGTGAACAGGCGCATTGCCGAAGTGCTCAACGACAAGCAAAAGACGAAAGAGTTGGAAGACTCTCGCAAAAGAGTGCGGGAAGCAGAATCTGAAAGTGCAAAGTTGAAAAAAGAATTGGAAGCAGTGCAAAAGCAATTGGCGGAGGAAAAGAATGCTCACAACAGAGCACTGGCAGAAAAGCAAAGCAAAACCTTGCAAGCTTCCTACAACAAGCAAGTGGATAAGTTGAGTGCAGAAGATTATTTTACCCAAGGGTACAACGCTGAAAATGCCGGTTTACATGCTCTTGCTATTGAATACTACCAAAAATCCGTTGCCATTGACCCAAACCATGCTGAGACATACTACAATATGGGACTTGCCTACGCTAACCAAAAAAACTATACCCAAGCCATAATTTGCTACCAAAAAGATGTTGCCATTGACCCTAACAATGCGAAGGCATATACCAATATGGGAGCTGCCTACACTGAACAAAAAAACTATACTCAAGCCATGAGTTGCTACCAAAAGTCCGTTGCCATTGACCCAAACGATGCGTTGACATACTACAATATGGGACATGCCTACGCTGAACAAAAAAACTATACTCAAGCCATAATTTGCTACCAAAAAACCGTTGCCATTGACCCAAACGATGCGTCGGCATACTACAATATGGGAAATACCTACTTTCACCAAAAAAACTATACTCAAGCCATAATTTGCTTCCAAAAAGCCGTTGCCATTGACCCGAACCATGCAAAAGCATACATCAATATGGGAGTTACCTACGCTAACCAAAAAAACTATACCCAAGCCATAAGTTGCTACCAAAAATTCATAGCCATTGACCCAAACAATGCGGTGGCATACAATAATATGGGAAATGCCTATTACTATTTAGGTAATGTTGATAAGCAACTTGAATGTTACAAAAAAGCAGCGCGGTTGGGGGATATTGGTTGTCAGAACTGGTTGAAGGAAAATGGATATAGTTGGTAAAAATGATAAATATTGGAAGCAAATTTATTTGAAATGGCTGATTTAGAACAAATTATTAGCGACTATCTTATTGCGGAAGATACCGATTATGCAATAATGATAAATGGCGATTGGGGATGTGGTAAAACATACTATGTCAAAGATACCCTTTTTAAAATAATCGAAAAAATAAAATCTTCTGTTATTGATTCTTCTAAAAAAACGAAACGCGGGCATAATACAGAATACAAATTATATGAACCTGTGTATATTAGTTTGTACGGCTTAGTCAATGTTGAACACATAGGCTCAAAAATTTTGACTGCGTTATTTCCTATCCTTCAAAGTAAAGTGGCTTTAGTATTGAAAACGGGAATAAAGAGACTACTTTCTGAAGATGAACAAAAGGCTATCGAATCTTTTGTTGGTATAGCTAAAAACAAGGTACTTTTCTTTGATGATTTAGAACGCATAAGCCCAAATTTGAATATTCAAGAAGTGTTAGGTGCTCTAAACGCCTATACGGAACATCAAAGATTAAAAGTTGTGGTTATATGTAATGATAGAAAAGTTCCGGACGAATATATGGAATTTAAAGAAAAGACAGTCCGTTTTTCATATAATTATCAATCATCCATCAGCGATGTTTACAATAATATAGTTTCAAAAATAAAATCAGAACCATACAGGCAATTCCTTTTAGAAAATGAAAACACCGTTCTACAAATTTTAAAAACTGCTAATTATACTAATTTACGTACTTTACGTTTTGTGTTAGACATATTCCAAAAGCTGTATGAACAAACGGTTGAATCTAAATTTGAATTTCAAACACAGATTCTGGAACGATTATTTTTCTTTACAACAATCTATTCTGTTGAATATAAGGATGGTAAGTCAAAAAAAGATTTAGACTCATTGGTAAATGCAGTAAATTATCGTCCTTCTAATCTGTCGTCTCTATTAAGTGATGGGCAGAAAAAACAGGAAAAAGAAATTAAACAACCTGAATACTATAAGTTATTTGCTGAAAAGTATGAAAATATTCGTTTCCAATTTCATTATTATCCGGATGTAGCAGATTATATATGGGGAGGATACTTAAATGCGGACAAATTTAAAGAAACAATTATCAATACAAATGCTGAGATAAAAAAAGGTACAGAGACAGAAGAAGGACAAATTATCAAGAAATTAAAAAATTGGGCATTGATTGCTGACGATGAATTTAATCCTTTAATCGATGGCATATTAGATAGAGTAAGAAAAAGCAAATTTGATTTATATGCCTATCCGACTATTTATGCAGAACTGACTCAGTTTGAGTTTCTGCAAATTGAAAATTTTAAAATCACACCCGAAATAACAAAATCATTTAAAACGGCAATTGACAATAGTAAACCAATGCACAAATATAATAGTGCATTTAAGGAAAAAGTGCCTATGAGGAATGATTCTAAAGAAAAATACCATGAAATTTATGATTATGCAGTACAAGCAAATGATGAAATTGGCAGAGCCGAAAACAACAAAAAAATAGATATTTTTATAGAAATGATTTCCAAAAATCAAGATACAACATTACAAAATTATATGTCCGACATAAATAATCGTCATATTTTTAAAGAAGTTGATGCAAACAATGTATTTGCAAAGTTAATTTTAGCTAATGGAAAAACAATTAAGGCTTTTGTATCCGGAATATATGCAATTTACCCTGAGTATAATAAGAGTTCATTATCAAATGAAGAAAGAGCCTTTTTTGTAACAATGAATGATATCATTAACAATTATTTAAGTAGTTTACAAACAAGGTCTATAAAAGTTAGTTTTTTGATTTATTTAAATGGTAAAATTAATGAAATATTGCAATAGCACACCAGCAAATTTTGTAGATTCAAAATTAGTTGTACATTTGTGGCTGTAATTAAAAACAAGAAGATGGGTGTAGCAGTGCTTAATAAAACGTATGAAGTTTATTCTGATGTTAACGAATTGGCATCGGGGATTGACTTTCATGATAAGTTTCCTGATTATAAGGTTCGCATTTTATTTGAGCCTCAGTTTTGTGGAGATTCGGAAACAGAAGAAAAAGCAGGATGGCTAACTGTTTCGGAAAGTGCTTTATCAGATTGGCTTAACGACAAAGAGGAGGCAGCATGGGCATACCTTCAGTAGGCGATATTATTCTTGTGCCGTTCCCTTTTTCTGACCTCACAGGATTCAAAAAGCGACCGGGATTAGTCCTTGCGCGGACAAGTTCGGAGGATTTGATTATATGTCAGATTACATCGAAAGCATTGCGTGATGAATCAGCAATTACACTTAGTGACGATGATTTTGCAACCGGAGAATTACCGCATCAGAGTAATGTTAGACCCAATAAAATTTTCACCGCCGATAATAAAATTGTCTTAGCCACAATCGCTAAGGTCACGGACGATTTTGTTGCAAAAACAATCAGTGAAACCGTTAGAATACTTCGAGCGCAGAAGTGACGAATAATATTTATGAGTATTGGATAATGATACCTAACTTGGCTGAAAGCCTAAATTTTCAGAACCGCAAGTCGATGACCTGCGGGAAAGGCAAGCCATAGAACGCCGTAGGCGCAACAGAGCCTTAATTGCAAAAAAAATGTGAAAAAAAATCAATAAATCCTTGCATACGTCAAAAAAAATGCCGACCTTTGCGTTAATTTTCATTATAACGATTATCATGGAGTTTAGCGCACAGCAAATAGCACAAATTCTTGCCGGAGAAGTTGAGGGAAACGCCGAGGCAATGGTCAGCAATTTTTCAAAAATTGAGGAGGGGAAGCCGGGTACCATCACATTTCTGGCTAATCCTAAATATGCCTCCTATCTTTATGATAATCAGGCGAGTATCGTTCTGATTAACCGCGATTTCGTGCTCGAAAAAGCCGTGCCGAAAACGCTGACGCTCGTCCGCGTGCCCAATGCCTATTTCGCTCTGGCGCAACTGCTGGATATAGTCAATCAGGTGAAGCCTCGCAAGTGCGGCATTGAGCAGCCGTCGTTCGTCCATCCCTCGACGACAATGGGTGAGGGCGTTTATATCGGCGCATTTGCCTACCTTGGCGAGAACGTCAAACTTGGCGAAAATGTTGCCGTCTATCCCAATTCCTACATTGGCGACAATGTGTCAATTGGCTCAAACACAACAATTTATGCGGGTGTGAAAATCTATGAAGGCTGCGTCGTTGGCAACGATTGCATCATTCACGCGGGTGCCGTTGTCGGCTCCGATGGGTTTGGGTTTGCGAAAGAGGGTGAGGAGTTCAAAAAAATTCCGCAATTGGGCAATGTCGTGATTGAAGATAATGTTGAAATCGGCGCAAACACCGCGATAGACCGCGCTGTGATGGGTTCGACCATCCTCCACAAGGGCGTGAAGTTAGACAATCTGGTGCACGTGGCGCACAATGTTGAAATCGGCGAAAACACCGGCTTGGCGGCGCAAACAGGCATTGCCGGCTCCACAAAAATCGGCAAAAACTGTGTCGCCGGCGGACAAGCCGGCTTCGGCGGACACATCAAAATAGGCGACAACGTGAGCGTTGGCGCACAATCGGGCATCATCAGCAACGTCAAAGACGGTCGCCGAATCATAGGCAGTCCGGCAATCGACGTAAACAAATTCCTCCGTTCAAGCATAATCTTCCCCAAATTGCCTGAAATATACACCCAACTTGGCAAATTGGAGAAAATGGGCGACCAAAAAGCGGAATGAAAAGTTAAAATTGTGATTATGTTTGCAGTTATAAAAATTAAAAAATATATATTATGAAGAATCAAAAAACAGTGGCAGTGTGTGCAGGTGCGGCATTGCTGCTCGGCGCGGCAAGTTGCGCCCGACAGACGAAGGAAGCAGCGAAAGAGAAAACTGCTTTTCAAGTATCAACCGAATGGCGACCAACGCAGGACGCACGACCCGATGTAGCCATTGTATATGGCTTTGGCAATGAGAAATCCTTTGCCGACCGCCTGAAGTCGTGGAGCGACCGCGGCTACACCACCCACTTTATGACCGGCATCGCCTGGGGAGGCTGCGAAGCGTATTTTAGCGGCGAGTGGGACGGCAAAGAGCATTTGGACGAAGGACAAATATCCGAAGAAGGCGACTCTATCACGCACGGATGGCGTTATGGTCCGTATGTGGTGCCGAGTTTGAACTATGTCAAGTTCTTTCAGGAAAGGATTATTGCCCCCGTCATTGATGCCGGCGTGGATGCCATCTATTTGGAAGAGCCTGAGTTTTGGGCAAAATCCGGTTACAGCGATGGCTTCAAGCGGGAATGGCAGGACTATTACGGTTTCCCTTGGCGCGACCAGGCACTCTCGATTGAGAATACCTATTTGTCTAATAAACTGAAGTACCAACTGTATTTCCGCGCCTTGAACGAGGTGTTTAAGTACGCCAAAGAGTACGGCAAAACGAAGGGTATGGACGTGCGCTGTTATGTGCCCACCCACTCGCTGGTCAACTATTCGCAGTGGAACATCATTAGCCCCGAAGCAAGTCTGGCATCGTCGCCCTACGTGGACGGCTATATCGCACAGGTATGGACGGGAACGGCACGCGAAGCCACTTTCTACAATGGTTTGGAAAAAGAGCGCGTGTTTGAAAACGCTTTCCTCGAATATGGCTCAATGGAGTCGATGACGCGCCCGACGGGTCGCAAGACCTTCTTTCTCACCGACCCGATTGAAGACGGAGATATAGACTGGGAAGACTATAAAACGAATTACGAAGCGACTTTCACCGCGCAACTGCTCTATCCACAGATTGCCGACTATGAGGTGATGCCCTGGCCCGACAGGGTTTACGAGAGTGCGCATAAGACTTGCGCCACCTGCGAAGAAAGGACCACTATTCCCCGTTTCTACTCCGCACAATTGCAGGTGATGGTCAATTCGCTGAACGATATACCCCTGTCGGACAATAAGGTGAGCGGCTCGCAGGGCATCGGCGTGTTGATGGCAAACTCTATGATGTTTCAGCGTTATCCCAACCATAAGGGCTATGAAGACGTGCAGTTTTCCCATTTCTACGGACAAACATTGCCCCTGCTCAAGCGCGGCATTCCGGTCAGCATCGTGCATATTGAGAATACAGAGTTCCCCGATACGTGGAAAGACCTGAAAGTGCTGGTGATGTCGTATTCCAATATGAAACCGTTAGACCCTGCCGGTCATCAGTATATCGCCCAATGGGTGAAGGACGGTGGTGCGCTACTCTACACCGGCAAAGACAACGACCCCTACCAATTGGTGATGGACTGGTGGAACACCGGTGATAACCACTACAAGGCACCCTCCGAACACCTCTTTGAACAGTTAGGATTGACTCCTGCACCGCAAACGGGCACTTATCCTGTGGGCAAAGGCACCGTATATGTGCTCCGCGAAGAGCCGAAAGACTTCGTGATGAAGCCAAACAACGATGCCGCCTACTTCGCCACCGTGCAAAAAGCCTTCGCAGGCACGCTGGAAACGAAGAACAGCCTCTACCTCGAACGCGGCAACTACATCATCGCCGCCGTGATGGACGAGAGCGTGTCGGCAGAGCCGCTGGTGCTGACCGGCAGTTTCATCGACCTCTTCGACCCCGCCTTGCCCGTGCTGCAAACAAAAACAATCAACCCCGGCGAGCAGGCATATCTCTACAACCTGTCCCAAATCAAGGACAAGAGCAAGCCAACAGTCGTGTGCGGCGGTGCTCGCATCTATCAGGAAGCAAGCAAGAAAGGCACTTATTCTTTTGTAGCAAAGGGTCCAATCGGCACATACAATGTTATGCGCATCTATCTGCCGCAGCAGCCAAAAGAAGTGAAAATAACCGCCACAGGCAACAGCAACATCTCTCAGGACAGCAATACTTGGGACGAAGCCTCGCATACTTATTTGGCGAAATTTGAAAACAGTCCCGATGGCGTGGCTGTGGCGATAAACTATTAGATAGGAAGTAGTTAGTATATAGCATATTGGAAAAAGCCAAACCGCCCGCAGAATGCTGTGGGCGGTTTGTGTGTGCCGTCATTGCGGGCTTGACCCTGCAATCCCTTGCCGGTCTGTTATTTATTGCTTCACAACAACCTTCTTCACGACTGTCGAGCCATCGCGGAAAGACACTCGCACAAGATAAATGCCGGCGTTCAAGCGCGAAACGTCGATTTTTTCGTACCCACCGTTTTGTATTTGTAGAGACGCGGCGCGCCACGTCTCTACGGTGCGACCGGAAATATCAAAGATTTCTACCTTTTCGATGGGGGTGTCGCTTTTGATGAACAGGTCGTGGCTGGTGGGGTTGGGATAAATCGTAAGTTTCTCTGCCTCTGTTGTTTCTATGGCGGTGGCTTCCGTCCACTCGGAGGAGGTTTCTGTCCACTTGGCATACAGCATAATGTTGCCGGTTACGGGGTCGCTATTGAAAAACCATTCGGTTTGGCAGGCTATCTCGTAAAACCAGCCGGCAAAGGCGTAGCCCTCGCGGGTGGGTGGAGTTGGAGACGTGAGCCGGGCACCATTTACCACATTCTGCGCAGGCACGCTGCTGCCACCGCGAGAGTTAAACGTGACGGTGTAGGTGTACACAACAGCATTTACTCTTACCAGACAAGTAGCAATATAACTTCCGTCTGCGGTGATTGCCGTAATGGTGGTCGTGCCCGCCGAAAGTGCCGTCACAAGCCCACTTTCATTTACAGTTGCAACGCTCGTGTTGTTGCTGCTCCACGTGATTTGCTGATTGGTGGCATCGGCGGGCAGTACAGTGGCGGTAAGTGTTGCCGTGTCGCCTGCGGCAAGCGTGGTGGAGGTCTTGTTGAGCGTTATGCTCGCTACAGGGATAGTCGCCGCTGCTACCGTTACCGTACAAGTAGCCGTCTTGTCGCCGTCAGTTGTTTTTACTGTAATGATGGCTGTACCTGCTGCTTTTGCCGTTACCAAGCCGCTTGTGCTCACAGTTGCAACGCTGCTGTTGCTGCTGCTCCACGTAACATTCTTGTTGGTGGCATTAGTGGGCAGTACAGTGGCGGTAAGTGTTTCCGTTTCACCTACAGTAAGCGAGGCGGTAGTTTTGTCGAGCGTCACGCTCGTTACGGGGATTGGTGCCGCTGCTACTGTTACCGTACAAGTAGCCGTCTTGCCGCCGTCGAATGTGGTTGCTGTAATGGTGGCAGTGCCTGTTGCTTTCGCCGTAACCAAGCCGCTTGTGCTCACTGTTGCAACGGTTGGGTTGTTGCTGCTCCATGTTACGGTTCCGTATGTCGCGTTGGTGGGTTGCACGAAGGAGGCTAGTTGTTCCGTGTTGCCAACAGTAAGCGTGTCGGTATTTTTGTTGAGCGTTACACCCGTTACATGGATAGTTGCCGTTGTTACTATTACGGTACAAGTAGCCGTCTTGCCGCCGTCGGCGGTGGTTGCCGTGATGGTGGCAGT
>BNTR01000080.1 GCA_025996755.1 Bacteroidia bacterium
GCAAATTGCCAATTATGAGGCGCAGGATTTTGACAAACTGCCTATCGAACAAGTACTTAACGACCGCAACAAACCGCTGGTGCTGGATATTCTCTACAATGAGTTTACCGTCAAAGCACACGTTTGGGTAGTCAATGTCGGTCGCGTGAAACTCTATTTGTTGGACACCGATTTGCCTCAAAACAGCGAATGGGACCGTTCTATCACGGCTCAACTCTACGGTGGCGACAATGAGCACCGCCTCAAGCAGGAATATCTTCTGGGCGTGGGCGGCATCATGCTGCTCAACCAATTGGGCATCAAAAAGCAGGTCTATCATTGCAATGAAGGTCATGCGGCGTTGATAAATGCGCAACGGTTGGCGGATTACATCGCCGGCGGGTTGGGTTTCAATGAGGCGATGGAAGTGGTGCGCGCTTCGGCTTTATACACCTGTCACACGCCTGTGCCGGCAGGGCACGACTATTTTGAAGAGCCTTTGTTCAAGAAATATATGAGCCATTTCCCCGAAAAATTGGGAATTTCGTGGCAAGAATTGATAGATATGGGGCGTGCCAATCCGGGCAGCGACGAGAAATTTTCGATGAGCGTGTTTGCGCTCAACACCTGCCTCAACGCCAATGGCGTGTCGTATTTGCACGGCGAAGTGTCGAAAAATATGTTTGCACCCGTTTGGAATGGCTATGCACCGCAGGAATTGCACGTGGGCTATGTTACGAATGGTGTCCACATGCCCACCTGGGCAGCCTCGGAATGGCGCAAATGTTATGAAAAATATTTTGACAAGAACTTTTACAACGACCAGTCGAATCCCAAAATTTGGGAAAAGGTCTATGACATCCCCGACGAAGAAATTTGGGAAGTGCGCATGGCAATGAAAAATCGTTTGGTCAAATACATCCGCGAATCGTTTACAGAAAGTTGGCTGAAAAATCAGGGCGACCCCTCCAAAGTGGTTTCTATCCTTGACAAAATTGACCCGAATGCCTTGTTGATTGGCTTTGGACGTCGATTTGCGACTTACAAACGCGCGCATCTGCTGTTCACCGATTTGGACAGGCTGGCGGCAATCCTGAACAATCCGAAACGTCCCGTGCAGGTGATTTTCACGGGGAAAGCGCACCCTGCCGATGGGGGCGGGCAGGCGTTGATAAAACACATCGTGGAAGTGTCGCGCCGTCCCGAATTTTTGGGAAAAATCATCTTCCTCGAAAATTACGATATGCGGTTGGCAAAACGCCTCGTGTCGGGGGTCGATATTTGGCTGAATACGCCCACGCGCCCACTGGAAGCATCCGGCACTTCGGGCGAAAAAGCACAGATGAACGGTGTGCTAAACTTCTCTGTATTAGACGGTTGGTGGTACGAAGGCTATCGCAAAGAGGCGGGTTGGGCATTGACCGACAAGCGCAGTTACGAAAATCAGCAATACCAAGACCAGTTGGATGCTGCCACGATTTATTCCATGCTCGAAAAAGAGATTATTCCATTGTATTACAAGACAAATAAGGACGGCTACTCACCGGAATGGGTGAAATACATCAAAAATTCGATTGCACAAATTGCGCCGCATTACACCACCAAGCGGATGTTTGACGATTACGACAAGCGTTTCTATTCCGTGCTGGCAGAACGCTCCAAGATGCTGGCAGTCAACAACTTCGCCAAAGCGAAAGAACTCGCGGCGTGGAAAGAGGAAGTTGCCTCGCACTGGGACGAAATCGAAGTGGTGTCCGTCAAATACGACGACCATATATTGATGCGCGGCATCGAAGTGGGCGATTCGGTGGGCGTGGAAGTGGTGGTTGACAAGCACAATTTGCGCGGCAGTCTGGGCTTGGAACTCATTTCTGTTCAGACAGATGTGGCAACCGGAGTAGATAGCTTCAGAGTCAATTCCGTCCATTGGAACAAGAAAGAAGGCACCATTCGCTATTTCTCAACGCAAATCATAGCCGAAGAAGCGGGCAATTTCCGTTTCGGCATACGCATTTATCCCTACAACGAGGACATCCCACACCGTATGGACTTTGCATACGTGAAGTGGATAAATATCTGACAAACATGGAGAAAAGGACGATACCCGGCTCACAGGCGTTGCTGGAGGCGTTGCTCCACGAGGGTGTAGATACCATTTTTGGCTATCCGGGAGGGCAGGCTATTCCCATCTACGATTCGTTGTATGACTATCGGGACAAACTCAACCACGTCCTCGTGCGCCACGAACAGGGGGCAACACACGCCGCGCAGGGCTATGCCCGCGTGGCGGGAAAGGTGGGCGTGGCGGTCGTAACGTCCGGTCCGGGCATCTCAAACACCATCACGGGCATTGCCGACGCGATGCTTGACAGCACGCCCATCGTGGTGATTGCGGGGCAAGTGCCCACAGCACTGCTGGGGACGGATGCTTTTCAGGAAATAGACGTGATTGGTGTAACCCTGCCGATTACCAAATGGGCGCATCAGGTGCACACGGCGGAGGACATACCGGTGGCGATTGCCCGCGCGTTTTACATCGCCTCCACCGGTCGTCCGGGTCCTGTGGTGCTGGATATTACGAAAAATGCGCAGACCATGGTGGCTGACTACAAGCCGCACACGGTCAGTTTTATACGTTCCTACATTCCCGTGCCCGACATTAACGTGGCAAGCATTGAGGCGGCGGCAGACCTTATTCACAGTGCAAAAAAGCCGTTAGCCATTGTGGGACAAGGAGTTATCTTGGGGAATGCTGAAAAAGAATTGCTGGCATTTCTGAAAAAGGCGGATATTCCTGCGGCATCCACGTTTATGGGATTGTCTGCGTTGCCGACAGACGAGCCGCTTAACGTGGGCATTGTGGGTATGCACGGCAATGTGGCTCCCAACCTGAAAACCAACGAATGTGATGTGCTGATTGCCATCGGGATGCGCTTTGCCGACCGCGTGACGGGCGATTTGACCCGCTATGCCAGGCAGGCAAAAATCATCCATTTCGACATCGACCCTTCGGAAATCAATAAAAATGTGAAAGCCGACGTGGCGGTGCTGGGCGATGCCAAAGAAACGCTGCCGGAAGTGACCAAACGACTGAATGAAAAGAAGCACACCGAGTGGATAGCCTCGTTCCAACCGTCTAAGGTTAAGGAAGTTACGGTGGTCATCGACAAAGAAATTACGCCGCAGACAGGTCCGCTCAAAATGGGCGAAGTGGTGCGAAAAGTGTCGGAAGCCACCAACCACGAAGCCGTTTTGGTAACCGACGTGGGGCAAAATCAGATGATGGCATTGCGCTATTTCAAATACAGGCACAGCAAGAGCGTGGTCACGTCGGGCGGTTTGGGCACGATGGGCTTTGGCTTGCCGGCAGCGATTGGCGCAGCGTTTGGTGCACCCCACCGCATAGTTTGTGCATTTGTGGGCGATGGCGGACTGCAAATGACCATTCAGGAACTCGGCACGATTATGCAATACCACACGCCGGTGAAAATCATCCTGCTGAACAACGATTTCCTCGGTATGGTGCGCCAATGGCAGGAACTGTTCTTCGACGAACGCTATTCCCACACGGAAATGCTCAACCCCAATTTCGTGCAAATCGCAACGGCGTACAACATCCCCGCCCGGGCAGTGGAAACCCGCGAAGAATTGGATGCCGCCATAAAAGAAATGCTCGCCACCCCCGGTCCCTACCTCCTGGATGCCCACGTCGTCCAAAAGGGCATGGTCTATCCAATGGTGCCCGGAGGTGCCGCCATCACCGATATTTTACTTGGAGAAGAATAATTATGGAAAATAATAGATTATATACAATCACGATTTTTTCCGAAAATATGGTCGGGCTGTTGAATCAGGTTACGATTATTTTCACGCGGCGCGGGTTGAATATTGAGACGCTTTCGGTGTCGCCTTCTGCCATTGCAGGTATCCACAAGTTCACAATCACCGCTTTTGCCGATGAGGAAACGATGAAGAAGGTGGTTAAGCAAATCGACAAGCGGGTGGGCATCGTGAAGTCGTATTTCCACGCCGACAAGGATTTGATTCATCAGGAAATCGCTCTGTATAAGTTATCTACGCAAAAATTGCTGTCGCTGGGGTCGATAGAAGACATCGTTCGCCGCTACAATGCCCGCATTCTCGATATGACGGAGGTGTGGACGGTGCTGGAAAAAACGGGGCATCACGAAGATACGCAGGCGCTGTTTGAAGAGTTGAAAGAAAAAATCGGTGTGCTGCAATTCATCCGTTCGGGACGCATCGCCATCACCAAATCCAATGTGGAACGCCTCAGCGATATGCTCGCGGCGGTGGAAGAAAAATTGAAGGAAAAATAAATTTAAAAAAGATATAAAAAAATGGCAGTAATGAATTTTGGCGGTGTTGACGAACAGGTTGTAACCCGCGACGAATTTCCGTTGGAAAAAGCGAGAGAAGTGTTAAAGAAAGAGACCATTGCCGTGATTGGCTATGGCGTGCAGGGTCCCGGGCAGTCGCTGAACTTGCGCGACAATGGCTTCAACGTCATTGTGGGGCAACGCAAAGGCGGCAAAACGTGGGACAAAGCCGTTGCCGACGGCTGGGTGCCGGGCGAAACGCTTTTCGACATCGAAGAGGCGGTCGAGAAGGGCACAATCATTCAGTATTTGTTGTCCGACGCGGCACAGATTGAGGTGTGGCCCCGCATCAAACCGCATTTGACGGCGGGCAAAGCCCTGTATTTTTCTCACGGCTTTGGCATCACCTACAAAGAGCGCACCGGCATCGTGCCCTCGAAAGACATCGACGTGATTTTGGTGGCTCCGAAAGGCTCCGGCACGTCTTTGCGCCGTATGTTTTTGGAAGGTCGCGGCTTAAACTCCTCGTTTGCCGTGTTTCAGGATGCGACGGGCAAGGCGCGCGAGCGCGCGATTGCGTTGGGTATTGGCGTAGGCTCCGGCTATTTGTTTGAAACAGACTTCAAGCGCGAAGTATTTTCCGACCTCACCGGCGAGCGCGGCACGCTGATGGGTGCCATTCAAGGCATTTTGCTGGCACAATACGAGGTGCTGCGCGAAAACGGACACTCGCCGTCGGAAGCGTTCAACGAAACCGTCGAAGAACTCACCCAATCGCTGATGCCGCTCTTCGCCGAAAATGGTATGGACTGGATGTATGCCAACTGCTCCACAACGGCTCAACGCGGCGCATTGGATTGGATGGGTCCTTTCCACGATGCCTCCAAACCGGTATTCGCCAAACTGTACAGCGAAGTGGCAAACGGCAACGAAGCGCAACGCTCCATCGACACCAATTCCAAACCCGACTACCGCGCCGGCTTGGATGCCGAGTTGAAGAAATTGCGCGACAGCGAAATGTGGCGCACTGGTGCCGTGGTTCGCAAATTGCGTCCGGAAAATAATTGATATAAGAGAGGCTGCCTGATATGTTTAGACAGCCTCTCTTGTTATTTCACAGTGCAAGGCTCACGCCGCCCATCACCCAAATGCCGGGCTGCGGGATGTTCAAAAGGTCGTAATAGCCGGCATCAAATAAATTATTTGCCGTCAGATAGACGTTCCAACCGCCTTGCTTCCAATTGAGTTTCAAATCCAGCAGGGCGACGGACGGATAATCGCCTTCGCGCTGTTGCAGGCGGAATTGCCAATCAGCCGTTAAGCCTTTATAAATCGGGTGAGCCAGCCCGGCGGTAAACTTGTGGCGCAAATTTTCCAACACATATTTGGAAATCAATTTGCCCGTATCGTGCGTTTGCTCAAGAAACAGATAGCCCAAATTCAGGCGCGTGGTGGAAAGTTGCGGAAGCAGTTCTTGAAATGACAGGGCAAGGTTCGTTTCAAAGCCGGTTTTATCGACGGAAGTCAAGTTAGCGGCTTTCCATTGAGTATCACTCGCATTGTTTTTGACCCAGTCTATCAGCTCTCTGCCTTTTTCGTAAAAGCCATTCGCGGTGACGGAAAGAAATTTGTTGCCGTATTTAATGCCGAGTTCATACGACTCCGATTTTTCGGGTTTCAAATCGGGCTGCCCTTGCTGTTCGGGCGCGACGTAATACAAATCGGTGAAAGTGGGCAGGCGCGTGGCATTGTTCCATGACGCAAACACTTTCCAACTCTCTGAAAACCAATAGGCTGCGTTGATGCTCGGATATAAATTCATATCGTTGGCATACGCGGTGTTGTAATTGGCGAGCACGCCCACGCCCAGCGTGAAACCTTGATAGAGATAGTTGTGTTCGAGAAAATAACTGATATTCGTGCGATTGTCCGATTTTTTGTATTTGCCGTTTGGTTCGCGCATCGGCACGCCCAAATTGCTGCTGAAAATGCCCTCATTGCGCAGTTCGCCGCCGAAATTGGTAATCCCGCCCGCCCATTTATACTGCGTGTTGAGGTTAATGCCGAACACATCGCTTTGGTGGTGATTGTACTGATATTGGGATGTATCTCCCTTCACTAATTGAAAAACATCGTAATGCCGATTCCAATAAATCTGCGGAATAAATTTCAATTTGGTGCCCGATTCGCCCCGAATGGCGGCAAAAATGCTGCGCGTGTCATCGAATTGATTGGGAAAATTCGCCGAATAGAACGTGTTGGCTCCGTAGGCTTTGTCGTTGATGCCCAATTGAATGTCGAGTTTGGAATCATCCACGCGGAAATTGCTCTGCCACAGCGCATTGATGATTTGGTAATCGCTGTTGGGGATGTAGCCGTCGGAGCGGTTATACCCAATTGAAACACTGTGATGACCAACAGAGGCACGTCCTTCTGCGCCAAATGTGTTGTGCATACCGCCTTCGGCTTTCAGGAACGCGCCGGTTTCGGCATCTTTTTTCGTTACGATGTTGATACCGCCCGAAAATGCGCCTGCGCCGTAGAGCAGCGAAGTGGGTCCTTGAATGATTTCGATGTGGTCGATGTCGGAGAGATTGACCGGAAGGTCGAAGGAGTAGTGTCCTGTGTGGGGGTTGGTGAGATTGGCACCGTTGAGGAGGATGGCTGCCTGGTCGAATGTGCCGCCGCGCAGCGAGATGTCTGTTTGTACGCCGTTGGCTCCACGCTGGCGGACATCCACGCCGGCAATGTTTTTCAGCAAATCGGGAATGCTCGCGGCGGGCTGTCGCGCAATTTCTTCGCGGGTGATGACCGTCACGATTTTTGCCGTCTGATTGAGCGTCAATTCGGCTTTGGAAGACGTAACAACCACCTCGTCGAGCGGCCGGTCGTCGCCAATCGCATCATTTGTTACCACCGTCTGCGCCTGTGCCGACGTACTTGTGGTGTGTGCCAAACTAAGCACCAGACCACCCACAACGCCGATATTGACGGCTTTGTGCATACTGTTGAAAGCCGCGTAGGCTTTCCGCGCGAAGCGTTTGAATCGAAACGTTTGCTGCGCATTGAATTTTTTTTGTTTCATTTTTTTTTGTTTTTAGAATTAAATTTCAGAGGCAAAGGTACAAAATAACTTTCATTATTTCAATGCTTAAAAGATTGTTGATAAAAAAATCACAAAAATGTTGGTGCAATTCAAAAAAAAGCCGTACCTTTGCGCTTTAAGAGTGAACGGTTATTTTATATGCAATGTCTTCAATTTTATTGGTTGGAGGAACACTAATAAAAAAATATGAAATCAATACAAGCAATTTTGTTGCTTCTATTACTTTGTTGTATTCCTATTAGCGGGCAGAAGAAAGCGTCCAAATCACCTGTGTGGGGGATTAAGACGAATCTTTTGTACGACTTAACCTCTTCTATCAATTTGGGGGCGGAAGCCCGTACCTCCGACAAGTTCAGTTTCGACCTTTCACTCAACTATAACCCATGGGACCTGCCGAATTACTCCAAATTCAAACACCTGCTGGTGCAACCCGAGTTGCGCTATTGGTTCGCAGAACCGTTCACTGCGCATTTTCTGGGAGTCCACGCCATCTACACATCCTACAATATCGGCGGGATGGATATTGGCTCAATGAAATTCAGTGGGATGGATTTCAGCAAACTGTACAACAACTATTTTCAGGGCACAGGCATCGGGCTTGGGCTTGCCTATGGCTACCAGTGGGATTTGGCTCCACACTGGAAGTTTGAGGCATCCGTCGGATTGGGTTTCCTCTCTTTCAACTACAGCCAATACGAGTGTCGCACCTGCGGCGACTTTGTGGGGAAGGAAACGAGCACCTACATTGGACCCACCAAACTTGGGCTGTCGCTGGTATATACCCTCGGCACAGCCAAGCCCACCAAGCCCTCCGTGATAACCGGTATTCAAAAGAGAGACCTCTTTCCGGCGGGGTATAAAGCAGCCAAAAAAGCATGGAAAGAACCTGCCCCCTACGGCATGGTCTTTGTTGAACGTGGCGTGCTCACGCTGGGAAATCCCCTGAACGACCCCGTTTGGGAGATTCGGGAAAACCAAAAAACTGTTACCATGGAGAGTTTTTGGATGGATGCCACCGAGGTTACCAATGAAGAATACCGCCAATTCCTTTACTGGGTGCGCGATTCCATCATTCGTGAACGCTTGTTTGACCCCGCTTATGGTGCCAATGAGGCGTTTAAAATCACGGAAGATGCGGACGGCAACCAGCTTGAACCGCCTCTCCTGAATTGGAAACAACCGATTCCTACCGAGAAAAAAGCCAGCGAAGAAGAGTTGCGCGCACTCAAAAGTGTTTATCGCTACGACCCCGCCACGGATATGGTGAGATTAGACCCCCTTCAAATGATTTATCGCTACGAAGTGTATGATGCCAAGCAGGCGGCTCTACGGCGCAACAACCTCGACCCCGATATGCACAACCTCAACAGCGACCTCCCGCCGGAGCCGGAGGTGATGATTTCCAAGGATACGGCATACATCAGTGACGATGGCAGGATTGTGCGTGAAACAATCACGCGACCGCTATCGGGTCCGTGGGACTTTATGAACACCTACATCGTTAATATCCATCCGGACGAAACGGCTTGGGTGAACGATTTTTACAACTCCTACAACGAGCAGTATATGCGGCAATACTTCACCTATTCGGGCTACAACGACTATCCGGTGATAGGCGTGTCGTGGGAACAGGCACAGGCTTTTTGTAATTGGCGCACCGAGCGATGGAAACAGTCCATGGGTGCGGCGGGCACGGGCATTATCGAGCCATTCCGCCTGCCCACCGAAGCCGAATGGGAATATGCGGCGCGCGGCGGCAACACCACCAATCTCTATCCGTGGGAACAGATGGACGTGATGGATTGCGACGACTGCTTCCTCGGCAATTTCAAGCAGGGCGACGGCGATTACGTCGAAGACGGATTTATAATTACCGCCAAAGTGGCATCGTTTATGTCTAACGAATTGGGATTGTACGATATGGCAGGCAATGTGGCAGAATGGACATCCTCCGCGTTCATCGAATCGGGATTCCAACTCATGAACGACATCAACTCGGAATATCGCTACCTCGCAGAGCGGAGCGACCCCTATATGCTGAAGCGAAAAACAGTGCGCGGCGGGTCGTGGAAAGACGTGGCGCATTCCCTGCGGTCTGATGCCCGCACGTTTGAATTTCAAAATGAGCACCGCTCGTATATCGGCTTCCGATGCGTGCGCTCCATAGTAGGACAAAGATAGAATATATATGTTGAATTATAAAATTGAATAAGATATGAGTCACACACCACCACCGGCTCCGGGGGCACCGCTGCCACCGAGGGTCATAAAGAAAGTCAGTTTCATGTCCACCCCGATAGCCAAAAAGGGATTCCAAATTCTCTATGGCTTGGGGGCGACCGTCATCATTCTGGGAGTGCTTGGTGAAATCATGCACTGGCCCGGCGTTATCGGACACCTTATGCTCAACGCAGGGTTTATTACCGAGGCATTTATCTTTGCCATGTCGGCATTTGAAGACCCTCCCGCCGAGCATGCTCACGAGCATTGGGAAACCTATTATCCCACCCTCTTGACCGACCCCGATGATATATTGTACGATGGTGTGCCCATTATTCCTCCGATTGGTGCGGCAGGCGGCGGCGGCGGCGGCGGAGTAGCACCTGCCGCGATGGGTGTTGCTGCCGGCGCAGCAGCACCGGCAGCAGGTGGCGGTGGCGGTGGAGGATATGCTTCGCCCGCAGGTGGCGGTGGAGGTGGAGGATATGCACCGCCCGCAGGTGGCGGTGGAGGTGGAGGATATGCACCGCCCGCAGGTGGCGGTGGTGGTGGAGGATATGCTCCGGCTGCAGGTGGCGGCGGTGGTGGAGGATATGCTCCGTCCGCAGGTGGCGGTGGTGGTGGAGGATATCCTCTGCCCGCCGAAGGATACGCTCCGCCTCCTCAGGGTGGGGGATACGGTGTGCCACCCTCCAGTTCTGACTACGGGAGTTTCGTGGGGGGCAATTTCGGCAGCAGATTTGACAGCACTTACTATGATGAAGTTATCGAACAACGCATCAACAAGCGTGTGGGACGGCGTGCCGGCGGCAATGTGGAGCGTTTCATTTCGGAAGAAGACAACGTGGCACTGTCGAACAGCATCAACAGGATGGTGGCGGCGGCAGAGCAATTCTCCCTGATAATGGAAGATATGCAGCGCGTGCGCGTAGTATCAACTTCGCTGATGGACTTCACTGCCGGACTTAACAACTCAACGAACAACTACTTCAACCAGTTGGACTCCCTCAGCAAGAATGTGCAAGGGTTGAACGATATTTACGAAAAGCAGATACAAACCATCAGCACGCAAATTGATTCCATCAACCAGATAAACGTCGGCTTGAGGAACATAAAAGACCTTTATGATACTACTTCGCTGAACAGTACGGTCGTTCACAACGAGGCAGAACGTATGGCACGACAGTTGCAAGACCTCAATAGCGTGTATGGCGGGCTGCTCTCGGCGATGGGGAATAACAGGAATGTCAGTAGTAACTTTTAATTGATTGAGTTATGTCAGGCGGTGGAGGTCCAAGACAGAAGATGATTAACCTGCTCTATGTAGTTTACATTGGGATGATAGCCATGAACGTTTCCGGAGAAGTGTTGAAGGGCTACGCCATGGTGGAGAACGGGCTGATGAGGTCTATTGTTACCACGAGCGAACAAAGCACCGAACTGTACAACAAATTGACCGAAATTCACGCGGCGAGTCCCGCGAAAGCCCGAATTTCGTATGAAAAAGCCACCGACCTCCGAGCAAAAACGCAAGAATTGACCGACTATCTTGACGGGGTAAAAAAGAAAATCGCCGTAACCGCCGACCTCAATCCCGATGCCGACCCGGAAAACCTTGTAAACAGGTCTGATTTGAATGCGGCTACTGCCGCGATGATTGCCTTTCCCGAAGGAGGCGGCGAGCCGGAGGAAGAGAAATTTTTGAAAATGATTGAGGAATATCGCACTTACGCAGGCTCACTGCTCACCGATGATGAGATTAAGTCGGTGATAGATACCTGTTTGAGCACCGAGCCTTCCGCCAAAGCGAAGGAAACCCACAAGACGTGGACAGAATCACTGTTTGAGCACATGCCGGCAGCGGCGGTGGTGGTGATGGTTACTCAATTGAAATACTCGGTGATATATGCGGAGCAACTCGTGATGCGCGAATTGCTGCGGACGGTGGATTCGGGCGACTTTCGCGTCAATAAACTCACGGCATTCGTGATTCCCGAAGCACAGGTGGTGATGCGTGGCGGCACGTACAAGGCAAACGTTGTCATAGCAGCCGTGGACTCCGCCCAGGAGCCAAAGATAACGGTGAACGGCAAGGAATTGCCGGAAGAGGCACACGGGCAATACTCCGTGCCGACATCTACCACCGGCACGTTTCCGCTCAAAGGCTTTATCGAGATGATAAGTGGGGATGGAAACACAACGAAGCTGGAGTTCGCTACGGAATATGTTGTTACCGAGCCGTCGGCAACGATTGCCCCGCTGATGATGAACATCCTCTATGCCGGTATTGCCAACGACGTGAAGATAGCGGTGCCCGGAGCCGCCGATGCCAATGTGACGGCAAACATATCCGCCGGCACATTGACCAATAAGGGCAACGGCATCTGGTCGGCAGTTCCCAAATTGGGGGCGGAAGCCTTTATCGGGGTGCAGGTCAAGATTGGAAATAAGCAGCAGGAAGTGGCTAAAAACACATTCAGGGTGCGCCCACTGCCTCCGCCCACGGCTTTCCTGAATGTTACCAATCCGGATGGCAACAAGACGATGTATAAAGGCGGACCGCTGGCGAAAAATATGTTGCTCGGCACCCCCGAATTGAGCGCGGCGATTGACGACGGTATTTTGAATATTCCCTTTACCGTGTTGGGCTTTGAGGTGCAGAAATTTGACGCGATGGGATTTGCCATCAAGGAAACCTCCGAAGGAGCCAAGTTTTCAAAGCGACAGCAGGACTTGATACGAAGCATGACCCGCGGGCAAACGATATTGATACGCGCCATCTCGACGAAGGGTCCCGACGGCGTAACGCAAACGCTCAATGCGCCGATTGAAATTTTAGTTACTTAATGCGAGTTGAATATGAACAGTAATAATTTATTAAATTGATTTGAGTTATGTCAGGTGGTGCGGCGAGTCCAAGAACTAAGATGATTAACCTGCTTTATGTAGTTTACATCGGTATGATAGCCATGAACGTGTCTGCGGACGTGTTGAAGGGCTATGCCGTTGTGGAAGACGGGCTGATGAAATCTATTGCCACCACCGACGGACAAAATGCCGAACTCTACGAAAAATTGACCGCCATTCACACCATGAGCCCCGCGAAAGCAAAGAGTTCGTATGACAAAGCCACAGAACTCCGGGCAAAAACGCAAGAATTGACGGCGTATATCGAAGAGATAAAAAAGAAACTCGACATAACCTCCGATGCTTAACCTGATGCCGACCCGGAAAGTCTTATAAGCAAAGCCGATTTGAATGCGGGTACTGCAACGATGATTATCCCTCCCGAAGGAGGCGGCGAGCCGGAGGAAGAGGCATTTTTGAAAAAGATAGAGGAATATCGCACTTTCGCAGCC
>BNTR01000081.1 GCA_025996755.1 Bacteroidia bacterium
TATGGTAGGCGTAGGGGGGGGCACTTTTATTATGGGTGGCACCTTAGACAGTGATGAACGTCCCCCACACAGCGTTACCATCACTAAAAACTATGCGATTGGCAGGTTTGAAGTAACGCAAAAACTCTGGATGGATTTGATGGGTGGTTGGCCCAACACGAATCCCAATGACGTGCCTCATCCTCCGGTGCATGAATTGCATGCGGAAATTACGAATATGATTGGTCCCGATTATCCGATGTATTACGTGAACAATGCCGATATACAACGTTTTTTAACTGTTCTGAACGCAATGACAGGGAAAGAATACCGTTTGCCCACAGAGGCGGAGTGGGAATATGCGGCAAGAGGCAGTGTGCTGGGGCATGGCTATATGCTAAGCGGTAGCAATTCCATCGGCAAAGTGGCTTGGTACATAGATAATAGTGGCAGAAAGGCGCATAAGGTGGGAAAACTTGCGCCAAACGAGTTGGGCATTTATGATATGAGCGGCAATGTGTGGGAGTTGTGCAGCGATTGGTTCAGCCCCTACACCAGCAGTACGCAAACCGACCCTACGGGACCTGCGTGGTATAATCCCGCTGACCCCAACTACGTGGCGCGCGGTGGTGCTTTGGATTACGACGACTTTTTCTGCCGCGTATCCTATCGTATGCGTTGCCCGCCCGGAGTCAGCAATTACTACTTGGGGTTCCGCCTGGCACTCACGCTGCTGGAATATGTGCCTTGATGCGTTTATTTTAAAGAAAAGACATAATGAAACACAAATTTTTGCTTGGTCTTGGTGTCTGTTTGCTGTTTGGATGCGGCAAACAGGCGACACCCGTATCCCTGACGTGGGAAATGGGCAAAAACGGCGTTGCGCCGGGGCTGTATGACAACACCTTCCATATCAAAAACACCGGAAAGACGGTTTTGGAGGGCAATTGGACAATTTATTTTCAGCAATCGGTTAATCCTGTCAATCAGGACGATGCGCCGCTGCGCGTGGAGCGAATTCAGGCAACACATTGCAAGATGGAGCCGTCGGAACACTACCAGCCCCTTGCGCCCGGCGAGACATTGGCGTTCACTTTCCGCGCCAGAGGGGGGCTGATTAAGGAGTCTGCCGCTCCGCAAGGTGCCTACATCGTGTTTGTCGATGCAAACGGCAACGAACAGCAGCCGCTGAATATTCCGCTTGAAGTGGTGCCGTTTACCGACCCGACGCAGTGGACGCGACCCACCGCCGCCGAGTTGCCCTATCCCGACGGGAGTTATGTTTATGAGCAGAATCAACTGTTCGCTCAACCGGTTGCGGTGTCGGAAACGGACATTTTCCCTTCGCTCAAAGAGGCTGTCAAGACCGAAGGCACTTCCACCTTTACAAAAAATGTGAAATTGGAATACGATGCGCGATTTGAAAACGAAGCCGCCCTGTTGAAAGAAAAATTGGTTTCCCTGTTTGGTTGCACGATTTCGGAGACCGGCGAAACCGTCATCCGATTGCGTTTTGCGATTTACGCATCGGACGTGGTCAATCGCAGCGAGCATTACGATATATCCATTAGAAACGGGCATTTTGAACTCTATAGCGGTGAGGCACCCGCGATGTTTAGCGCAACGCAGACCCTGTTGCAGATGCTGGGCAATGCCGGCGAACTGCCTGCAACATTCGCCAATCAAGAAATCAGCGATTATCCCGACACCGACTATCGCGGGCTGATGCTGGACGTGGCGCGCAATTTCACGAAAAAAGCGAACGTCTTGAAACTGCTCGACCTGCTGGCGTTCTACAAGATGAATGTGTTTCATTTCCATTTGACCGACGACGAGGCGTGGCGGTTGGAAATCCCCGATTTGCCCGAACTGACCGAAATAGGGGCGCATCGTGGGCACACTTTGGACGAATCCACGCACCTCTATCCGGCTTTCGGCTGGGGTTGGGACGCTAAGGACAGTCTGGGCTTGGCAAACGGCTACTATTCGCGGGCTGATTTCATGGAGATTTTGCAATATGCCCAAAAGCGGCACATCAGGGTAATTCCCGAAGTGGATATTCCGGGACATTCGCGGGCGGCAATCAAGTCGATGAATGCCCGCTACCACAAATACATCGCCACGGATAAGCCCAAAGCCGAAGAATATCTTTTGACGGATTTTGCCGACACCTCTAAATATATCTCCGCACAAAATTTCACGGACAATGTGCTCAACGTTGCGCTGCCTTCGACCTACCGTTTTGTCGAAAAAGTTATCGACGAAATCGGCAAAATGTACGCCGAGGCGGGCGTGCCGCTGACCGTTTTCCACATCGGCGGCGACGAAGTGCCGCGCGGCGCGTGGGAAGGCTCAACCATCTGTCGCGACTTTATGAAGGCGCAGGGGATGACCGAAATTCGGGAGTTGAAAGACTATTTTCTGGAGCAGGTCTTGCCCATGCTGGCAAAGCGCAACCTGCAACCCGCCGGCTGGGAGGAGGTGGCAATGCTGCGCGACCACACCGCCAATCCCAAATTCAAAGACAGCGAGGTGCTAAGCTATTGCTGGAGCACCCTGCCGGAGTGGAAAGGCGACGAGGTGCCCTATCTGCTTGCCAACGCCGGTTATCCGGTCATTTTGTGCAATGTTACCAATTTCTATATGGATATGTCGTACAGCAAGCACCCGCAGGAGCCGGGCTTGCATTGGGGCGGCTTTGTGAACGAATACAACTCCTTCGATATGTTGCCCTACGACATTTACAAGTCGGTGCGGCGCAATCTCAAAGGCGAACCGCAGGATATAAACACGGCGGCGCAGGGCAAAACGGCACTGAATGCCAATGCCCGCACGCAAATCAAAGGCGTGCAAGGGCAACTGTGGGCAGAAACCATCCGTAATTTTGAACAAATCGAATACTGCCTCTTCCCAAAAATGTACGGCTTGATTGAACGCGCGTGGAATATGCAACCGGCGTGGTCATTGACCGGCAACCGGCAAGAGTATGAAGCCGCCAAGCAACTCTACAACGCGAAAATCGCCCAAAAAGAACTGCCGCGCCTGTCAAAATTGGGTGTGAATTTCCGCGTGGCGCAACCCGGCATCAAACTCATCAAGGGTCAACTATTCGCCAACACCACCATCCCCGGAGCCGAAATCCGCTACACCACCGACGGCAGCGAGCCAACTGCGCAATCCACCCTGTGGACAGAGCCTGTTGCCTGCGAAGCCCAACTTATCAAAGCCAAGACATTTTATCTGGGCAAAGCCAGCGT
Organism: Bacteroidia bacterium; assembly: GCA_025996755.1. Lineage (GTDB taxonomy): Bacteria > Bacteroidota > Bacteroidia > Bacteroidales > Azobacteroidaceae > Azobacteroides. The sequence goes on from BNTR01000081.1 coordinate 3,237, forward strand.
TACCACAGTGGAGGACATTTGGCAGCGCGACAAGGCGCACCGCATCGCTATAGATTTTCACGTGAGCAAGGAGGATGCCGTAACGTATATTCGCAAGTATTACCCCAATGTGACGGACGAGATGCTGCTTCGCTGGGAAAAAGCTAAAACATTGGAGGCGATGTACATCAATGGCGAAAAGAAATACTTCGACCGCGCGCCGGCTAACCTGTTTCGGCTCGATAAAGATGCCATGGCACGCAAGCGAGCCATTGACAAGCCTTCTGATGACAGTTTTAAGAAGTTTTTGAGCACGCATTTGCCTGCCGTTGTGGCATCTGTGCAGCAGACGGGAGTGGCGCAGACGGCTCCTGTGGTGATGCGCGTGAACTACACCGTAACATTGGATGCCAATGCCGTGCCCGACGGCGAGGTGGTGCGCTGCTGGTTGCCCTGTCCGCGCGAAGACGAACGCCGCCAATCGGATGTCAAGCTGCTTACGGTCGATGCCGCCGACTACACCCTTTCGCCGCCGGAATACGCCCACCGGTCGCTGTATATGGAAAAAAAGGCGAAGAAAGACGAGCCGCTGACGTTCGGCTACTCGTTCTCTTACCGCCACGCGGCGGAGTGGTTTAACCTCGCGGCGCAGGACATCAAACCCTACGACACCACCACCAAGTTGTATAAGACCTATACCGCCGAATGTGCGCCGCACGTCGTGTTCACCGATTCGATTAAGGCTCTGTCGGCGCGCGTGGTGGGCGACGAAACGGACCCGTATCAAAAAGTGAAAAAACTGTTCGCCCATATCCGCTCCACCTACCCCTGGGCGGGGGCGCGGGAATACTCCACGATTGATAACATCCCGCTCTATGTGATGGAAAACGGGCACGGCGGCAATATCTACTACAACCAATGGCATTGGCATATCGACGTTAGTTATGAATGAGTTCCAACAATTATTTGACCGGCAACTTGCCACGTGGGAGTTGGCTCGCAGCAATTATGCGGCTTTGGCGCAAGTGAAAATGAAGACGTTTGATGTGGACGGGCACACCTGTAAGGTGCAGTTCAACCCCGCGCGCATCGTTTCTTCCGCCGCTAAGGTGGATGCCCAATCCATTCGGGAGCGTGCCTGCTTCCTGTGCGCCGCCAACCGTCCCGCCGAGCAGCGAGGCATCCCTTTCAACGGGCGGTATGAGATACTGGTCAATCCCTATCCGATTTTTCCGCGCCACCTGACCGTTCCCGCCGTGGAACACACGCCCCAACGGTGTGCCGACCGCATCGAGGATATGCTGGATTTGGCGAAACTGCTGGACGAGTATGTCATCTTCTACAACGGTCCGAAATGTGGTGCCTCCGCGCCCGACCATTTCCATTTTCAAGCCGGAAGCAAGGGCTTTCTGCCTGTCGAAAGCGACAGGACGTTTCCCAACACCATTCGTATCGAATCGGAATATGCGCAGGAGGTCGTCGCCCAATTTCGGCAGATATACCGCTCTTTGCCCGTGCCGGCGGGCGAAGCCGAGCCGATGCTGAACATCCTCGCGTGGTTTGAACGCGGCAAATGGACGGTCTGCGTGTTCCCACGCAAAAAACACCGCCCCGCCTGCTATTTTGCCGAAGGCGAAGCCAACCTCCTGATTAGCCCCGCCTCCGTAGATATGGGCGGTGTCTTCATCACCCCCTTGGAAAAAGATTTTCAAAAAATCACGGCTGCCGACATTGCGGCGATATGGAAAGAAATTTAGCATCTGTCCCTGGACTGTCATTGCGGGCTTGACCCACAATCCTCTGCCGGCTTCAGCCCACTAACACTCCCCCACGGGGAGGTGGTGGCTCCTATGACATAATCTGCCGAAGTGCCTACGCCGACGGTTAATTCTGCGTTCAGCGTATATTTTTTGCCACTCTCAAACGCGATGACGGGGGCGGGCGTGGCTGTGCTGAAAGCGCGTAAGAGCGATATGGCGTAAACCTTCGCTCCGGCTGTAATCACAATGGAGTCTGTTTCCGCTCCGCCCGCCGGTGGAAAGGTGTGCGGTACTAAAATTGCTTCGTATTGCCGGGGAGTGCCTGTTGTTACCTGTCGTGCCTGAATGATTGTTTCTGAACCCGACACCGCCGCAATGGTGCCGTTAAATAAATCAACATCTCCCTTTGCGACCATGCTCTTTAACTTTACGCTCGTGGCGGTTAAAGCACCTGTCACACCGGTGCCACGTGTAACGTTCACTACTAATTTACTCATAATGTGGCTGAATGTCAGAGGTATAGGAGGCGAGTCGAAATTATGGAAATACGAACCGCCATTATCGTTGGCGGCATACAGGACATCAATCCTGTTGGTAGCACTCTGGGTTTGGTTGGACACATCTATCTGAATAGGGGTTGTGATGGATGTGATGGTTGCATCATTTTTATAGGGATAGTAGGCTTTGAAAGAAAAATCATCATTAGAAAGAGGGAAATAATTAGGGGTGCCGGCGGAAATGAAACTCCCCAATGCCCCCGCCGCTGCAACTCTGTAGGGAGAATTTACTACATATTCCGTACCCTGAGTTACGTTTTGCATAAACACGCCGATTGTATCCGGTATTTCCCAAAGAGTTTCCGCAGAAGCACCCGGTGCCACACCCACACGAAGCAGTGAAATGCCGGCACTGAACTGTATGGGCATTCCACGAGCCGACAGGGCACCATCATTTTCATCAGCAGAGTGGCATGACGCACACAACAGCGCAGGCAAAATCAGCCAACCTACAAGAGTTTTCATTGCTATTATAGTAACTTAGGGCTGCTCATGAGCAACACCGGAGCCTTGCCCGCCATCCAGCCATGGGTTAATGATTCCGCTAATGTTTGTCAGCATATTCCCTTTTAAATCCGCGATTAATGTGTACTTTGTTTTCTCAGTAAATGCCGTAAGAGCCGATCCCGTTCCGTTGAAATTTGCAAAAAGGTTTGTAAGAGATGATTTATAATATCTCGTCGCGGAGCCAACAGGGACAGTAACGATAAGTGAGTCTAAAGCGGAAGGATTACCATCGAAAGTTTGCGGCATCAAAATAGCTTCGAAAATGATGGTGTCGGGCACGGTACCACCGCCACCGGTCTTCCATGTTTCTTTTCTCATCGCGACATCCATGACACTTGTCGTACTCGGGGCGACTGTTCCTGCGGTCAAATCAACTGTTGCTTCCTTTACCGCATTTTTTATGGTTGCGGTTGCTGCGGTAGAACCACTCCATGTTGTTGGCAGGGAGACCACATCTCTCGTAATCTTCACTACTAATTTAACTAATAGATGCTCAAAATTAAGCTCAATCGCACCACCGGAAGGAGGTGAGGATAGGGAGTAAGGAGAGGGGGTTTTTGTCCACATAAAGTCAGCGCGAACCCCATTACCTGTCCCAATCGGAATCTGGTGGGTTATATCTATGGGATACGTATTAAGAGAAGCAAGCGGCAGTGTGTTTGCGGGGTCATACGGATAAAACGCTATGAAGTCAAGGGCGTCGCCATTCAGAGGGAAAACAGGTTGGGTGGTAGGGGAGCTTGGAGTGGATTGAAAAGTGAACGTTCCCGTCGCGCCCGATAATCCCGCCGTTGTTCCGTGGGCATATACTGCCTGTGCATAGGTATAAGTTCCTCCGCCACTTGTGGTGTTTTCCATTAAGATAACGATGCTGTCTCTTGCCGACCAGGATCTTTCACCCGCCACGCCCGCATTTGCCGCTACTCTGGTAACGGGGGCGGAAATCCCTGCCCTGAATTGAATATACTGCTTCCGAGGAGTATTCTCAACCTCACCGTCATCACTCGTAACAATACAACCCGCTATCCACGGCAGTATTGCCGCAAGAGTCAAAATCTGATAAATCCGTGTTGTTTTCATTTTATTTTTTTTAAAATTTAACATTGAATCATTCCTGATTTAAATTCACCCGCCTGAACGCCGTTACCGTCAAATCCTTGTTTTGTTTTTTCAGATATTCGTCGATGCTGAGTTTGTTGTCTTTCACAAACTCTTGAGCCAGCAGGGTGTTTTCTTTGAAATATTTTTGCAGTGCACCTTCGGCAATCTTGTCGAGGATGGCTTCGGGTTTGCCCTGCTCAATCGCTTTTTCGCGGGCGATGTTTTTTTCGCGAGCCACAATTTCCGCCGGCACGGAGGATTTGTCCACGCTCACGGGGTTCATGGCAGCCACCTGCATTGCGATGTCGCGCGCCACCTGATTGTCCACGCCGGGTTGGTTCAAGCCCGCAATCGTTGCCAGCTTGTTGCCCGGATGCACGTATGCCACGGTCGTCGGAGCCGTCAAAAATTCGTAGGCACCCAACTCCATTTTTTCGCCTGTTACGCCGATGCGGTCGGTAATCAGTTCTGCCACGGAGCGACCTTCAACCGTGAGTGCGCTCAACTCAGCCGCCGTTTTGGGCTGCTTGTCCAACGCTACGTTCAGGATGCTTTTCACCATGCCGATGAATGCCTCGCCTTTGGCAACAAAGTCTGTTTCGCACTTCACCGCCACGATGGCGGCAAACGTGCCTTTGGTTGCCGACAGGGTGCACCCTTCGGCGGCATCGCGGTCTTCGCGCTTCGCTGCCACCGCCTGACCCTTTTTGCGGATGATTTCCACCGCCTTGTCAAAATCGCCGTTTGCCTCGTTCAATGCACTCTTGCAGTCCATCATTCCGGCACCGGTCATCTTACGCAGATGCGTAATGTCTTCCATTGTTACTGCCATATCTTTTACTCCTCTTCTTTTATAAATTTACTTGCGACATTGGCGTTCAACGCCTCTTCGTCGTCTTTTGCGATAATATTCTTCTTCACGCCCACTCTTCTGCGTTCCCGTTTAGCCGGAGCCTCGCCGTCGCCGTCGAAGCCGTCTTTGCCGGAAGCCTCAGCGGCATCCTCGTCGGCTTTTTCCACCTTGCGCTCCTGCAAACCTTCGATGATGGCTCCACACAAGGCGTTCATAATCACCTCGATGGATTTGCTCGCATCGTCGTTTGCCGGAATCACGAAATCAATACCCTCCGGGTTGGAGTTCGTATCCACGATAGCAAACACCGGAATCCCCAGCCGTTGAGCCTCCGCCACGGCGATATGCTCTTTCAACACGTCCACCACAAAAAGCGCGGAGGGCAACCGGTTCAAATCCACAATCGACCCCAGATTCTTCTCCAATTTGGCACGCTGACGGGTGATTTGCAATTTCTCGCGTTTCGACAACTGCGTGAATGTGCCATCCGTAGCCATCTTGTCGATGGTGCTCATCTTTTTCACCGCCTTGCGAATGGTAGGGAAGTTGGTGAGCATCCCACCGGGCCAGCGTTCGGTCACGTAGGGCATCCCCACCGCCGTAGCCTTCTCAGCCACCACCTGCTTCGCCTGTTTTTTAGTAGCCACAAACAGGATTCGGCGACCCGACTTCACAATCTGTTTCAACCCATTGGCAGCATCTTCCACCAGTTCCACCGTCTTGTGGAGGTCGATAATGTGAATCCCGTTGCGCTCCATGAAAATGTAGGGAGCCATCGCCGGGTTCCATTTCCTCCGCATGTGTCCAAAATGGGCACCTGCCTCCAATAACTCATCAAAACTAACTCTTGACATCTTTTTTTCTTTTTTATTTGTTTACATTCTTAATTTCGCAATCCGCAGGTAGTTACCTTCTTCGTAAGTCCTGCCGATTTAGATACTAAACCTCTCGCTTACACTAAACTCTTCTAATGGAATGCAACCATTCGGAATAGACTTCTTCGTTTTCCTCATCTTCCAATTCCTCGCTCTCGCGCATTGCTCGCCTATCTTGTATCGTGAAATAAATACCAGCAACAAGAGCAATTCCAAGCAATGCAGCATACGCAAATGTTAATCCATCCATTTAAGATTCTCTTTCTTCGCGCAATGCTCGTCTGTCTTGAATTGTGAAATAGATAAGACTCACAATCGCAATCCCAACAACCAATGAACACATAATAATAGTTCCCATTTTATTTCCTCCTTTTATTTTTTTTCTTTAGGCTCTTTTGTAAAAAAAAGCCCAACAAACAATGTTACAAGTGCTGCTACGCCGATAGCGTAAAGCGTCGATTTTTCTTGATGCTGGATATCTTTAAATATAGTTGCTAACAGACCTGCCGTTACCATATATTTCGCAATATCCATCAACCATTTTCCAATCTCTTTTTTCATATCGAAAAGAAAATCAACGTTTGCTGAACTGGAAGCGTTTGCGGGCTTTGGGGCGACCCGGTTTTTTGCGTTCCACTTCGCGTGGGTCGCGGGTCATGAAGCCTTCTGCTCGCAAGGCGGGCTTGTTCTCGGCGTTAATTTTTACTAATGCGCGGGATATTCCCAAACGGGCAGCTTCCGACTGTCCTTTGTAGCCTCCGCCCTGCAAGTTGATGCTAATATCGTATTGTTCGGCAACCCCCAGCTTGTTAAGTGGTTGTTTCACAACGTATTGCAAAATCGAAGAGGGGAAATAGACTTCCAACTCCCGCTTGTTTATCACGATTTTTCCGCTTCCTTCTTTCACGTAAACGCGAGCCACGGCTGCTTTACGTCTTCCTAAGGCATTTATTACTTCCATCATCTGTTATTTAAGTGTGTTAATATCAACTGTTTTTGGCTGTTGAGCTTCCTGCTTGTGCTCAATGCCGTCATACACGTAAAGGTTTGTCAGCAACTTGTCGCCGAGGCGGTTTTTGGGAAGCATCCCTTTCACCACTTTGCGCAACAAGCGGTCGCTGCCTTTGGCAAGCAGGGTTGCCGGCGTATTCTCGCGCTGCCCACCCGGATAGCCCGTGTAGGACAGATAGATACGGTCGTTCCACTTGTTGCCCGTCAATACGACTTTGCCGGCATTGATAATAATCACATTGTCCCCACAATCCACATGCGGGGTAAAGTTGGGTTTGTACTTCCCTCTGAGAAGCTTTGCCACTTTCGAAGCCAGACGACCCAAATGCTGACCGTTGGCATCCACAACGACCCACTCTTTGGTAGCCGTCGCACTATTCGTTGAAATAGTTTTGTAACTTAATGTATTCACTCTTTTTAAATTTTATTTTACGCGACAAAGGTACGGCATATTTTCGGATGTGCGAACCACATTCACCGTGTTTTATATTTTTTTATGAATTTTTATGATTATTTATCACTTATGGCATCGGCGAGGCTGCTGGCTCCGATTCGGAAATAGTCGGGCGTGAGCCATTCGTTGCCCAGCATTTCTTTCACAATCGTGTAAAAATCAATGGCTTCTTTGGCAGACCGCACTCCACCGGCAATTTTGATGCCGATTTTCCGGTTGTGCAGCTTGTAATATTCCTTGATGGCATCGCACATCACGCAAACCGCTTCGGGCGAGGCACCCGGATAGACCTTGCCGGTGGACGTTTTGATGAAATCCGCGCCCGAAGACATCGCCAAAATCGCCGCCTTTTTGATATTGACCGCCGTTTTTAACAGACCGGTTTCCAAAATCACTTTCAGCGGCACTTCGCCGCAGGCATCGCGAATTTCGCTGATTTCGTCGCACACGGCTTCGTAATCGTCCGCCAAAAACTGCCCGCAATTCAGCACAATGTCTATTTCGTCTGCGCCGTCGGCAATCGCCAGCGACACTTCCGCCACCTTTATTTCCATAAATGTTTGCGCCGACGGGAAGCCTCCAGCCACCGAAACTATCCTTACAGGCGTGCGTAGCGTGTCTTTGACCGTCGCCACGAAATTGGGATACACGCAGATGCCCGCCACATTTTTGATGCCGACCTTCGCGCTGTCAAAATTGTTCACGCTTTCCACCAGTTTGAAGATGCTCTCTTCCGAATCTTCCGTGCCCAGCGATGTCAAATCAATGCAGGAATACAGAAATTTCAGCACTTCCGCCGTGTGATTGGCAGCAGATTTTTCGACACTCGCGGCAACTTTCCGGCTGAGTGCCTCCTCGTTCAAATTCAAATCGAACTTTTTAAATAATTCTTCGTATTTATTCATTTTCCAAGAACTTTATTTATATGAAAGTGCCGTATTTATATGAAAATATCGCGCTTCGGGGTGCAGGATATACAAACCGGCAACGGAGGCGTTGGGATACATCGCGCCGCTGGAGGTGAGGCTTATGCCGATTTCGCGCATACCTAACACCTCATCAATCAGGAAGTTAAGGCGAATATCCGGTAGCATCGGATAGCCCGACGCGGGGCGGATGCCAACGCCTTTGCACAGTTTTTTGTGCAAATATTCGGAGGCGGCTTCCACCAGCCGGTCGCGGAGCGATTGCTCCAGCAAGTCCTGATAATCATCGCCCTGCGGCTGATTTTTGCCCGCCGTGATGGCAAACATACCGATAAAATCGCCGTTGGGGTGGATGAAATCGGCGATTGAGGCATAACTATCGTCATCCCGCTTTTCCCGTTGGCGTGCTACGGGGATTTCTTTCACCCCTTTTTGTGTTTCTACATATAATATGTCATTTTTCGCCGTGACGGGGAAAAAGCCGGACAGGGCATATACATTCCATATCTTTAAGATATGGAATGTATTGTAATCTTCCAATAATTTTTGTGCATCCGCCAACAATTTTTTTGCCTCATCGGATTCGCGGTCTTTGACGGGGAATTTCCAGGTGGTCAAAAATGCCGTCCAATTGATGAGCGGGACGACTTCTTGGATTGGGATATTTATTTTTTGTATCTCATCCATTGACATTTGGTTTTTGGGGGGTGTAGTTGCTGTGGTCGATTTTCGCCGCGTGTTGGCGGGCATATTCGATGCTGACCGCCTCTTTGGGGGTGTCCGTTTGTTCGCGCAATGCCTTGTAATCCGCTTTGATGCTTTGGATAAATGCAGCCCGCGTGTCGGGGTTTAGCAACTGATTGACCACCGGAACGGCTTGTGAGGCATCTTTCACGTGGACGACCGCGCCGCGATAGAGCGGGTCGATTTTCAGGGCGGTGTGCAGTTTGGAGGTCGTTGCGCCGCCGATGATGAGCGGAATTTGCAGTCCGGTTTTCTCCAATTCGCCCGCCAACGTCGCCATTTCGTGGAGGCTGGGCGTGATTAAGCCGCTCAGCGCGATGACATCCGGCTGGTGCTCAATGGCTTGGCGGATAATTTCTTCGGACGGCACCATCACGCCGATGTCGATAATCTCGTAGTTGTTGCACGCCAAAATCACGCCGGTGATGTTTTTGCCGATGTCGTGAACATCGCCTTTCACGGTGGCGAAAAGGATTTTGCCCGCCTTTTTTGCCCCCGTCTGTTTGGAGGCTTCGATGGCGGGTTGGAGGATTTCGACGGCTTTTTTCATCGTGCGCGCCGTTTTAACCACCTGTGGCAGAAACATTTTGCCCTCGCCGAAGAGCCGCCCCACCTCGTTCATGCCGTCCATCAACGGTCCGTCGATGATTTCGATGGGGCTTTTGCAGGTCTTTAATGCCTCCGTCAGGTCGGCTTCCAAGAAGTCGCCGATGCCTTTGATGAGGGCGTGGCGGAGGCGGTCAGCGAGGGGGTGATTGCGCCACTCCAGCCGGTCATTGTGGGCATCGTAAACCCCTCTGCTACAATTGCCTACGATGATATTTCGGCGGATTTGCGGACGCTTGTGGAAGATGTGATTTTCAATCGCAATGTGGAGGCGGCGGAGAAATTGATGGAATATGCGCA
>BNTR01000082.1 GCA_025996755.1 Bacteroidia bacterium
ACTCGTCGGACTTGGGCGATGCTGTGCTGACGAAAGATGGCGACCGCCTCTACTATCTTGCTACGTTTGAAAAAGACCGCGATTTGTGGTCGATAAATACCCGCACCCGCGAAACGAAATTGGAAATCAAGGACGTTGGCAGCGGCAGTCTGGCGTTGGACAAGGAGGGCAAAAATCTGTTTGTGTTCGGCTCCGACGGCGCACAAAAAATCAAGATTGACGGCAACAAAAAGGAAGCCATCACCATCAAGGCAGAGTTTGAATTAGACAAAGCCGCCGAGCGCGAGTATATGTTCAATCACGCTTGGACACAGGAACTTAAACGCTTCTATGTCGAAGATTTACACCATACGGATTGGGAATTTTACAAGGATGTTTATGCCAAATTTTTGCCGCATATCAACAACAATTTTGATTTCTCGGAGATGCTCGGCGAGATGCTCGGCGAACTCAACTCGTCGCACAACGGTGCGCGTTTCCGCCCCGCGTCGCTCTTTCCCAACGGCGATGCAACCGCCCATTTGGGGTTGCTGTTTTCGTGGACGTATGCCAAAGACGGGCTGCTGATTGATGAGGTGCTTGAAAAAGGTCCGTTTGACCGCGCCGAAAGCAAGGTGAAAGCCGGCGATATTTTGGAAGCCATCAACGGCGAAAAAATCCTTGCAGGCACGGATTATTTTCCGCTGCTTAATAAAATTGCCGGACAAAACACGCTGCTGACGTTCTACAACCCCACCACCAAGGTGCGTTGGGACGAGGTGGTAAAGCCCATCAAGAACGAGGCAAACACCGATTTGCTTTACCGCCGCTGGGTGAAACAGCGCGAGGCGGACGTGGAACGCCTCTCCGGCGGGCGGTTGGGCTATGTGCATATTCAGAGCATGGGCGACCCAAGTTTTCGCTCCATCTATTCCGACATTTTGGGCAAGTTCAACAACAAGGAAGCCATCGTCATCGACACGCGCTTCAACGGTGGCGGGCGGCTGCACGAGGAGTTGGAAATCCTGTTCAGCGGTCAGAAATATTTTGAGCAGGTGATTCGCGGCATCGAGAGTTGCGATATGCCCAGCCGCCGCTGGAACAAGCCGTCCATCATGCTCATCGGCGAAGCCAACTACTCCAATGCGCACGGCTCGCCGTGGGTCTATAAGCACGTCGGCATCGGCAAATTGGTGGGAATGCCCGTTGCAGGCACCATGACGACCGTGTCGTGGGAAGTGTTGCAAGACCCAACGATGACTTTTGGCATCCCCATCATCGGCTATCGACGCCCCGACGGCAGTTATTTGGAAAACACGCAACTTGAGCCTGACGTGAAAGTCGCCAATTCGCCCGACAAATTGGCACAAGGCGAGGATGAGCAGTTGGCGAAAGCGGTGGAGGTGTTGCTGAAGCAATTGTAAGGAGGTGGCACTTTGTAATGAACGCGAACGAGAGTTGGTTATTCGGTTGATTCGGGATGACGAAAGTGCTTTTTGTGAGTTGTATGCCCTGTATAAGAACAGGCTTAGTTATTTCACTTTAAAATATGTTAAATCTGCCGAATTTGCGGAGGATGTGTATCAGGATGCCTTCACCGCGATTTGGCAGACGCGGCGATTTATCAATCCCGACACCCCTTTTTCAACCTACCTCTACACTATTGTGCGCAACCGCATCTTGAATCTCTTGCGGGAGATGAATACTGAAACTCATTTCAAAGAGCAGGTTTTAGCGCAAGTCGTTGATTATGATGATGATACACAAAGCCAAATAGAGGAAAATGATTTGCGCGGCATAATCTCCGAAGCGATGTCGAAACTGACCGACAGGCAGCGCGAGGTTTTTGATATGAGCCGAAACAAAGAAATGTCGCACAAGGAGATTGCTGCGGCGTTGAATATCTCTGTCAATACCGTGCAAGAGCACATTTCCGCTGCATTAAAATCGCTGCAAGGCTATTTAACCCAACATTACGGAGCCTATTCCGGCTTAATTCTCGTCCTTTTCTGTTTAAGATAGTTTAAAATAGTTAAATAAAGTTAAATCCAACCAAACATACCCCAGCAAATTCCTTTTCGTGTGTATAATATATAAACGCACGAGAAAACATGCAAACACAACACGACATAAAACACTTGGAAGAACTCTTGCAGCCATCCATGGACAAAACATGGATTGAGGCAGAGAAGTATGCGGCGACCACATTTCAGCAAAAGGTTGAATATCAAGCAGAAGCCGCCGCTTTATTGCGCAAAATCAACCCGAAGAAAGCGGTTCATCTGCATTTCAGGCAGGCAATGTCTATTGCGGCATCTTTGCTCATCCTGATTTCTGCCGGTTTTGGCATCTATAAATATAATCCTGTTAGCCCCACGGAGGTTTTGTATTCCGATGTTTCCACATCTTATGGCGAAACAAAGATTGTGACATTGCCCGACGGCACGACTGTTACTTTGAATGCCTGCTCGCACATCAGTTATTTGAACAAATTCGCCGGCGGCGAGCGGCGGGTGCGGCTTGAAGGCGAAGCCTATTTTCAGGTTATGCGCAATGAAAAGCAGCCGTTCGTTATCACTACTAATCAGTTCGATGTCAATGTTTTAGGTACTGAATTTAATGTGAAAGCCTATCATAACGATGCTATTCATACCATTGATGTGAATAGCGGCAAGGTGCAGGTGGAGATGCCGGAGGCGACGATTCGCTTGGTGGCGGAAGAGCATTTGGCGGTCGATTTGCTGGGCAGCAGTTATAGCAAATATAAAGAGCCACAAGCGGTTGTCGGATGGCGAAAAGGCGAGTTGCATTTCAACAGGGCACCCATCCGCGATGTTGCCAATGAATTGGAGCGCATCTATCATTGCACGATTGAATTTGCGCCCGGGCAGGCGTTTGACAATCGCATTTCGGGCGAGCACGCCAATCCCAATTTGGAGGCGGTGTTGCAATCCATAGAGATTACGTCCGGCATTCATTACAAATTGGAACAGCACAAAGTGTTGCTATACAAATAGATAGAGTTAAACACGATTATAAATTTAAAAATTATTACAAGTATGCGAAAAGCACAAAAAATTCTGGCTTTTGCCATTCTGTTACTTGGTCTGTTGTCTTCTCCTGCACAAGCGCAAAGCGCGACCCGCAGCGGCATCACAATAGATGTGAAAAATGAACAGATAAAAGAGGTACTCAAGAAGATTACGCAATCTTCTGACTACAAGTTTTTCTACGACGAAAGTGTCACAAACGATGCCTCAAAAATCAGTTTGACACTTTCAAATGCAAGTTTGGATGCTGTTCTCGCCGAATTAGAGAAGCAGACAGGATTCAAATTTATTGTGAGGGACAACACCATCACGGTGAGTTCTAAAAGTGTAGCGGCTTCGGTTGCGGCTCAGGCTATGGCACCGAAGCAAGTATCCGGCGTTGTGAGCGATGAAAACGGCGAAGCTGTAATCGGCGCGAGTGTCGTTGAAAAAGGCAACCCCGGCAACGGCACTGCCACCGATGTGGACGGAAGATACACCCTGCGGGTGTCATCCGATGCCACGTTGGAAGTGTCTTATCTGGGTTATTCGAGCCAAGCCGTTGCTGTGGCGGGCAAAACGACTGTTGATGTTATCTTGCAGGAAAGTGCGAGCGACCTCGAAGAAGTGGTTGTGGTGGGCTACGGGCAAGTCCGCAAGGGCGATGTTACGGGCGCGCTCGCTACGGTGAAGCCCGGCGAACTCAACAAGGGTATGCAGGTAACGGCACAGGATGTCTTAATCGGCAAGGTGGCGGGCGTGAACGTTGTACCCGGCGACGGCGCACCCGGCAGCACGGGAACGATACGCATCCGTATGGGCGCGTCGCTGTCGGCTACCAACGACCCGCTCATTGTCATTGACGGCATCCCCGTGGCGGGCAGTGCCCCGCTGAGTTCCATCAATCCCGGCGATATAGAGTCGCTCACGGTGCTCAAAGACGCTTCGGCAACTGCTATCTACGGCTCGCGTGCGTCCAATGGAGTAGTCATTATTACTACCAAAAAAGGCAGCACCTCTGCCTCCAAACCACGCATCGCCTACACGTCAAACTATGCCCTGTCGCAACTGCCGAGTTATTACGATGTACTCTCTGCCGATGAATACCGCACTGCGTTTGCCGAAAAAGCCAACGCTCCTGCGGGTTTTGAATTGGGTGCGGCTGCCACCGATTGGCAAAAGGAGATTTACCGCACAGGATTGGCTACCGACCAGAATCTATCCGTAACGGGCAATACCCACAACGTGCCGTACCGCGTTTCTGCCGGATACGTCAATCAAAACGGTACGCTGAAAGCCAATGACTATCAGCGTTTCAACGGCGACATTGCCCTTTCGCCCAAGTTTTTCGGCGACCATTTGTCGCTTGATATTAACGTGAAAGGCATTGTGGAACGCAGCCATCCCGCATCTACAGGTGCCATCGGCGCAGCCACGTTCTTTGACCCCACGCGCCCTGTTCATCAGGAATATCCCGAAAATATGGGATTGGGCTATTATATGTGGCTCAACACAGGCGGAACGCCGATAAACCTTGCTGCCAGCAATCCTGTGGCAGACCTCGAACTTGTTGAAAAATTGGGCGTTACAAAACGTTCTATCGGCAACTTTGCCGCCAATTACAAGATTCACGGGTTGGAGGATTTGAGCATAAAAGCAAGTTTTGCCTACGACATTCGCAACTACCGCTACGACGAAAGCACCCCCGACAATGCGCCCTCAATGTACACAGGCAATCGCAATGACGGGCGCGGCAGAGAATATTGGTCTACAAGCGACAACAAAAACTACCTCTTTAATGCTGTGGCTAATTATGCCAAAGACCTCAACGCCAAAAACCGCATCAATCTAATGGCGGGCTACGAATGGCAACGTTTTTGGTACAGCAACGATTCGGAGACCATAGTAAAGGACGTGGCGGACAACTCACTTCCCGACAAAGACCAATTGTATCTTCTCTCGTTCTTTGGGCGGGCAAACTATTCATTCGCCAATAAACTCTTGCTCACGGCAACGTTGCGTGCCGATGCCACCTCGCGCTTTGCGCCGCAAAACAGATGGGGATATTTTCCTTCGGCGGCGTTGGCTTACCGCTTGTCGGAAGAGAATTTTATCAAAAACATTGATGTCGTATCCGACCTCAAACTCCGCATCAGTTATGGGCAAACAGGGCAGCAGGACGTGGGAGGATACCATCCGTACTTGGGCACTTACACCATCTCCACCAACGATGTGCGCTATCTCTTTGGCAGCGATTGGGTCAATATGTACCGCCCCAACGGATATATTCCCGATATTAAATGGGAAACGACATCTACCTACAACGCAGGGTTAGACTACGGATTTTTGAATAACCGCATCTACGGCTCGTTGGACATCTACAAGCGATATACAACCGACCTGCTCAACGAAATCGAACTGCCCGCAGGCAGCAACTTCACCAACCGCATAGCAACCAACATCGGCAATATGGAAGGACACGGCTTTGAGGCGGGCTTAAATACCGTCCCCGTGAAAACATCGGACTGGGAATGGACACTGGGCGGCAACTTTACCTACAGCATTTCCAAAATCACCAAACTCAACACCATAGACAGCGAAGACAGCCGAGTAAATGCCGGCGGAATAGACCGCAACAACCTGCAAATACACAAAGTGGGCGAAGTGCCCAACACCTTCTTTTTGCTCAGGCAGGCTTACGATGACGACGGCAAGCCGATGGAAGGAAAATACATTGCCAAAGACGGCTCCATAACCACCGAAATCAGCGATGCCAACAAATACATAACCGGCAAGAGTTCGCGGATGCCCTACTACTACGGCTTGTCCACCGCCGTGAAGTACAGGCAATGGGATTTTGGAATGAATGGACACGGCGGGTTCGGGTTCTATGTGTTCAACTATCAGGAGGCAAAACAAGGATTAGAGGGGTTTGTCAGTTCCGAAGGCGTTTCGAGCAACAGGTCAAGAACCGCCGTAGAGCGGGGATTTGAGCAGGCGCAGTATTTTTCCGACTACTTTTTGGAAAGCGGCGCATTCTTCAAAATAGACAACATAACGCTCGGCTACACGTTCCCAAAGTTGTGGAACGCCGCAAGTACGCTGCGTTTGGCTGTCAGCGCACAAAACGTAGCCATCCTGACCAAATACACGGGCGTTGACCCCGAAATGTACAACGGCATTGACAATTCCATTTATCAACGCCCAAGAATTTATACCTTATCTATCAACTTGAATTTCTAACATTAAACAATATAAAGTTATGAATACAAAATATATCATATTGGCAGGCGCGTGCTCGCTTGCGCTATTCACCGGCTGTCTAAAAGATTTGGACACCCTGCCGCTCAATGAACACGTCCTCACGAGCGACAAAGTATATGCTTCCGCAGATGCCTACAAAGGCGTTCTGGCAAAATGCTACGGCTCGCTGGTTTTGAGCGGGCAAAAAGGACCCTCCGGCGATGCCGATGTAGCGGGCATCGACGAGGGATACAGTTGCTATCTCCGCGCCGTGCTCTATTTGCAGGAATCTACAACGGATGAAATCCTGTTTCATTCGGGCAGCAGCGTGGGGACACGCGACCTTATGTTTATGAATTGGCACGCGGGAACGTCCGTCATCAAAAATTCGTACTACCGCCTCTATATGTCCATCAACTATTGCAACGAATTGTTGCGCGAGATAAGCGATGAAAAACTGCAAGAACGCGGACTCTACGAAGCGATGCGCGGCGAAGCACCCTACTATCGTGCCGAAGTGCGTTTTATACGCGCCTATTGCTACAGTATGCTGTGCGACCTGTTTGGCGCAGTGCCGTTTGTGGACGAAACGATGATGTTGGGCACCATTCCCCGTCAAAAGTCGCGCGAGGAGATTTACAACTATGCCGTTGCGGAGGCAGAAGCCGCCGCCGCTTCGCTCAAAGCAGCGGGCGACAACGAGTATGGGCGCGTTGACCAAGCAGCGGCGTGGTTTCTGCTGTCGCGCATCTACCTCAATGCCCAAGTGTGGGCAGGCAAAAATGAGTACGAAAATGCCTATCAGTATGCCAAAAAGGTTATTGATTGCGGGAAATACCCGCTGGCTGCCGATTACCGCCATCTCTTTTTGGCAGACAACCGCACCACTTGCAAGGAGATGGTATGGGTGTTGCCGCAGGATTTGGAGAACACCAAAAGTTACGGCGGCACCAATTTCATCATCAAAGCAATGACCGATGGAAATATGAAACCCTACACGGGAATGTCGGAATCGTGGGGCAATGCCCGTCTAAAAACACAACTCGTGGATAAATTTGAGTTGAGCGACCAAACATTTGACCCAAGCGACCCTTTGGGCGACAATAAAAAGGACAAACGCGCCCAATTCTACACCACAGACCATACAAAGGACACGTGGGTTGCCACCAAACCATTTCAAGGGGATTTCAAAAACGGCTATGCTACTATCAAGTGGCGAAATGTAACCAACGACGGTCAGCCTTTAGCCGCAGGCGGAACGACTTATACCGCCATTGACTACCCAATGTTCCGCACGGCAGACGCCTACCTGATGGCAGCCGAAGCCATATTGCGCGGAGCAAGCGGAAGCCGCGCCGATGCGTTGAATTACGTCAATGAAATACGGGACAGGGCGTATCTGTCGGGCAGTTATGGCATCGGCATTTCGGGACGCATATCGGACTCGGAATTAACGCTTGATTTCATCTTGGACGAACGGGCACGCGAGTTGCATACCGAATTAGTACGCCGCACCGACCTTATCCGTTTCGGCAAATTCACCAAAGGATACAATTGGGACTGGAAAGGCAGCGACGGCGCAGCCGACAATTACATCGGCAAAGACGTGGACGATAAATACAAACTGTTCCCCATTCCGCAAGAGGAGTTTACCGTCAATCCATATTTGACGCAGAATGCGGACTATAAGTAAATCATTGGCAGGTGGGCAGATATAAATTCTGTCCGCCTGCTTAATTATGAATTATCAATTTATGAAATACCTTTATTTCCTTTTAATATCCCTGTTTTGTGCAGGATACCCATTATTTGCACAGACCTTCCAAGCGGAACTCTTTGATACTCCCGAAAAGACAGGCGGAGTATATTATGCCTATCCCGAAAAGAATATTCTGCCGCAAACGCCCGTCCCAAGAGGATACGAGCCGTTTTACATCAGCCATTTCGGACGGCACGGGTCGCGCTATTTAATTGGCGACAACGACTACAAGCAGACGCTCGATTTGTTGGCACAAGCGCAGGATAGCAACACCCTCACGCCTTTGGGCACAAGCGTATATGAGCGTTTAGCCCAAGTATGGCAGGAAGCCGAGGGACACGGCGGCGACCTCTCGCCATTGGGCATAAGGCAGCAACGAGGCATTGCAGAGCGTATGTTCGGCGCGTATCCCGCAGTTTTTGAGGGCAATGTTAAAATGTCGGCTCGCTCAACCACCGTTGTCCGTTGCGTACTCTCGATGGACGCTTTTTGCGAAAGGTTGAAGGAACTCAATCCCGCATTGCAGATAACGCGCGAGGCAAGTGCCAAATATATGGCATATCTCAATCACCATACTCAAGAAGCCATCGCTTTTAGGTCTGAAAAAGACATGTGGCGCAAAGATTACGCCGCCTTTGAAGCCGCCCACGTGCAGCCCCGCCGCTTGGCAGCATCCCTGTTTGCAGACACGGCATATCTTGCAGGCAAAATAACCCCCACATCCCTGATGTGGGCATTGTATTGGATTGCAAGCGATATGCAGGACATCGAAACCGATGTGTCGTTCTACGATATATTTGAGAAGGAAGAGTTGTTCAACCTGTGGCAATGCGTGAATTACAGTTTATATGTTCAATATGCCAACGCTGCGGAGAATGGCGGCATTATGATGGAAAATGCCAAACCTCTCCTGAAAAACATACTACACACTGCCGATGAAGTTATTGCCACTGGCGGAAAAGGTGCCACCTTCCGATTTGCCCACGATGGCAACCTGATACCATTGGCGTTGCTGCTGCATTTGCAGGATTGCTATGGCAGCATTTCCGAACCATCGGAGTTCTACAAGGCGTGGAGCGATTTCAAAGTTGCGCCTATGGCGGGCAACATACAGATTGTATTCTTCCGCAAACAAGGGTCGGGCGATATTTTGGTTAAGTTTATGCTTCACGAAAAAGAAATCCTGCTCCCGCCCGTCCGCAGCAATGTGCTGCCGTATTATCATTGGGCGGATGTCAGGGCTTATTATCAGTCGCTATTGGACAATTGACAATTACCATTGACCTGCGACCATTCATATACAATGAACAGCGGCATTGTGCATTATCAATTATTTTGCTTACCTTTGTAGAAAAAAATTGAACGATGGCACGATATTTTAATGTAGCAGGTCCCTGTAATGAAGCGCAGCACTATATGATAGAAGCCTCGTCGCGATTGACAGGAATAGCGGAACTCATAGACCAAGAGCAGTATTTTGTGATTCACGCTCCTCGTCAGAGCGGCAAAACCACATTGTTGCTTGATTTGGCTAATCGCATCAATCACGAAGGCAAGTATTATGCGCTTTACTGCTCGTTGGAGGCGGCACAGGGTATTATTGAACCGGAAAAAGGTATTCCGGTGATAGTGAAAGGACTAAAATCGGATTTACGGTATTCAGCCATACCCGGTGCCAGGAAGTTTGCCGCTGATGCGGATTACAGTGATTTCACCAATGTTTTAAAAGATGAATTGACAGACTTTTGTATCTCTTTAGACAAGTCATTGGTCATCTTTTTCGACGAAGCCGACTGTCTGAGCGAGGGCACACTCATCACTTTCCTTCGGCAGTTGAGAAATGCTTACAACACGCGAAGTCGAACTCCTTTTGTCCGGTCGATAGCGTTGGTGGGTATGCGCAACATACGCGATTTCAAGGCGAAAATTCGTCCCGACAGCGAGAGTTTGGGCAGTGCAAGCCCTTTTAATATTATCACCGAAGCGATGACTTTTAACAATTTCACAAAAGAGGAAATAATGAAATTGTACGCTCAGCACACTGCTGAAACAGGGCAAGTCTTTGAACCGGAAGCGGTTGAATTGGTGCATCAACAGACACAGGGGCAGCCGTGGCTGGTAAACGCCATTGTCCGTGAGGTGATTGAAAAAATGCTCCAATCCGATTATACTAAGCCGGTGACTGCCGAATTAGTGGAAAAAGCCATCCAAACCATCATCCTGCGCCGCGACACACACATCGACAGCCTGCTGGAACGGCTCAAAGAAGAGCGGGTGCGGCGGGTGATGGAACCGGTCATCATTGGCGAAATAGAGAAAATACGTAGGCAATCGGACGACTATCTCTACACCAAAGACCTTGGACTGATTCGGGAAGCTCCGGGGTTGGTAGCACCGGCAAATCCTATTTATGCCGAAGTAATTCTCCGCACTTTAAGTGCCGATTCACAACAAGATTTGTGCAACGAGAAGTATCCCTACCAAATGCCTCGCTATCTGAAAAACGGGCGTATCGACATGATTTATCTGATGCAGGATTTTCAAGCCTTCTGGCGCGAAAACAGCGAGATATGGGTGGAACGTTTCGACTACAAAGAAGCGGCACCACACCTGATTTTGCAAGCCTTTCTGCAACGAATTGTCAACGGCGGCGGGCAGATTATCCGCGAATTTGCCGCCGGTCGCGACCGTTTGGACTTGTGCGTGAAGTATGAAGGGCAAAAATATCCCATCGAACTGAAACTTCGCCGCAGTGCCAAAACGGAAGAAAACAGTTATTCTCAAATCCTCGCCTACACGGACACCCTGGGTGTCAAAGAGGGCTGGTTAGTCATCTTCGACCGCCGAGTTGATATTGATTGGGATACTAAAATCTACCTCAAAACGGAGAAGATTGACGATAAAACACTGACGGTGGTGGGGTGTTAGAAGATTTGAAAAGCGTGTAAACAAAACAGAGGTTTCGAACGTATCAAACAATAACTAAGTTTTGCAAATGACAATTTTTTATCTAATTATCGGACTAATCGTGGGCGGCACGGCTACCTATTTCATTGCTGAGGCGCGGCAGAAGAGCCGGACTGTGCCCAAGGATGCGTATGAGAATTTGCGCGATGCGCTCAATGAGGCTAAGACGCAGGTGAGGGTGCTGGAAGAGCGGTTGCTCGCGCAGGAGGAAAACCGGAAGACTACGCAGCTGCAATTTGAAAAGGTGGCGGCGCAGATTTTGGAGGAGAAAACGGGGAAGTTCACCGAACTGAACAGAGCCAATATGGAGGCGATTTTGAAGCCGCTGGGCGAAAATATTGAGAGTTTCAAGAAAAAGGTGGAGGAAACCTACGACAAGGAGTCCAAGCAGCGTTTTTCGCTCGAAGAAAAGGTCAAAGAACTCGTTGAGCAGACCAATAAAGTGAGTGCCGAAGCCAATAATTTGGCAACCGCCCTCAAAGGGCAGTCCAAGAAACAGGGCAATTGGGGCGAAATGATTTTGGAAAGCATTTTACAGCAGTCGGGGCTGGAGAAAAATCGCGAATATTTTTTGCAGCAGACCATCAAGGGCGAAAACGGCAACGATTTGCGTCCCGACGTACTGCTCTACTTGCCTGATAATCGGACAATTATCATTGATTCCAAAGTGTCGTTGAATGCCTACGACCGCTTTTCATCGGCGGACTCGCCCGAAGAGCAACAACTCGCCCTGACGGAGCATCTCGCCTCCGTGCATAAGCATATCGACGAATTGGCGGCGAAAAATTACGACGACATTCAGGAGGCGTTGGATTTCACGATGATGTTTGTGCCCATCGAGCCTGCCTATTTGCTCGCCATTCAAAACGACCGCGAATTGTGGTCGTATGCCTATTCCAAGCGCATTTTACTGATTAGCCCCACCAACCTGATTGCCTGCCTGAAGCTCATCGCCGACCTGTGGAAGCGCGAACAGCAGAGCAAAAATGCGCAGGAAATTGTGCGGCAGGGCGAGGGGCTTTATGAAAAATTCGTAACATTCGCAGCATCGCTGGAAGATGTGGGCAGGCACATTGGTCGCTCGCAAGATGCCTACAACAATGCCATCAACCAGTTTAATCAGGGCAAAGGCAATCTCGTGAAGCGTGCGCTGGATTTGAAAAATCTGGGGCTGAAATCCTCGAAACAAATACCTGTAACAATGCTTGCTGCTGAAAATGAGGATGTAGAGGATGTTCAATATTCATTGGGCAGTTCTGCCGATTGAATTAGCCATGAATGTGATGGATACAAAGAAATTACCCCTCTCGCTAAACTTGGCGATGACATTGAAAGCCATTGTAAATAAAGAACATGAGTTGCTTAGTCAGCTCTTGCACGGTGTCGATGAACAAGAAATAGAAACTTTTTCGAAGGTGCTTGCTGCCTTGAAAAATAATGCGGGGAAATTTTAAAACACTCAATATTTATTAGTTACCATAAAGTTGTTTTTTATATTGTGGTTCTACTGGGAATTGTGTGGAAAGTAGTAATTTTGCGGCATGGAAAAATATACGGGAAGTCAAATATTAGAGAAGATACTTTTGCCAGTGAATACAGCATGGGAAGTATCGGGAGTTGTCACCGATGAGGTCGCGGGCAACATCTATGTGAAGTTGCGATATCGGTTAGATTATGTGGAGGATAACGGCGCACGTTATCCGATATATGACCACAGGAAAGAGCGTCAGTGGCGCCATTTAGATTTGTGGCAGTACAAGACCTATCTGGTGGCAGAATTGCCTCGATACAAGGATGAGAAGGGCTTTTTTAAGACCGTTTCCATTCCGTGGGCAGAGGAATATGAGCGGATGA
>BNTR01000083.1 GCA_025996755.1 Bacteroidia bacterium
TTTTGTTTACCAGCAATCCGCCCTCCTCGTAGCCCACATAGCCCGGAGGCGCACCGTAGAGCAACGCCGCCGAATGTTCCTCCTTAAACTCCGACATATCGAAGCGAATCATCGCCTTTTCATCGCCGAAAAGTGCCTCAGCCAGCGATTTTGCCAATTCCGTTTTACCGGTGCCCGTGGGTCCCAAGAAGAAAAACGAGCCGATGGGCTGCCCTGCCTTGTTCATCCCGCTGCGCGATTCAAGGATAGCGTCTGAGAGGGCTTTCAGGGCGGTGTCTTGCCCCACCACCCGCCGCCGCAGGACGTCTTCAATCGCCAGCAGGCGTTCTTTTTCCTGTTCCTGCACTTTGCCGATGGGGATGCCGGTTTTTCGGGCGATGGTGGCGGCGATTTCGGTGGGAGTGATTTGCAACAGGGAGGGGGTGTCTTGCTTTGCACGGCACGACGCGCCTGTTTCGTTGAGCATTTTGGTGGCTGAGAGCGTGCGGTCGAGCAAATCAATGGCGGAATCGGGCAGTCGGCGGTCTTTGATGTAGCGTTTGGCGAGGCGCACGCTCTCCTCGACAGCCTCGTCGGATACGTCCAAACCGTGAAATTGCACCAGATTGGGGAGTGCCGCGCGCACCATCGTCGTTGCCGTGGCGGCGTCCGGCTCGGCGAGCGGCAGCACTTCAAAGCGGCGGGCGAAAGCGTGGTCAGGCTCAAGCCATTTGCGGTATTCATCGGTCGTGGTGGCAGCAATCAGCGTCAGATTGCCTTTGGCGAGTTGCGATTTCAGCAGATTGACAACGCCGGAATGCCCGCCCTTGGGGTCGAACAATTGGTGAATTTCATCGACAAACAAAATCGCCTTGTCAAGCGTTTGGAGTTCTTTGAGCAGTTTTTTCAGGCGGTCTTCCGCCTCGCCCTTGTAGGTGGTGCCCGCCACCAATTCCGTCAAATCCAATGTGTGAAAAACGGTGCCTTTCAGGTAGGAGGGTACCTCCGCTTCGGAAATTTGGCGAATCAAGCCGGCGACCAATGCCGTTTTGCCAACGCCTGAATCGCCGATAATCAGCACATTAGGCTTGTCGTAGCGTCCCAGAATTTCCATCATCAGGCGCATTTCCGTGTCGCGCCCCACGATGTCGTGCTTAGATTGAGGGGATTGCGGGTCAAGCCCGCAATGACAGGCTGTTGGGGCGTTGTGCGCCGTATTTCCGTCGGGGTCTGATAAAACCGCCTCCAAAATTTCCCTTTCGCGCAGCGGCAGCGATTTCAGTTGGTTGGCAGAAAAAGCAACTTGCGGCTTCACAAGGGCTGCAAGCACACAAATCGGGTTGATTTCCAGCAGTCCCAATTGCAAACGGACATCATCCGCCGCCTCAAAAACCGCCGTCAGACGTTCATCGGGCACAATTTCCGAAAAAAGCGTTACTTTGGGCAGTTCGTCGATACGCAAATCCGCCCATTCTTCCAGATACGACAAATCTTTCCCCATCTTCAAAAGGAAAGGACGCAGCCCTATTTCTTTGTGTAGCAATGATTTGAGCAAATGCTCCGAAGCATACGTCGCATTGTTGCACTCCTTCGCAAAGGCTTGGGCGATGTGAGTTGCCGTTTGGACAGACTCATTTAAATTCAAAAGTTCCATAAATTTATACTGTTTTGTTTCAAATAAAGCGCAAAGATAGTACAAATTATTTGTTTTTCAAAATAATTCCCAATTTATATATTAAAAAGTTGCCACTCGTATTCGCTCACTCTTCGAGCAAATATCGAACAGCAAAGGATGTATTTTTTTTAACAATCTTCATATCTTCGCTCCTTTTTTAGGTTAAATAAAGTTAATTAGTCTTAAATCCGCCGAAAGTCAAGGGTGGCTTAATCGGAATTGGATGTTTCGCCGCTAACAAATGCAAATTATTTGCAAAAGCACAAATGAAAATTTCAAAATATTTTGCTAAATCAAAAAAATATTTCTACCTTTGCACCGTAAAATTTTAATAAAACAAAAACATTATGGCAAAAATCACAGTACGCGACACGGAGATAACGGTTATCTCTGTTCACAATGAAAATTATATCTCGCTGACAGATATGATTAAGGCAAAAGACGGCGACTTTTTTGTTGCAGATTGGCTTCGCAATCGCAATACGCTGGAGTACATTGGAATTTGGGAGCAGGTCTATAACCCTGATTTTAATTATGGCGAATTTGCCATAATTAAAACTCAATCCGGTCTTAACAGCTTCAAAATCAGTGTAAAAGATTTGATAGAAAAAACAAACATTATCAGTTTGCAAGCCAAGACGGGGCGTTATGGCGGAACGTATGCGCACAAAGATATTGCGTTTGAATTTGCCATGTGGATAAGTCCCGAATTTAAAATATACATTGTCAAAGAATTTCAACGCCTCAAAGAAGATGAGCAAAAAGCATTGGGCTGGTCGGCAAAGCGCGAACTGTCCAAAATCAATTATCACATTCACACTCATGCTATCGCCCAACATCTTATCCCACAAGAACTTACCGGAAAGCAAATAAATTTTGTTTATGCCAGCGAAGCAGACATACTGAATGTGGCGATGTTCGGCATCACAGCCAAAGAGTGGCGCGAAACCCATCCCGATTTGCAGGGCAATATGCGCGATTACGCCACAATCAACGAGCTGATTTGCCTCTCAAACATGGAAAACATCAATGCTGTGCTCATTGACGAGGGGCTGGTGCAAAGCGAGCGTTTGGTGCGCTTAAATCAAATCGCCATTCAGCAAATGAGCATTTTGCAAGGCGTGGAAAGCCGGAAAATGCTGCGTTGAAAGAAAGCTTATTTGGGCGTGGATGTCGAGCGTAGCGAAACCAAGTGATGATTGCGAACAGTCATAAAAAAATAACCCCGCGGCAAGCGCAATGCGACTTGACGCGGGGCTATCACAAATTATTATGAAAACAAACTTCTTTTTACTCTTCTTTCGTTCCTTGATAAGTGATAATCAAAGCAGAGAATTCATCCGGAGTTATCGTTACATCAATACCAGTTGCACCTATCGTACCGGAAATGGTAAGGTGTGGAGTTATTGGAGCAACAGGGGTGGTAATTGGATCTATTGCAGAGCCGGAACCGTTTACTTTTAAAACGTCACCCACTTTTGTTACCGTCAAAGGAAAATCTTTCAACTTGAATGCACCAGTCACACCCATCTCCGCTGGAAGTGGACTAAGGTCTAAGTCCATATCCCAATGGAGAGTAGAAGGATCAACCACGGTCAATTTCACTGTTGTGCCGGGAAACATCGGCACACCTCCCATAGAGCCAATTCCGCTATACGTTCCTGCAAGCCCCTTCGTAAGGTCTTCAACTTTGTTGTTGTTGTCGTCCTCACCACAACTGAAAAGCGTTGCGCCTAACAGCACCAACGCCATACTTTTTAATACTAATCTTTTTTTCATCATGTCTTTTAATTTTTTAATTTGTAATTATTATTAATTTGAATTTGAGTACAAAGGTACAACAAAAAAACGACAGGGGCGACCACTAATTGCGCAGAAAAAATCTTCATATTGCGCAAGCGGCACCGTTATAAGGGGTTATGGACTGATTGTGTTTTTCATTTTGTATTCGGTGGGGGTGCAGCCTTTTATTTTTTTGAACTGTCGGGCAATGTTTTTGTAGTCCGAATAACCTATTTCGTCGGCAATTTCCATGATGTTTGCGTCGGATTCCAGCAGGCGGTGCGCGAAATTTTCTATGCGCAGCCTCATAATGTAGGTGTAGATGGGCACGCCGGTCTGCTGTTTGAAATGCTCTTCGAGCAGTCGCCGCGAGAGCGGCACGAGGGGGAGCAAGTGGTTGATAGTCAGTTTTTTATGGGAGTTTTGATAGATATATTGCAGGACGATTGACACGTGTTTGTCGTTGGTGGCGTAAACATCCGTCGATTGGCGCGTGGTGATGTGGGTGGGCATCACCAGCACGTCGTCGTAGTGCGCCTTGGGGTTTTGTATCATCCGGCTCATCAGTTGCGCGGCTTCGTATCCGGCTTTTTCAACGGCTTGGTTGAGCGACGAGAGCGGCGGGTCGGAGAGCAAGCAAACAGCCTCGTCGTTGTCCACGCCCAGCAGGGCGATTTCTTCGGGTATTTTGATGCCGCATTGCTTGCACACTTCGGTGATGTGATGCCCCTGATTGTCGTCGCAAGCCATCATGGCGATGGGTTTGGGCAGCATTTTTAGCCACGCGATGAGCGATTTCGGCTCATAATCCCAAAGTTTCGTGAAAGCGGCGTTCTGATATTCGTAAAAATGCTTATCCAGGCGGTATTTGCTAATCTCACCTACAAAGCCCTCGCAGCGTTCAGACGACCACACGATGTCTTTAAAGCCATAAAAGGCAAAATGTTTAAAACCCTTCCGGATGAAATAGTCGGCACACATCTCGCCTGCCAAATGGTTGGCTCCGGCGATGTTGGGGATGGTTGTGAAGCGCGATTGAAACTCCTGAGCGATTGCCATGATGCCGTTTTTCGCAAACACCCTCACGTGGTCGGTGGCGTAGAACTGCCCGATGATGCCGTCGGCTTTCCACTCCTTTGCCCAGCGCAGCACGCCTGCTATGCCGTGTTTGGCAGGATACGATGGCGGCATTTTGCACAGCACCCACGGCTCGTGCGTCGGTTCTTTGGAATAGCGGACAATGCCTTTCAAAAGATTTTTCGCATATTCCTCCGACAAATCAGAGAGAAAGATGATTCGCGGCATCGTTACTTTTTCAGAAAAGTGGCTATTTCGTCCCAATTTTTGGTCATGGGCGAGGTGGATATTTCGTGTCCGGCATTTTCAAAGGGGTAGAAAGTGCAGGGTGCACCCCTTTCGGCGAGTTGCCCGGCAATGTATTCGGAGCCATACATCCCAATCGCGCCCATTTTGAGTATGCCGTAAGGCACCTCACGGTCGGCATTGCCGTGAAAAAGCAAGGTCGGGGCAGGTGGGGAAGCCCACGCCAGCGCACCGTTGGTGGTGAAGATGGCACCGGCAAAGGATATGACCCCCGCATAGTTGAACTCTTGCGGCAGGGACTTAGCCGGCGGCGTGCGGTTGCACAGTTCGTATTCGCCCTGCAAGACCGTGATGGCTCCGGCACTCGAGCCGCAGGAAAAAATCCGTTGGGGATTGACGTGCCATTCTTCGGCGTGAGCCAGCACATAGCGGCTCGCATCGAAAAGGTCTTCGACCGCGAGCGTGAGGGCACGACCAAAAGCGGGAATAAACTGCGCGAGTTCGCCCTCCGTTGCCTGCGACAGGTCTATCCGGGTCTTCGACTCCTTCAATCCCAGGCGGTAATCAATAGCGACCACCACATAGCCATTCTCGACCAAGCGGCGATAGAAAGGCAGATAGTCTGCATCGTCGCGCGTGCCATTCGCAAAGCCGCCGCCAAAAACAAAAATCACGCACGGCTTGTTCTCAACAACCGACCCACTTGTTTGAGCGTCGTATTTGTCGAGGCGCAAGGTGTCTGTTCCCTGAATGGAATAGACAAACGTCTGTTTTTCGGAGGCGTTCTCCTTGTCCGCCTTGACCGAACAGCAGGAGGCAGTTACGAAAATCAGCAAAAAAGCAAAACATTTAATTTTCATATTATTGCGTATATAATTTATTCATCCAGCGGGAGCACCAGACGGAAGCCCAGAGCAGCATAGCGATAGTCGAGGGATAGCCCTTTGCCGCGACGCGACACGTGGCAATCCGACTCCATATCAAGCCAACTCCCGCCGCGAAACACGTGGTTTTTAACCTTCACTCCCTCTTCTTCCTCTTCTTCCTCCTCTGCTTCACTGGGTTCGGGACCCATAGGATTGTCCTGCGCTTCATCACTATAAAAGTCATAGACATCCGAGCACCATTCCCAGACATTGCCTGTCATATCGTAAATACCCAATTCATTGGGGTCTTTGCTGCGGATAGCGTGTTTTGCCTGACGCCAATCAGGAAGGTCTCTATCGTAGCTGTTCTCCCCATACCATGCCACCTCGTCAAGCCTGCTGCTTCCGCTGTATTTAAACTTGCGACTTTGTTGTCCTCCGCGTGCCGCATATTCCCACTCCGCCTCCGTTGGCAAGCGATAATTCCTGCCCGTCAACTCATTGAGCCTCGCTATAAATTTCTGTACCTCGTTCCAACTAACATTCTCCACAGGGTAATTGTCGCCTCTACCAAAAGTCGATGGTCGTGTTTCGCCCACGCCTTCCATGACATATCGCCACTGCCCCTCCGAAACCTCATGTTGCATGATTTGAAAACTGCTTAACGTTACCTCGTGCGTGGGCAGTTCATCCGAAAAGCCCTTCCCCTGCTCCGGCGTGGCTCCCATCGTGAACGTGCCGCCCGGCACCTTTATCATCTTCAGATAAAGGTATTCCGAGGTCGGCTTTGTTTGCGTAATGGTTATCACTTCAGACAAGCCCGCCACGGAGGTAACGGTAACGTAAGCGATGCGGTCTATGTCTTCGAAATTTACCGACACAGTCGCCGTAACCGTTTTATCCTCTACACCGGAATAAGAGGATAGTGTACACCACAAAGTGTCCCCAGCAGCAATACAGGCATCGCTATAACTAACCTTTGCCTGCCATTCGTTGTTGCACGATATGGAATACTGGTAACTCGACAGTGCATACGAGGCATCAATACTTGTTGGCGTTAGCTCCAGGTAGGGTACTCCCCTCTGCCAAACGGCAACGTCTTCATGACGTGCGCCATCTGCGCCCGCCGTAACCCTTACAATAGCCATGCGCACATTTGTATCCGTATTTTCTTCCGCCGTCACCGTAATCGTTCCTTCGTTTGAACCGAAAGCATTCGAGAGCGTGCACCACTCGGAGTTCTCCGAAATAATCTCAACCGTCCACTCCGTATTACTCCTTATATCAATGAAATAACTCCCGCCTTCAACGGGCACCTCAATGCCGCTTTGGGGGTCCACAGCCAGGAAGGTATTCGGCTCCTGCCAGATATAGATAGTAACTTCCTGGTTTAATTCGTCCGAATAAACCCTTATGGTTGCGGTACGCGCACTCTGGGTTTCGTTGTCTCTCGTTTCCAAAGTTATAGACCCATTGCCTGTGCCCGTAACTATTTGTCCACCTTCGCCCGTAGCATTGGATAAGAAGCACCACCCAGAACCTGACGTAACCTCCGCCGTCCACGGATGACTGCTCGTTACATGGATGAAATACTGGGCGGTAAAAATAGAAACGGAAAGGTAGGTTATATCCACAAACAAGCCATGAGGCGGAGGCTGCTCACCATCGGAAAGACCGGCTTGAGTTACTTTAACCTCTACGGACAATGTGTCCGAAGTACTGCTTACAGAAGTAATAGTTACAATGGTACTACGAGTGATTGAAGATTCATTTTGTCCCAAAGTGAGCGTTAGCAATTTGCCGTCGGTGTCGCCCTCGGGTGTAGGAGTACACCACCAATAGTCATTTTCAACCGTAGCCTTCCAATTTTTATATATGCTTGTTATTTCAATAGTGTAGATACCGCCGGTAGAAGTTGCAATAATCTCCCGTGGTTCCACCGACAAGGCTATCCGGGGGGTATCGGCTTTCTCAATCAAACAGCCGCTGAACATAATCAGCGTTGCCGAAAGGGACAAAAGAAGATGCTTTTTCATGCTGCAAAGGTAAATACTTTTTTTGAAATAACAATGCAACGCCGCTAAAAATTTTATTTTACATACAATATGGACGCGGGCACCGGCTCCAATTTCTCTGCCGAGGGCTTTCGCCACCCCCATTCAAAACTCTCGCCCTCGTAGTCTTCGATGTACAGCAGTTTGTAGGTATGACAGCCCTTTTGGAGCGCGACACGCCCCTGCACCACATACGCCGCGTGCGAGCCGTCGTTGTTCACCACTTTTTTGCCGTTGATATAGAGCACGCTGCCGTCGTCGGTCTTGGTCATAAAGGCATAAATTCCATCTTCGGGCACTTCAATAATTCCCTCAAAGATGAAGGCGAAATGATCGCCCTGCTTCGCGCCTTTGATACTTGGCTCGGGCAGGATGCCTTTTTCGACAAATGCCTTTTCGGTGATGTCGCCCACCTTGTGAAATTCGCCTTCGTAGTAGCGGTAGTTCACGCCACGTTCTTTGGCGATTGCCTTCATCGGCGGGGCAAAAATTGCCAGCGTGGCATCAACGGAAAATGTTTTGCTGGGCGCATAGCCATCTTTGTATGCCTTTGCTTTGATTGTTTTGGACGATGCCAACGGAATAGGAGACGTGTAGAGCGTAGCCTTTTCCGAAGGTTCCGAACCGTCTAAAGTGTAATAAATGCTTGCGCCGGGAGTGGCAGAAACCAAATCTGCGGCTGCTTTATTTTCAAACAAATCCAGGTCTTGCGTTGTGGTAGGAATGGACACTACCAACCCTTTGGTCATCGAATAGGGACAGGTCTCTTCCGCAACGCCGCGTGTGAGGTTGGGTTGTTTGCTCAAAGTGAAATCCAGCGTGCCGCCTTCCATCAATTGTTCGTAAGTAACGTAATTGTTCGTTATTTCTTTTCCATTGAGTGTAACCTTGTCGATGTAGATGTTTTTGTCGGGGTTATTCGCCTTAATGGTTAAGGTTTTGCCGTTTCCTAATTTAATGGTGGCTTGCGGGAAAAGCGGCGTGGTGAGCAAAATCTCATCTGTGCCGGGAGAAACCTGGTACATACCCAAACTGCTCATGATATACCAAGCCGACATTTGTCCGCAATCTTCGTTGCCAATAATTCCTTCGGGCGTAGGTTGGTACATTTCGCGGAGGATGCGGCGGGTCAAGGCTTGCGTTTTCCAAGGCTGCCCCACATAGTTGTAGAGGTAGGCGATATGGTGGCTCGGCTCGTTGCCGTGTGCATACTGCCCGATTAAGCCCGTAATATCTTTCAATTCTTCGGGTATTCTGGATTCGATAATAAACAGACTGTCTAATTGCTCCACAAAAGATTCTTTTGTGCCAAAAAGTTGCATCAAACCATTCATATCGTGAGGCACCGAAAAGCGGTATTGCCACGCATT
Organism: Bacteroidia bacterium; assembly: GCA_025996755.1. Taxonomy (GTDB): domain Bacteria; phylum Bacteroidota; class Bacteroidia; order Bacteroidales; family Azobacteroidaceae; genus Azobacteroides. Next base: position 9,050 of record BNTR01000083.1, read on the forward strand.
TGCCTCTGTATAAGCCTGCTCCGGTATAAACTGATTGAACTCATCCCAACTGCCATTCTCTTTTTTCCCTCTGAAAAATTTGGTGTCGCCGTCGAATACATTGATATACGAAAGTGCCCGTTGCGAATACTCCTGATAGTCAGCCTCGCGACCCAAGTCTTTGGCGAGTTGGGCGATACACCAATCATCGTAAGCATATTCCAGTAAGCAGGACACCGATTCTATTCTCACATCGGACGGAATAAAACCGTTCTTCACATAGAAATCGGAGCCTTTGCGGTTGATGTTAGACGACACTTTGAGGGCTGCCAACGCCCTCTCGGCATCCCATCCCCGAATGCCTTTCCGGTAGGCATCCGCAATCACCGATGCCGTGTGGTAGCCAATCATACAGTAGGTCTCCCCCGTCGAGAGCGACCAGAGGGGCAATTCGCCGTTGATGTCGTACCAATCGAGGAATGAATTTATCATATCGTTCACCAATTCGTGGTTGGTGAGGGTCATCAGGGGGTTCCACGTCCGATAAGTGTCCCACAGCGAGAACGTCGAATAGTGTTTTTTCGGCTCGATGGCATCGCTCACGATGTTGGGCACGATTTTGGCATGGTATTGAGCCGTATAAAAATTCTTTTTATCCGTCTCCGAGCCTTCCACGATGATGTCGGACACAGCCGTGTTCCACTGGTCGCGCGCCTGCGTGCACACCGCATCGAAATCGAACCCGCTAACATCGTGCTCCAGATTGTCGCGCGCCGCGGCTTCGCTCACGATAGACAGCCCTACCCTCGCGATGATGGGCTTGCCGTCTGAAACGCCGAAGTTGAGCCGCATCACCTTGTCGCTGAGGAGGTCTGCCGCTTGGAAGTTTTGGGAGAATTGTGCCACGAAATAAATCGCCTGGTCGGGCGTCCAAGCCTGTGTGAGGCGCATCCCCGCAATCTCGTTGTCGGAGCGCGTTTCCAAAGAAGCAGCATCAATGGCATCCCCGCCCAAGGCGTGCGCCAAGTCGATGATGATGTTTTGCTCTTTGCCTTTTTTATAGGTATAGCGATGCAGACTGGCGTATGTTGTTGCGGTCAGTTCAGCCTTTATTCCCTCGTCTTTGAAATTGACGGAATAATAGCCGGCGGATGCCGATTCGTTTTTGTGCGAGAAAGCGAGCGGCTCAAAGAAATAGCCGGAGGCTTGCAGTTTCGCCTCGCGCGTGGTTGGATGAAACAGGATGTCGCCCAGGTCGATACACCCCGTGCCGCTCAGATGCGTGTGCGAAAAGCCCAGCATCGTGTTGTCGCTGTAATGATAGCCGCTGCAAGCGTCCCAATCGCCCAATCGCGTGTCGGGACTGAGTTGCACCGCCCCGAAAGGCACCGTAGCACCCGGATAGGTGTGCCCATGAAAGCCCGTGCCAATGAACGGGTCAATGTAATCAACCGGCTGCTTGTTGCCGGAGGAGCACCCCAGCAATGTCAGCAATAAAAACGAAGAACAAAACTTTTTCATAACTATATTAATGTATAATGTTAATTTAACAACCCTTTCAGCAACTCCGGATGATTTGTCGTGATATAATCCACCCCTTGCTGAAGGAAATATTGCATCTCGTCGAGGGAGTTTACCGTCCACACATTGGTCGTAAGCCCCAATTCCTTTGCCTCATTTATCCACGTTGGGTGGTCGTGCAGCGTGCCTTCGCTGTAATCCAGTCCCCAATAGCCTTCGGCTTTCAGTTCTTGCGGCGATTTGTCGCCGTTCAGATACGCCACGCGGTGTTGAGGATTGAGTTTAATCAGTTCCTTGCAAATATCCGCACTGAAAGAGATATAATCCGTCAAGTCGGCGATGCCACTTTCGTTGATTACCTTCACGACCACATTTGCCGCGCGGACATCGGCTTCAAGCGAGTGATGCGGCTTGATTTCAACGATAAGTTTCGTCGTGTTCTGAGTTTTCGCCACCTCAATACACTGTTGCAGCGTGGGGAGAGGCTCGCCGTTGGCTAAGCGCAGAGCCGACAGGTCGGCATAAGCAGCACCCTGAATGTTCACGCCCTGATAGTCGTCGTCGTGATTAAGCACCACATAGCCATCCTGCGTAAGGTGCACATCCAATTCCGAGCCGTAAGCCCCGAAATCAATCGCGTTGTGCAGCGACGAAATAGAATTTTGAGCCGAACCCAACTTGTCCCAAAAGCCGCGATGGGCAATGATTTGGGTGTTCACACTATCATTGCGGCAAACGCAACTGCTTATAGCACAAGCCGTTAGCAGCAATGTTGAAAGAAATACTTTTTTCGTACTCATAATGTATATATATTAAAGTTACTGTTTGCAAATGTACGAACAAAAAAGGGAAAATAGGGTATTGTTTTGCGTTCAAATATCTTCATATTGCGCAAAAAAGCAAGCTCAATTATTTGATGCGAGCGCGCTTTGTTGCCGTGCCACGTAAGCATCTTGCACAGCAATCATATTTGATAAGCGTTGGGCATAGACTTGTCGTTCAATATCATTGATTCCGGCAGTGCTTAGGTTGTTGCTTAGTCGTGCGCGATGTGCCATGCAAGCATTGTGGAAAGCATCTTTTGGCATACCATGGTAGCGATATTTTTGCTGACGGGAATACGTCATTTCGGCTACCTTATAGCCCACTGCATCTTGCACAGCCTTATATGCGCGAAGGGCATCCTCGAAAGACCCTATCGCCACAGTCACACTGTTTAGCAGCCCCGTTTCAGTTGGGCGGCAATGATGCTGTTCTTCTGTCAGGTAGGCGAGGTCAGCAAGCATCAGGGTTTCTACGTCATTGCTGGCATTAGCTCCTGCTCCTTGAAAAGCCACCAGTGCCATTGATAGTCCCCTTGCGAGAAGTTGCCGACCCTCTTCTGCCTCTCCCTCAATGGCAATCTTTTTTCGTCCGAGAGTAATGCTGTCCATGCTACGGAGTATTTCATCGAGTAAGCCAGTCTTTTCCATATTCAGCCTCCGCTTCTGAAAGATTAAATCCTGCTTCTATCAGGAACTCCGGTCCGACCCATTTCTTACCCCATTCTGCCAAATAGGGGGACAACGGCACCTGATTTCGCAATCGCCTCGCTTCCTCCAACTGCCCTGCATCACTTAACTCATAACTCTTTAGGATGGTTTTTACTTTCTCATCCAATGTCCACACTTTATGTTCCATATCAATATTATTTAAAAATTTCTGCAAAGTTAGTGTATTTTTTTCATTGTACACAAATATGCTAAATAAAAAAGCCTGTAAAATGCTAATTTTACAGACTTTGTGTGCTGTTTGTCGCCTGTTGGTAGCGACTCTGAGCGGAGAAGAAGGGCAGTGAACTTTCCTATTTAACTTACTGAAAATAAGCAACTTAATTTTTTATTATTTCCAGTAGGTAACGATTTAGTAACGAGTTCACAGCTTACTCTCTTACGAAAGCCTGTAATTCATTATTACAGGCTTTCGTAAGAGAGTAAGCTGTGAA
>BNTR01000084.1 GCA_025996755.1 Bacteroidia bacterium
ATTTATGATTATCGGATATTTGCCTATCGCCCGAATGAAAATTTAGGCTTTCAGCCAAGTTATGTGTCATATTTGTCTATTTCAATAGATATTCTTTTAATAAATTCTTCTGCTTGTGGACGAATGACGGAAATTTTCTCATAATCATAGTGTAAAAAATCATCATAATCACCACTAATCCTATCATTGAACAATTGAGAGTAAAATCGCGAATACGTATTTTCAATTTTTTTTGTCACAATAAAATGCAACGAAAACATTTGTTTTACCCCTTGATGCGTTTGGGCAGAAATATCATTCTTAAGTAAGAGAGCTATAACTACATAGTAGCAAGCATAGTAAAGTCGATTGACAACGGCATTATAAAATTCACCTTGAATGAGAACATCTGCCTCCAATAATGTTTCTTTTGCTCGCTGCAAGCGATAATTAGTCAATGCCTGTTTACTTTCAATATCCAAAAATTGTTTCATACTTATTGTAATTTAACACCTTCATTCATTACATTCAGAAAAAATGGCGTTTGAAAAGGGCGATTATACCATTGTTTGCGGGTATAAACCAATGGGCTTATAGTAATTTTGCAATCATTTTTCAATTCTAAATCATACAAAGGATAAGTAATCTCTGTGATATCTTGATTAGATAGACGTTCTTTATCAACTACTATCAGCAAATCTATATCACTATCGAAACGAGCGTCGCCACGAGCCTCAAAGCCATACAAAATAACCTCCGCTTTGGGGTCGGTATTGTGCATTACGTCTTTAATCTGTTCTATGTAAGTAAATCTTCTCATGGTGCAAAGATAAACAAATTAATTTAAAAAGCGTGCTAAAAAATAAAGAGAGAACTATTTTTTTTCATTATTGTTATCTGTTTTAAATGAGTTTAGGTATCATATACAATAATCATATTGTTTAAATATAGACATTTTATTCCGTAATGCCTTTTCGATTTCGTTAAAAGCGAAAGACAACACATCCATGTAGGATTCATTGGTGTAGAGGGTCTTTATCCCTTGCGCCGTTTGCAGGGGATAAGCCATATCTGTTACCACAATCCAGTTTCTGTGCCCTAAGAAAGGCAAGATTTCTTTTAATTCTTCTTTATAGTTCATTTTTTTACTAATTTATAAAATAATTGTCTTTTTTTGCCTCCGAAAAGTTGCATAGTTGAATCCACCGAATCCACCTTATGAAAAAAGCATTTGCACAATTAAAAAAAAGTTCTTACCTTTGCCCCCGAAAAAGAAAAACAGTATGAATGTGTGCACGAAAAATAGTGAAAGTTTAACAAAGTTTAACTGCCAAATGTTTGGTGGTCTTGATTATTTTGTTAAACACACACACACACACACACACACACACACACACACACACACACACACACACACACACACACACACATTATCCGGCGTATAAATGCCTTACGGGTACTTCGCGCGCGTAATATAAACAAATTTTTTCAAATAAAAAAGCAAAAGCTGTCTTCAAAAAAGGCGGCTTTTGTTGCGTTGAAAAACCTAACAGGTTTTCAAAACCTGTTAGGTTTGTTGCACTATTTATGCAATTTTAATTTTAATAAAATAAATTCAGTATGAAAACAAAGAAATTCATTTCATTTTTTGGCTTGCTGCTCGCAATGGGCACGGCAAGCGCAGTGTTCACTTCTTGCGCCAAAGACGACGACCCCACCCCCGAGGTGGCAAACACTACTTTGTCGGTGGACAGAACGGCGATTTCGGCAACTGCCACCGAGGCAACTTATTCTCTTGCCGTAACAAGCAATAGTGAATGGACAGTTAGCAGTAATGCCGGATGGTGTACACTCAGCCCGTCTTCCGGCACAGGTAATGGAACAGTTACGGTGCATGCGGCGGAAAATACCACTACAGGTAACCGTTCGGCAACTATCACCGTTACTGCCGGAACAATCACGAAGACGGTAACTGTTACGCAAGAGGCGACAAACGCGACTTTGACACTTGACAGAACGTCGATTTTGGCAACGTCCGCCACGGCGAATTATCCCATTGTCGTAACAATCAATGTTGCGTCATGGATGGCTACGATTAGTTCGGATGCCGGGTGGTGCACAATCAGTCCGACTTCCGGCAAAGGCAACGGGATAATTACGGTGAATGTGGTGGCAAATACCACAACGAGTAGCCGTTCGGCGACTATCACCGTTACTGCCGGAATAATCACTAAGACAGTAATTGTTACGCAAGAGGCGGCAAACGCTACTTTTACACTTGACAAAACAAGTATTTCGGCAACGCCCACCGCGGCAAGTTATCCCATTGCCGTAACAAGCAATGTTTCATGGTTGGCTTCGGTTAGTTCGGATGCCGGCTGGTGCACAATAAACCCGACTTCCGGCACAAACAGCGGAGTAATTACGGTGAATGTCGCAGCAAATACCACAACGAGTAGCCGTTGGGCAATTATCACCGTTACTGTCGGAGCGGCAACACAGATGGTAATTGTTACGCAAGAAGCGGCAAACGCTACTTTGACACTTGACAAAACGGCGATTTCGGCATTGTCCGCCGCGGCGAGTTATCCCATTGCCGTAACAAGCAATAGTGCGTGGACAGTTAGCAGTAATGCCGGGTGGTGCACAATCAGCCCGCCTTTCGGCACAAGCAATGGCACAATTACGGTGAATGTGGCGGAAAATACCACTGCGAGTAGCCGCTCGGCAACTATTACAGTTACCGATGGGACAGAAACGAAGACGGTTACTGTCACGCAAGAGGCGGCAAACGCTACCTTGGCACTTGACAAAACGGCGATTTCGGCATTGTCCGCCGCGGCGAGTTATCCCATTGCCGTAACAAGCAATAGTGCGTGGGCAGTTAGCAGTAATGCCGGGTGGTGCACGATTAGCCCCGTTGCGGGCACAAACAACGGGACGATTACGGTAAATGTGGCGGCAAATACCACAACGAGTAGCCGTTCGGCAACTATTACTGTTACTGACGGGACAGTAACGAAGACGGTAACTGTCACGCAAGAGGCGGCAAACGCGACTTTGACACTTGACAAAACGGCGATTTCGGCAACTGCCACCGCAGCGAGTTATCCCATTGCCGTAACAAGCAATAGTGCGTGGACGGTTAGCAGTAATGCCGGATGGTGCACGATTAGCCCCGTTGCGGGCACAAACAACGGGGCGATTACGGTGAATGTAGCGGAAAACACCACTCCGAGCAGCCGTTCGGCAACTATTACTGTTACTGACGGGACAGCAACGAAGACGGTAACTGTCACGCAAGAGGCGGCAAACGCGACTTTGACGCTTGACAAAACGGCGATTTCGGCAACTGCCACCGCGGCGAATTATTCTATTGCCGTAACAAGCAATAGTGCGTGGACAGTTAGCAGTAATGCCGGATGGTGCACGCTCAGCCCGCTTTCCGGCACAGGCAATGGCACAATTACGGTGAGTGTGGCGGAAAACACCACTGCGAGTAGCCGTTCGGCGACTATCACCGTTACTGCGGGAACAATCGCTAAGACGGTAACTGTTACGCAAGCAGCAGCTTCGGCGGCTCCTTTTGAGCAACCTGAAATGGTAACCGTGGCGGGAGGCATCACCACACTCAATGGCACAGAGGTAACCCTCAGCAGTTTCCAAATAGGGAAATACGAGGTTACACAAAAACAGTGGTGGGATGTGATGGGCAGCTGGCCAAGATTGGCACCAACAAGTGGTCATGGTGTGGGCGACAATTATCCGATGTATTATGTCGGCTATAATGATGACATACAGCCCTTTTTAGCTGCACTAAACAGAAAGACCGGCAAAAATTATCGTTTGCCGACAGAAGCGGAGTGGGAATATGCGGCTAAGGGTGGACAGAGTACGCATAACTACGAGTATAGTGGTAGCAATGAGAGCGACGATGTGGCGTGGTACTCCGACAATAGCGATAGTAAGACTCATCCTGTAGGCACGAAAGCCCCCAATGAGTTGGGCATTTATGATATGAGCGGTAATTTACGGGAGTGGTGTAGTGATTGGCTTGGCGACACTTATCCATCAAGTGCAAACAATCCTACAGGTGCTACAACCGGTTCGATGCGCGTGATACGCGGTGGCAGCTGGCGCTGGGAGGCGGAGTACTGCCGCGTGTCTTTTCGTACTGGCAACATGCCCGGCGGCGGCAACGACCTCGTTGGCTTCCGGTTGGTGCTTCCCCTTTAGTTTACCACAAGGCATCTGTCTAACATAAATAATGATAAAAATGAAAAATGTAATTGTAAATTTTGTTGATTGGTATCTGAAAGAGAAAGATGCCAAAGATGTGTCCCATTATTTCTCAACCCGAGAAGATGGCTTTGAACTGTTGTCTGAATGTGCTGCTGAATTTGCAAAGGCTTATGGCTATAATCCTTTTATAGACTATGCAGATATCAATCAATTGCAAACTGATATTTATAAGAAAGGTACATCCTTTCATAAATTCAGTGAATCAAGAAGTAGTCATGTGCCACGAGCAGTGTTAGGCAATGAAAACTACCTTGAATTTCTTAAAACGTTAAAGAAAAACAGCGAATTGCTCAAGCAACCGCGTCCAAAGGCACAACAGTCAGATAGCATTTGTCATTACGACAAAGACGAACTCCGGAAAAACTTCTTTTTTCGTCTGATTACGCAAGATAGATACTATGAATTTTTATATTTTCCTATCAGCGTTTTAAAGAAACTATTTTACAGAGATGAAAACGACCGAAAATTCTTTGACAAGTGGATTGATGCTCAAATTGATAAGATAGTGCTTCATACAGGTGAAAGCACCACTATACCATTCAAAAATCTGAACACATTGGATATTAGCAGGGATGGAACGGTTGTAATCAATGATAAATTCAAATTGCACACGGTTGTTGCAAATACAGATAGCAAGGAGGAAATCTGCACCTATACGCTCCAAAATATTGTGATAGACCATGTTGAGCCATTCTACAACGTTTTATTTGAATTGAAAGAAAAACTCCCTACATTGCAGAAAGTTCATAATGCCTTGGAGAACCTCAATGACGGCAGAATATCAAGCAGCGAGGATTTGAAAAAAGCAGGAAACGACTTGGTTAGCGATGTGGAATTATTTAATGCACAAGAATTGGCTGCGTTGAAAAAAGAGTTGGATTTGATTTCCGGTAAAATTCAATTGCAACTGATGGAGCGGTATCAAAATTTGTATAAAAAAAGAAAGAATTAACCCAAAAAAAATTGTACCTTTGCGCCTTCATTTTAGAAAAAATATGAATAACGACGCATCAAATTCTACTCAATCGCTCAACAACACGGCTATGACGGTGCTGCTGGCGGTTTCTTTTATGCACCTGTCTAACGACACGCTGCAATCGCTTATTCCGGCGATGTATCCGCTTTTGAAGGAGGGCTTGGCTCTCAATTTCTCGCAGGTGGGGCTGATTACGCTGGTGTTTCAACTCTGCTCGTCGATTTTTCAGCCCGTCATTGGCTGGTACACGGATAAAAAGCCGCTGCCCTATTCGTTGCCCGTTGGGATGACTTTTTCGATGATTGGGGTGGTGATGCTGTCGTTTGCTCACACCTTTCCGATGGTCTTATTTTCGGTGGCACTGACCGGCTTGGGGTCGTCGGTGCTGCATCCGGAGGCTTCCCGGCTGGCACACATGGCTTCCGGCGGCAAACGGGGCTTGGCGCAGTCCATTTTTCAGGTCGGCGGCAATTTTGGGAGTTCGCTCGGTCCGCTCTTAGCCGCCCTGCTGATAGCCCCTTACGGGCAGTCCAACCTGATATGGTTTTCCCTCCTGGCTCTGGGGTGCATCCTGCTGATGCTACGCATAAGTCGTTGGTACAGAGCGAATTTGTATCGCCTCGCGCCCGCCGAAAAGCCGAAAATAGCGAAGCACGGCTCGGTCGATTATATCTCCCCAAAGAAGGTGTATTTCTCCATCGGGATACTCCTCGTGCTGATTTTTTCTAAATACATCTACCTCACCAGCATCACAAGTTACTACACGTTTTATCTGATACATAAATTCGGCGTGAGCATCCAGCATTCGCAGTATTTTCTGTTTTTATACCTCTTTGCAGCGGCTGTGGGCACCTTTTTGGGCGGACCCATCGGCGACCGCATCGGGCGCAAATATGTGATATGGATTTCCATCCTTGGCGTGGCGCCGTTCACACTGGCGATGCCGCACCTCAACCTCCTCTGGACGGTTGTTTTCAGCGTCTGCATCGGTTTCATCCTCTCGTCGGCGTTTTCCGCCATTCTGGTGTATGCGCAGGAACTGATGCCGGGCAGAGTGGGACTAATAGCGGGTTTTTTCTTCGGCTTCGCCTTTGGCGTTGCCGGACTCGGCTCGGCGTATCTGGGAAAATTGGCGGACAGCACGAGCATCGAGCACGTCTATTTCATCTGCTCATTCTTGCCGCTCATCGGCTTGATTACCGCTTTTTTGCCTAATGTCCGAAAGCAAAACCAATCTTGAAGCCAACGTCCATATTGGAAGTCGGGTCGTGCGCATCCATATTCAGATACACGCCGGTGTAGAGGAATGAGGTTTGTACAAGATGCCATTTGCCGCCTATTTCTGCCGCGACCGAAACGATGTCTTTCCGGTCTAAATCGCCGACTGGGATGGAATATCTGCCCGGCAGGGTCATAAAACCGCGCTCGGGCATATTTTCGTATTTTAGCCCGGTTTCATCCGAATAGCCATAATCGGTGCGGGTGCCCGAAGCCGTCACGGGGATGCCATATTCGCCGCCAACGGCAATGTACAAAAAATTCGCGTTTATGGGAATTTGAAAACGCAGCATCAGGGGAATTTGCAAAAGAGCGGTCTCCCTAATGTCGTCGTAGCGGGTGCGTAGATAGAAATTATAATCCAAGCCGGGAGGCGTGGAAATTATTACCGACTTGGCTACAAACCCCTTGGGCATAATCGCATAGTCGGACAGAGTCAGCCCCACGCCGGTGGACATGCCAAAATAGGGCAAAAAAAAGCGGGTATAATCAACGCCCCGTCTGCCGCCGATGTCGGCACGCACGCCTCTGGTAGCGATATTGTGCGTTCTGCTGCCAATACCCAAGTAGATGCTCCACTCGTTGTCGGGTTGCGTTTGTGCATTTAAGCCGCCTGCGCAAAGTAATAAACCGATTGCTATGATTGTCTGCTTCATCTTTTTATTACTTTGATTTGTTTGTTGTTTACTTTCAGGATATAAATTCCTGTCGGAAAGGAAGATATATCAATGGTCGTTTGTTCGTTTTGGGCTGAAAATTGCCGCATCAGTTGTCCGTTGAGGTTGTAGATTTCGATTCTGTCGCCGGTTTTGACGGCGGTGTCTTTAATCACGACAGTCCCCGATGTGGGGTTGGGATGGCTTTGGAGCGGGGGGGCATCCACCCGTTGGAGTTTTAGTTTTATGGGGCAGGATTGCAGCGTCCGTCCGGCGGTGGTGGTCAGGCGCACAGAGTATTCAGCCGTGTAAATGTCCGGCAGTTCCAAGTCGCTGAAATACAGATTGCCCGCTGTTTCGCCCTCCATATCGACACCATTTTTCTGCCATTGGTATGCCGCAAATTCATAGCCATACAGTTTAGGGTTGCTGCGCACCGACAGCACGTTGTCCCAAATTTGCACGATGAGGTTGGATATGCAGGAAAAATCGCTGCCGTCGCCACCACTATCGCCACCACCGCGCACCCACGGATAAATCGCGTCCGGAAATTTCGGCGGAGTGTCCTCCGCAATTTGATAAACCACCTCAAACTGCGTGCCTATGTCCACCGGCTCGCTGAACGCAAGGTACGACTCCGTCGGCTCGGTCATCGTCCTCGGCAAGTTGTCGCTGCCATACTCCGCAAAAGTAGGCTCAAACGGCTGACTGACCACCGTTTGTCCCGCCACAACGACCTGAACGGTCGCGGAGGCTTTCTCCTGCATAAACGGCATCTGAATGAACAGCCCAAACAGTTGGCAATTTTCAGCCGCGGTATAGGATTTGGTAACCTTGCTGCTTTTGCCCGGACTTCTGCCGTCCAAAGTGGAATTTGCTTCCCTGATGCGCTTGAATGGATTGTCGGCGTGCGGGTCGTATCCGTCACACTGTGTGGCGGACGAATTAGGGGCTAAGGCGGCTACTAACGGGTTGATTCTGTCGGTGCTGTTGGGGGTGTTGATGCTGTCCGTCCATCCGGGGGTTGTCCACCCGATATTGAGGGAGTTGAAATAATCGTACTGTCCGGCGGGTGAGGTGCCCGAGCAGGTGGATTTTCCGCCGGTTAATCCGCCGATAATCAAGCCGTTGCTGTCATAGAGAGACGAGCCGGACGAGCCGCCGTGCGTGGAGCCAACAATCCACGACGGCACTTTCCAATGCGAATTTTTATCAAAGGGCTCGGGACCATACCACGAGGAGAGTTCTACACTATTTGTTTTGCCGTATTTGGTTACCGCCGCCCCCGGATGATGCAGATTAGTGAAAGGCGGCGGCGGATTAGGATTCGCATTCCACCCCGCATAATAGGCATTGTACTCAGGCGGCGGCGTGTCTTGAAATTCCAGCAGGGCGATGTCTTTCATCCCGGAAATAGCGACTGCACGCGCCCCTGCCAGCGACATTTCTTCCACACCCTTCATCTCCGAGCCACACACAGGACGATTGTAATTGAAAAAAACAATGGCTGTCTGGGCTTTTTCTTGATAAAAATTGTCAAGTGCTTTCAGCCCTCCCTCATTCAGGCAGTGTGCGCTGGTATAAACATAGGCTCTGCCGTTGTTCTCGGTATTGTTTATCAAATTGCCGGAACTTACCAAAGTTCCATCGACTATCAACAAAAGGGACGAGCGCACCAACCGGGCATCGGCATCATCCGTGCACCAGGCATCCGGCATACACAAATAAGCCCTGCCAGTGGGATTAATCCATGATGCCGTATCCGGTTGAGGCTCTATACGCAGCACGCCGCGGTAGTCGTGGTTGACCTCACCCACCACCAGCCGCCCGCGAAAGGCAGCATCGGCAGGCTCCGAATATTCCACAAAAATCGAATCGCCATACACGGGACGCACCGGCAGCTTTTTTTCGGGCGAACTGTTGCGCGCATCAAACGCCCCAATCACGTGCGAGTGCTCCTTATTATACAGAAAAAGTTGCGCGCCCTCCGGAATGTCAAACTCCGTGAACAGCACATTGATGGAATACGCCCCCTCAGAGGCAATCCCCACCTGCCAAACGCGCGTGCCATCGTCCAGCACGACCTCCGAGCCGTCGCGCCCCCGCTCAATATGCGTAACAAACTTACAGGCAAAAGGATAGACCCGCTGCATACCCCGCTCGTTCTGCTCATTGGCACGCAACACGGAGTCCCTGTTAAAACGCGGCATCGCAATAAAATCAGGCTTTAGTGCCCTCACACTTCTCAATTGGTGCATCTCAGGAAATCGCGGACTCCCGCCGTGGCTGATTTGCGCCCACGCACCGCTTCCGCCGCACAAACACACCAACGATATGAATAAAATGCTCTTTTTCATGGTGCAAAGGTACAAATTTTTTTACGATTATCCGCAATCATATCACGAAATAGCGTTTCCTACCGAGCGACCCATTCCTAAAGGAATGGCGTAAAGGATTCAAACCAATGTTTCATACCGGTCACCCGATATACGTCCTAATCACTAGACGAACGCCACTTTTCAAACGGTCCTCTTAGGTTGCATAACTTGTCGAGAATACCTCGTATCTCCCTCTTCAATCGAGGTGAACGAGTGTCTGCATACTCCGAGGAATCAAAATAATTAGGCATCACACGCCTCATTCTTCATCGTTCCGTCCTACCCCTAACTAATACATCATTAGTAAACCAGAAAGAACACTCTAACATACGAGCCTTCTGATCAGCAGTAAAAACAGCCCCCTTAATTGAACTCCCGTCTCCCATGTAATTGTTAGGATATAAGGGATTGTCATACACATGTTTTAATCCAAAGAAATGCCCAAGTTCATGAATCAGAGTCGACAGATCAGCCTGAGTCACGTACTGTATCTGTATTTTAAATTTAGACAGATACCAAGAAAGATCCTCAGGTAGCACCGACGTCTTATTGGGGTAATCGCCCCAACCAGCCATACCTAAAAAATGATCCACGTAATACACGTTGATCATCCTACTATCAGCCGCACCAGGATCAGGATAAACATTCTTAGAATCATTACTAAAACTCATACTAGTAGTTATAACCGTGTCCTTGGCAAGATAAAATTGTACGCCAACATCCTCGAACGCTACATTCACAGAATCAATCACTGAGTAAAAATCAATGTAATCAGGGATCGGAGGCTGCTTGTAAGGGTCAAAGACAGTCAAACCTACATCACTAGGCGAACAATTAATAAATACCTGTCTCACTGGGAAATAACGTACGCCACTAACCCATTCACCATACACATACTTAGGATTAGTCACCGTGATTGCACAATGCGCCGTCTTATGACCATCAACACTCCTGGCAACGATAATCACGTTGCCAGCAGTATGTGCCGTAACTAACCCCGACGAATTAATACTGGCAACAAGCGGAGAATCACTCTCCCACTCAATACCCTGCTCACTGGCGTTAAGCGGAAACACCCATGCACTGAATAAAGCAGTAGTACCAGTCTCCATCGATAAGTCCTCATTATTAATGATAACACTCTCCACGGGAATGATGATGGGTTCATCGTCCTCCGGAGTACATCCACTCAACACAATTCCACCAAGTACCAACGCTACGATGCAAAGCATGGTAAAGGCGCCTCCTAAACAAACGCAAAAAGCGTCGTCTACAATAAATAAACCAAATCTCTTTTTCATAAAGATAAATAATTAAATTAAAATTGTTCTTTTACTCTAATGTCCGGATTTATTCTGTCAACAAGATTTCTGATATACTTTTTATCTTTATCATCCATCCTATTCCCGAGAATGATATCTATAATTTTCACATCAATATATTCGTAGTCGTCAGAAAATACTCTCCATTCATTTTCATATTTCCAAATGTCAGACTTATGCTGCAAAATTTCTTTTGCTAACCTATCACTAAAATCCTTTTGCTTAACAAAAGACTGTCCATCATAATGAATTTTACCAACATCGTAACGTTTGTCATCTATGGCAACTCCTATGGCAACTCCTTTATGCCCATTTGCATAGTGAGACCACATTAGAGAATTATCGCTTGTCTCCGACAAGGAACAAATTCTTAGATTTGCTTTTTCGTCTCTTAATTTGTCTCGTGTTTTTTCATCCAATTGTCCGGAATGATAATAGTATTTTCCTTCCATTGGGTCATTCAAATCTTTGTATTTTGCTGCATATAAACGATTAATGAGCAAAATGTCTACAAACCATTGCCAATTCTCAAGACTCCGATATTTGTATAATACTTCCGGAACTTTTTCTTTTTCTTCTTTATTCATAACTTTTATTTTTTAATTTTTATACTTGTTTTTATTGATTGCATTGCGGGACAAGCCCGCAATGACTATACACGCGAGAAGCCACACCAAGGAAAATAACCCTGATGTGGCTAACTATATGTTCTTCGTATGAACTTTTAAAATTTTATATCTCATCTTGTTTAAGAGTTTATGCCCTAAACTCTTAAACTCTGCAAACATAAAGCGTGACTGCTCGTTGAATGCTTATTTTCGTATCTTGGTACTGGAAAAACCGCTGTAAGTAAATAAGTACGAAACAATTCACGCCTTACAGCGTGAACTTTCGCTAACTTATTCTCACTTTCGGTTTGAAAATTTCCAGTTTTCAGATACGAGAGAATAAGAGCTAAAAGCCCTTTTATCAATATTTTATAATTCTAATTTTTCATTTTCGTTGCTTTATTTCATTTTTCGGCGGCAAAGGTAAGAAATTATTTTGGAATTATGCAAATAATTTTGAGGATTTTTTTGCAAATTGCAAAAAAAATGACATAATTTTTAATGATTATCCGCAATCATACCACTAAATAGCATCATACAAGTAATTTGTGGCTTTGTCTCGCAGGGACAGCACTTTATTAACCGTATGCTTTAGCTTACGGTACGGGAATGACAACAACCTCATAGTCCCGCAGGGACGACACATTAGATATAGCCAATAAAGTGTCGTCCCATGCGGGACTTGAGAGAGCATGATTTAGTCTTGTCCGTAAGCTAAAGCATACGGTTAATAAAGTGCTGTCCCTGCGGGACAA
>BNTR01000085.1 GCA_025996755.1 Bacteroidia bacterium
CCATGTGCGTCAGGATTTGGATGCCGACATGGAGGCAGTCTGGGCTTGGTGGGACAAGTGTATCGCCACGCACAAAGCCGCAGGCATGAAGTACATTGTGATGCCTTCGATGCCTGACCTCGACACGGTGGAAGGCTTGCAAGCCTACTGCGACTACTTCAATCAGATTGGCGAAAAATGTGCTGCTGCCGGTCTGAAATTTGGTTATCACAACCATGACCGTGAGTTCACAACAGTGTATGAAGACGGCACGGTGATGTATGATTACATGGTTCAGAACACCAATCCGGCAAATGTTGTCTTTGAATTGGACGTTTATTGGAGCCAAAAAGGAGGGCGCCCGGCAGCCGAGTTGTTCAAACAATATCCCGGACGCTTCGAATTGCTTCATGTGAAAGACGAAAAAGAACTGGGCAAAAGTGGCTTTATGAACTTTGAAGAGTTGTTTACCAACATTGATTCTGCCACCAAATACCTTGTTGTGGAGGTTGAGAAGTATGATTTGCCGGAAGTTGAATCCGTCAAAGCAAGTTTGGATTATTTGAACGCTGCCGCTTTTGTGAAAGAGGATTATTCTCAAAAAAACCACTAAAGATGGCACCCCAAAGAGTTAATTATTAATAAGTTATATTTTAATTCAGTATTATGTCAAATTCAATGTCAAGAAGGGATTTCCTTCAAAAAGGCACATTTGCTGCAGCCGGATTGACGATTCTTCCAAGTTTCGTGATGGGCAAAAATCTTAGTGGAGTGACAGCTCCGAGTGACAAACTTAATATCGCTGCTGTTGGTATCGGCGGTATGGGGCATTCCAACATCAATGCGGTGAAGGGTACGGAGAATATCGTAGCCTTGTGCGATGTGGATTGGAAATACGCCGGCGGCGTGTTCAAAGAACATCCCAAAGCCAAGCAGTATTGGGATTGGCGCAAGATGTATGACGAAATGAGCAAAGACATCGATGCCGTTATCGTTGCCACAGCCGACCACACGCACGCGATTATCGCCGCCAATGCCATCGCACTGGGCAAGCACGTGTATGTTCAGAAACCGCTGACACACACGGTTTATGAATCGCGCCTGCTGACGAAATTAGCCGCGAAGCACAAAGTGGCTACCCAGATGGGTAATCAAGGCTCATCGGGCGAAGGTGTTAATCTTTCCAACGAATGGATTTGGAATGGCGAAATCGGCGAAGTGCTCAAAGTGGAAGCCGCTACCGACCGTCCTATCTGGCCACAGGGATTGAATACACCGGATAAAGTGGACAAAATTCCTTCTACGCTGAATTGGGATTTGTTCTCCGGTCCGGCAGCCGTGCGTCCTTACAACGCCATCTATCATCCGTGGAATTGGCGCGGCTGGTGGCCCTACGGCACAGGTGCTCTCGGTGATATGGCTTGCCACATCCTGCATCCGGTGTTCACAGGTCTGAAATTGGGCTACCCCACGAAAGTGGAAGGCTCCTCTACCCTGTTGTTGAATGAATGTGCACCACAGGCGCAACACGTTAAATTGACTTTCCCTGCTCGTGAAAACTTACCTAAGGTGGGTCTTCCGGAAGTGGAAGTACATTGGTACGATGGCGGCATGATGCCTGACCGTCCGAAAGGTTTCCCTGCCGGCAAGCAACTGATGGGCAGTGGCGGCGGTTTGGTAATCTTCCACGGCACCAAAGATACGCTGATTACGAACTGCTATGGTGCAGACCCATGGCTCTTGTCGGGTCGTGTGCCCAATGCGCCTAAAACCGAACGTCGCGTTACCACCAACCATGAAATGGATTGGGTGCGTGCCGCGAAAGAAAGTGCCTCTAATCGTACACCTTCAAAATCTGACTTCGCGCAGGCAGGTCCGTTCAATGAAATGGTGGTGATGGGAGTGTTGGCTGTACGGTTGCAAGCATTGAACAAAGAATTGCATTGGGATGGTCCCAACATGAAGTTCACAAACATTGGCGCAACCGAAACCATTGAAACGGTTATTAAAGACGGATTCACTATCCACGATGGTCATCCTTCTTTCAATAAAACATGGACAGACCCGGTGAACGCGCAAGCATTTGCCTCCGAACTTATCAATCATAAGTATCGCAATGGTTGGTCGTTGCCGGAAATGCCGAAGTAATTAGAAATTAAAAATAAAAAATAAGAAAAAATGAAAAAGTTAAATTATTTATTAGTAGCCTTGCTGGCTTTCGCCACAGTGACGACGGCTTGCAAGAAAAAGGCGGCAGATGCAGCAGAAGCAACAACAGAAGAAGCTGCATGTTGTGGCAAGTGTGAAACAGAGGTTCCGGAAGCCAACGGCGTTCCGGCGTATGTGGTCATCAACAAGCCACAAGTCAATCTGGATGAGTTTGCGAAGGACGCCGACGGGTTCATTACCCTGTTCGACGGCACATCGTTCAAAGGCTGGAGAGGCTATGGCAAGGGTGAAATGCCCTCGCGTTGGGTCATCGAAGACGGTGCCATCAGATTTGCCGGTAGCGGTGCCGGTGAAGCGCAGGACCAGACCGGCGGCGACATCATGTTTGAATACAAATTCAAAAATTTTGAATTGAGTTTCGACTGGAAAGTGGCAAAAGGCTCCAATTCAGGTGTCTTCTTCCTGGCGCAGGAGGTCAAAGACCAACCCATCTACATTTCCTCACCGGAATACCAGATTTTGGACAACGAAAATCATCCCGATGCAAAGTTAGGCGAAAACGGCAACCGCAAATCGTCTTCTTTGTACGATATGATTCCCGCTGTTCCGCAAAATTCCAAGCCGTTCGGCGAATGGAACACGGGAGGCATCATGGTCTACAAGGGCACCGTTGTGCACAAACAAAACGGCGCAAACGTGGTCGAATACCATCTCTGGACACCTCAATGGACAGAACTGCTGCAAAAAAGCAAATTCAGCCAGGAAAAATGGCCGCTCGCTTTTGAGTTGCTGAAAAATCTTGGTGGAGAGGCTCACGAAGGCTATATCGGCTTGCAAGACCATGGCGATGATGTGTGGTACAAAAATATCCGCATCAAAATTTTGGATTAAACAACGCGAACAGCAATTATAGCGTAGAAAGCCCCTGTAAATGTGAATTTTACAGGGGCTTTTGTATGCCGTTTCGTGGAGTATAGCGGACTTGAACCGCTCACCTCGACACTGCCAGTGTCGCGCTCTACCGGATGAGCTAATACCCCTTTTTTTATCTTACAAACACCGCGCTCGTGGACCGTACTGGGCTCGAACCAGTGACCTCTGCCTTGTCGAGGCAGCGCTCTAAACCAACTGAGCTAACAATCCTCTATCGAACAATCCTCTACCGAAAAGAAAAGCAGCTAAAAAAAACTCTTCTTAACTGCCGTCTCCGTGGGCGCTGAGGGGCTCGAACCCCCGACCCTCTGGGTGTAAACCAGATGCTCTGAACCAACTGAGCTAAGCGCCCGAACGTCTTTTTTCTCTAAGACGGCGCAAAGGTACAACTAATTTTTGAAACCGCCAAATATTTTTGCGATTTTTTTTGCAAAAAGCGAAAAAAGTTTTGATAATTCAAAAATAGTTGCTACCTTTGTAACCGATATTTACTCGAAGGAATGAGTGAATACGAGTGATAACATTTTAAATTATAGGAGATTATGATGACATAGATGCGGTAATACGCACATTTTAAGATTGGAAAAAGCATTTTAAATTATTCTTTCTTGCGATAAATTTAGCGATTTTAAGTAAAGGAGAGGTTAAGTTAGAATGTTCACGTGTTTAGCGTGGACTTTTACTTATTCTGCCTTTACAGGTTTCGCTAAATACCATCGCAAGCGGGATACTTCAAATAGTACCACGCTTTTTTTATGTGCGTATCGGCAGAACAATCTGCTTCGGTACAAAAAAAAATAAATGTTCTAAATTAATTGTCCGTCTAAGGAACGGACGTAAAACAATGATTACAATGAAAAAGGTAATTTTAATTATGGCTGTAGCATTGAGCGCAGCAACAGTGAGTGCACAAGGGTTGAAATTTGGCGTTACCGCCGGATTGAATTTGTCCACTTTCTCGGGAGATGGTACGGACGACTTAAAGTTCACACCGGGCTTTCAAGCGGGTGTAGTGGTTGATTATGCCCTGACTGAGAGTTTCTCCATTGCCCCCGAATTGCTTTTCGCGCAAAGAGGAGCTAAAGAGGAACGCAATGGTGGCTCTCAGACTATGACGTTGAATTATTTGCAATTGCCGATTAATGCAACGTATAAACTTGCACTTGGCGATTCTAAACTTCTCGTTTTTGCTGGTCCGTATGTAGGTTATGGACTTTCCGGCACTGCTAAATGGGAAGGCGGTGGTGAAAGTGGTAGCAATGACATAAAATTCGGCTCAGACGAGATGTTCAAGGCTCTGGATTTTGGTTTAAACATTGGTGCTGGTTATCAAATTGGAAGTATATATGCCAAAGTTCAATACAATTTGGGCTTGGCAAATATATCCAATGATGATGATGATTCACTCAAAAACGGCAACATCGGGATTTCCGTTGGCTATTTGTTCTAAGCCAACTACTCTATTTTGAAAAAGTTCCTGCCGCGAGGTGGGGGCTTTTTTTTGCTTGCTGGCTTTGTCCTGCAAGGACAGAATGTGCATAACCGTAGGTGGAGCGAAGCGCAACCTACGGAGAGGTGCACTATTCCTTTCCTAAGCCCTGCAAGGGCGAGATTATGATAATGCCGCCCTTGCAGGGCTAAGAGTGGTGGATGATGCCTGTACCGTAGGTTACGCTTCGCTCCACCTACGGTTATGCACATTCTGTCCCTGCGGGACACGAAAACTATTTATATACTAAATTGCAAGTAAAAATTAACCTGCTGCATTAATTTATGAATTTTTAACGTTAAAGTGTTTTTCCACATTTAGTGCTTAATCCATTTTAAACAAACAGGTTTGCTCATTTTAATGACTTTCCCCGTGTCCTGCAACAAGCCGGTTTCGGGATTGACGGCAAACAGTTGGATGTTGTTGCTGTTGCGGTTGGCGCACAGGAGAAATTTGCCGTTTGGGGTCAAAATGAAGTTGCGCGGATGGATGCCCGTCGGCTGTTCGCCCACCCGGGCAAGCGTGCCGTTGGCGGGGTCGATGCGAAAAATCGCGATGCCATCGGCAGTCAGGCGATTGGAGGCGTACAAAAACTGCCCGTCGGGGCTGATGTGGATGTCGGCACTGCCCTTCCCCCCTGCCCCTGGCGTGATGTCGGACGCAATCTCTTGAATTTGTTTCGCAATAACACCCTCCTCGTGGCTGTATGCGAGCACCGTTCCCGACAACTCATTGATGACGTACAAAAATTTCCCCTCCGGATGAAAAGCGATGTGTCGGGGACCCGATTTCGGCGGCGTATCCACCGTTTTGAGCAACTCAAAGCGCGAATTGAAGATATAAATCTTGTCTGCGCCCAAGTCCGTCGCAAGGACATTCGAGCCTACTCCCCCAACAAACCGCACGGTATGTATATGGTGTGTCGCCCCTGCGTCAAAAGTGAGCACTTGCCACGCCGGCTCAAGGCGACCATCCGGCGCAAGCGGCAACACCGACAGGCTGCCGCCGGAATAATTCGCCGTAGCCACAAACGCCTGCCCGGGCGAAACGGCAATAAAACAGGGGTCGGCACCATTGGCAGGCTGCGAATTGA
Source organism: Bacteroidia bacterium (assembly GCA_025996755.1). GTDB lineage: Bacteria > Bacteroidota > Bacteroidia > Bacteroidales > Azobacteroidaceae > Azobacteroides. The sequence goes on from BNTR01000085.1 coordinate 5,664, forward strand.
GAAAACTCAAAGTAGCGGCATCCTTGTCGAAGCGAAACGCGCTGACGGCACCCTCCGACGTTTCATTGACCGCATAAACCATCTGCTCGTCAGACGAAACAGCCAAATAGGACGGGTTAATGATGCCCTTGACATCGCTCCGAAAATCAAAATCACCCGTCTGCGTATCAAAATCATACACAGAAATCCCCGCCGTCGTCCCATCGGAATAGGCACCAACAAGCAGGTAGAGATGCTCATCGGCAGCATCAGGGGCATTCTTTTTCTTAAATGTGAAGACGACAAACGCCAAAGCGCACAATAGAAATAATGTTTGTTTTTTCATTGAAATTAATTGTTTTTCGAGTACAAAAGTAGTAAAAAATTTTCTAAAATTTGGATAGTTAGAAATAAAGTGTTACTTTTGCAAAGAAAATAACAGCAAAAATGAGAACAACGAGAGAGTATATGGAGCTATTGCACGATTACAAGCAAAAACACGCCTCCGAATATGGCATAGAGCGCATCGGTATTTTCGGGTCGGTTGCCCGCGGCGAACAAACTCCGAATAGTGACGTGGATATTTATTATGAAGGTGCGGAAAAAGGGCTGAAATCATTAGGCATAATAATTGACCTCGAAGACTTGTTCGGGGTTAAGGTGGATGTTGTTCGCAGGCACAAGAATATGAAACCACGATTTGTAGAACGTATAATGAAAGAGGTCATTTATGTATGATAAAAAGATATGACTATCCGCAATCATACCACTTGGCTTTCGCTCCTTGTCCCGCATGGGACAGCACTTTATTAACCGTAGACTTTAGTCTACGGTATAAAAATGCTAAGATTCCATTAGTCCCGCACGGGACGGCACTTGAGATGGGTGCAATTTTGCTGCATAACAATGTGTCGTCCCATGCGGGACTTTGGGGTGTGGGCTCCGTCACCCCCGTAGACTAAAGTCTACGGTTAATAAAGTGCTGTCCCTGCGGGACAAAAACCGGAAATTGCTTGCAGGGAACGCTATTTAGTGGTATGATTGCGGATAATCATTTAAAAAGATTTGCAGTGATAGCAAATTTTTTACTGCAAAGTTTCCAACGCCTTCATCCACATTTCCTCCATCTGCTCCACCCACACGCGGAACTGCACATTTCGCTGATATTTGGGTGTGAATGCCAGCAGGGCATCCAAATCGAAGTCGGCGGCGGCAATCCCGAAGCCTGCTTGGGCAAATTCGTGGGCGTTGCAGGCTTGCTCTATGTGCGCCGGCACCATCAACACGGGCTTGCTGAGGTAGGCGGCTTCGCACACCGATTCGAAGCCTGCCGTTGTGGCATAGCCTTTGCAGCCTGCCATGTAGTCGAGAAATAGTTTGTCGTCTAATTGGTGAAACGACAGCCGACGGTTGATGACTGTTTCCTGTAGTTTTGATGCTCTGGGGCACGTGAGGCGTGTTACTATTTTCAAGCCTCGCAGTTCGACTTTGTCTTCCGGCGGGAAGCGGTAGTCGGAATGCAAAAACGCATATTGATGACCGATGCAAATGTAAGGCATTTTGGGCGGACACAGCGCATAAATCAACTCCACCGCTGCGGCACGGCAAAAACCCGCTGCATCAAAAGCACATATTTCCCAAAATCTGCGACTGCTTTAAACATAATCATCTATTTTACGTTATCTAAACCTCATTCTGTAACACAAAAAAAGCGCGGACAAATAACTTTATCCGTGCCTAAGGTTTTCCACGACCCACACCAACAAATAAGCCATGCCCACGCAGCCGCGCGAACGTTTACTGACTTACTCTTATTGGTGTGCTTGATTTTGTGCAAATTTACAAACAATTATTGAAAAATGGTACAAAAATGCGGAAAAATTTCCGAAAATAAAAAAATAATCGTATCTTTGCACCCTGAAACAATAATTACAATATAAAATTTTTTATCATCATGAAGATAGGTATTCCTAAAGAGATTAAGAACAACGAAAACAGAGTTTCGTTGACGCCGGGTGGCACGTTTGAATTGGTAAAACACGGTCACACCGTGTATGTGGAAACGCAAGCCGGCAAAAACAGCGGATTCAACGACGAATCCTACGTGAAAGCAGGTGCAACCATTTTCCCTACGGCTGGGGAGGTGTTTGCCGCCGCCGAGATGATTATCAAAGTGAAGGAGCCGATTGAGTCGGAGTACAAACTCATTCGACCTAACCAGTTGCTGTTCACCTACTTCCATCTGGCTGCCGACGAAGAATTGACCCACGCCATGATTGACAGCAAAGCCATCTGTCTGGCTTACGAAACGGTCGAAAAAGACCGCACATTGCCGTTGCTGATTCCGATGTCGGAAGTGGCGGGGCGGATGTCGATTCAAGAGGGAGCCAAGTACCTCGAAAAGCCGCAAGGCGGCAAGGGCATCCTTCTGGGCGGTGTTCCGGGCGTGAAACCGGCGAATGTGCTGGTATTGGGCGGCGGCATCGTGGGCACACACGCCGCGCTGATTGCTGCCGGCTCGGGCGCACACGTTACGATTATGGACATTTCGCTGCCCCGCCTGCGCTATTTGAGCGAAATAATGCCCGCCAACGTCGATACGATGATGTCGAGCCAATACAACATCGAGCAAATCCTGCCGACGATGGATTTGATTGTCGGTGCGGTGCTGATTCCGGGCGCAAAAGCCCCGCACCTCATCACCAAGGCGATGCTGAAACTCATCCAGCCGGGCACGGTGCTGGTGGACGTAGCGATTGACCAGGGCGGCTGCTTTGAGACCTCGCATCCCACCACCCACACCGAGCCGATTTACACCGTCGATGGCGTGCTCCACTACTGTGTAGCCAACATCCCGGGAGCCGTCCCAATGACCTCCACGCTGGCACTGACCAACGCAACCCTCCCCTACGCCATCCTGCTGGCAGATTTAGGTTGGGAAAAAGCCTGCGCCAAGTGCCCGGATTTGAAAGCCGGCTTAAACGTTGTGAAAGGAAAAGTTACCTTCCCTGCGGTTGCAGAGGCATTTGGATTGAAATGCAGCGAAGTGAAATTATAATTTCAAAATATGCTCATAGAATGGGACGATAATAAACGAAAAAAATGATTATCGGATATTTTGCTTGTCGCCCGAATGGGCGGGATTTTCATAACCGCAGGTCATCGACCTGCGGACGAAACAGATACCCACACTACCGCCTGAAAGGCGGGATTTTAATTCAGTCCTGCCTTTCAGGCAGTAGTGCTGTGACTATCCTTTCCCGCAGGTCAATGACCTGCGGTTATGAAAATTTTGGCTTTCAGCCAAGTTCGGTGTCATATCCGGTATTCATTAAAGAAAAATATTATGACAATGAAACAATATAGTGTGGAAGAAATACGCAAAATGGCAGATATGTCCGATTGGGCGCGCGTGGACGCAATGCGCGATGAAGATATTGACTTGTCCGACATTCCTTTGCCAACAGAAGAAATGTGGGTACATGCCGTCCGCCCGAATGCCTATGCTCTGGCATAATCGCTCAATAGCATTTTCCTCAAATTTTTGGGAACTGCATCGTCACGCAATGAAGGCTGCCGTGCTGCTTGATGAGCGGCAGACAGTTGATTCCGACGATTTCGCGATTGGGAAAAGCGGCTTGCAAAGCCGCTTTTGCTGTTTCGTCTAAATTCGAGCCATACGTTGGCATCAGCACTGCACCATTGATGATGAGGAAATTGGCATACGTGGCGGGCAATTGGTTGCCCGCGTCGTCACGCACGGCTTCTGCCATGGGCAACGCCACCAAGTTGTAGGGCTGTCCCGTGGCTGTTTTGAATGTTTTCAACTGCGCTTCCATCTGTTCCATTCCCGACACGTAGGCGATGGTGTCGGCATTGCAAAAACGGGCGAGGGTGTCGATGTGGCTGTCGGTGTCGTCGCCTGCCAATCCGCCGTGGTCGAGCCACAGAACGCGCTCTGTGCCAAACACTTCGGCAAAAAAAGTTTCTACCTCCTCCTTGTTCGCAAATTCGTTGCGGTTGGGCGCAAACAGACATGCCGACGTGGTGAGGATGGTGCCGAGACCATCGCTTTCGATGCTACCGCCTTCGAGAATGTAGGTGCGTAAGTTGTGGTAGTCCAACGACTTGTCAAACGCGCCACTTTTATACAATGTCTGCGTGATTTGATTGTCGAGGTTGGACGGAAATTTCAACCCCCAACCATTGAATCCGAAGTCCAACAGGTGGGCTTTGCGCTTGGAAAATGTCGTGATTGGTGCGTGGTCACGCGCCCACGTGTCGTTGGAGGGTATTTCGCGAAAAGTGATTTTTGAATAATCCACCGCACCCAACTGCGCCTTCACCGCGTCAATCGACCGGCAAACAATAATTAACTTCTCCCGCTTGAGAATTTCCGTAGCAATCGCCACGAAACAGGGGACGACCTCGTCCAAAATCGGAGACCAATCGGTTCCCTCGTGGGGCCAGGTCAGCATCACCGCACTTTGCGGCTCCCATTCTGCCGGGAAGCGGATGTTTATTTTTTCGTTCATTGTTTTATTTTTTTCGGACAAATTTACAATTTATTTTTTGATTTCGACGCATTTTTGCGAAAATTTGAAAAAAAATTGTACCTTTGCGGCATAAATAACAAATTATAAATGCAATGAAAAAGATTTTTTTGATGATGATGACAACAGGGGCATTGTGCGCAGGATGTTGCGACAAAGAGAGAGAACAGGCGGAGTTTGATTACAATGTGGAGAAATTTGCCGATTTGGGCGTTTTGCGCTATCAGGTGACGGATTGGGACAGCCTTTCGGCTCAGCAGAAGGCGTATATCTACTGCCTGCAAGAGGCGGCTCTGTATGGGCGCGACATTTTGTTTGACCAGAATAATCGCTATAATTTGGCTATTCGCCGCACTTTGGAGGCGATTTATGCCAATTATAAGGGCGACACGGCGACCGATGACTACAAGGCGTTTGAGGTTTACACCAAGCGCGTGTGGTTTTCAAACGGGATTCACCACCACTATGGCGAGGAAAAATTCTTGCCCGAATTTTCGGAACAGTTCTTCACGGGTGCCGTGTGCGGCATAAACCCTGCCCTCCTCCCTACCCGCTCGGGGCAATCTGTCGATGACTTTTTGGCGGAAATCCTGCCGGTTATGTTCGACCCCGGCGTGATGGCAAAAAAGGTGAATCAAGACCCCAACGTGGACGTGATTGTGGCTTCGGCTAACAATTATTACGGCGACGGCGTAACCGAAAAGGAGGTCGAAGCATACTACAACGCGCTGAAAAACCCCAAAGACCTGTCGCCCGTTGCCTACGGATTGAACAGCCGGTTGGTGAAAAAAGACGGCAAATTGGTTGAGGAAGTATATAAGGTGGGCGGGCTTTATTCTGCCGCCCTCGAAAAAGTGGTTCACTGGCTGAACGAGGCGCAAAAATACGCTGAAAATGAGGCGCAGAAACGGGCAACTGCCGCATTGATAGCGTTTTACAACACCGGCTCGTTGAAAACATATGACGAATATGCGATTGCCTGGGTGCAAGACACCGAGTCGCTGGTGGACTATGTAAACGGCTTCACAGAGTCTTACGGCGATGCTTTGGGCATCAAAGCAAGTTGGGAAGCGATGGTCAATTTCAAAGATATTCGCTTGACCAAATCGGTGAAAATCCTGAGCGAAAACGCCCAATGGTTTGAAGACCATTCGCCTGTGGCACAGCAGTTTAAGAAAGAAAAAGTGAAAGGCATCTCCGCCAAAGCCATCACAGCAGCCATCTTGGGCGGCGACTGCTTCCCCACCACGCCCATCGGCATTAACTTGCCCAATTCCAACTGGATACGCAAAGAATACGGCTCCAAATCCGTTACCGTCACCAACATCACCGATGCCTACGACAAGGCGGCAGCAGGCAGCGGCTTCGCCGACGAATTTGTGTGCTGCCCCGAAGAAAAGGAATTGATGCGCGAATACGGCTCCGTGACCGACAACCTCCACACGTCGATGCACGAATGCCTCGGACACGCCTCCGGACAACTCCTGCCGGGCGTTGACCCCGATGCCCTGAAAATCTACGGCTCCACGTGGGAAGAATCGCGCGCCGACCTCTTCGCCCTCTACTACATCGCCGACCCCAAAGTGGTGGAATTGGGCTTATTGCCCAATCAGGATGCCTACAAAGCCGAATATTACAAATATATGATGAACGGCTTGATGACCCAACTCTCGCGCATCGAAGAGGGCAAAAGCATCGAGGAAGCCCACATGCGCAACCGCGCGCTGATTGCCCATTGGGCATTAGACCACGGCAAAGCCGAAAATGTGGTAGCATTGGCGCAGGAGAACGGCAAAACGGTGGTCGTCATCCACGATTACACGAAATTGCGCGACCTGTTTGGACAACTCCTGGCAGAAGTGCAGCGCGTGAAATCGACCGGCGACTTCAAAGCCGCCCAAAATTTGGTGGAAACCTACGCCGTGAAAGTTGACCCCACGCTGCACGCAGAGGTGCTCGCCCGCTACAAAAAGTTGAACATCGCCCCCTACA
>BNTR01000086.1 GCA_025996755.1 Bacteroidia bacterium
CAATCCGGCGTATAAACAAGCGTTGATGCAAGCCGCCGATTCGGTAGCCCGCCTGTTTAATCCTCAAGTGGGAACATTTCTCTCGTGGCCCAACATGGTCAAGAAAATGGACTGGCCGCACAACACCATCATCGACAATATGATGAACATGGAATTGTTGTTTTGGGCAAGCAAAAACGGCGGAGACCAACGTTTGTACGACATCGCCTACAAACATGCTGAAACCACGATGAACAACCATTTCCGCCCCGATTATTCCGCCTATCATGTGATTGTTTACAACGACACCACAGGCGAACGCATCAAAGGCGTGACGCATCAGGGCTATGCCGACGAAACCATGTGGGCACGCGGACAGGCTTGGGCGATATACGGCTTCACCATGTCGTATCGCGAAACAAAAGACCCGCGATTTCTGGACGTAGCACAAAAGACAGCGGACATTTTCCTCAAACGCCTGCCTGCGGATATGATTCCGTACTGGGATTTTGATGCACCCGCTATTCCCGATGAGCCGCGCGATGCTTCGGCTGCCGCTGTTGCAGCCTCGGCATTGCTCGAACTCGCCATACTTTCGGGCAACAAGACCTATCAGGATGCGGCTGAAAAAATTTTACGAACTTTGTCGTCCGATGAATATCAGAGCAAAAGCAAAAATACGGCTTTTCTGTTGCATAGCGTAGGGCATAAGCCCAATAATTCAGAAGTGGATGCATCCATCATTTATGCTGATTATTATTACATCGAAGCACTAATCCGGTATAAAAAATCAATAAAACTTGTGGACTAAACGAACTGATTAGATTGCCGCACTTGCGGATTTAAATCATTTGTAGTACCTTTGCTGCATGAAAAATCATGGATTCGTCAGAGTTGCTGCTGCTATCCCCGAAGTGCGGGTGGCGGATTGCGCGTTTAATACCGGACAAATCATGGGTTTGGTTGCTAAAGCCTGTTCGGAGGGTGTTCACGCCGTGTGTTTTCCTGAATTGTCGCTGACTGCCTACACGTGTGGGGACTTGTTTTTGCAGAAACGTTTGACGCAGAGTGCGGAGCAATCGTTGGCGAAATTGCTCGACGATACGCGCGAGATGCCTGTCTGTTTCATTGTGGGCGCGCCGGTTGAGCATCGTGCGAAACTGTATAATTGTGCTGTGGTGTGCTTTCAAGGGCAGATTTTAGGCATTGTGCCGAAAGTTTTCTTGCCCAACTATGCGGAGTTTTACGAAAAACGCTGGTTTGAAGCCTGTTTGCTGCACACGCCCGTCACGGAAATCCAATATGCCGGACAGCAGACACCTTTTGGCACAAACATCTTGTTTGAATTGGCTGACGCGCTGACCTTTGCGCTCGAAATTTGCGAGGACGTTTGGTCGGTTGTCCCGCCAAGTTCCCACCACGCTATGGCGGGTGCCAACCTGATTTTCAACCTCTCGGCGAGCGACGAACTGATTGGTAAGCAGCACTATGTGAAATCGCTGCTGAGCCAACAATCGGCACGCTGCCAAGCCGCCTACGTCTATGCCGCCGCCGGTTTTGGCGAATCCTCCACCGACTTAGTCTATGCCGGCAATGCCTACGTCTATGAAAACGGCAAACTGCTGGCACAAGCGCAACGCTTCCAACTCACCGAACAACTGATTTTCAGCGAGATAGATGTCGAACTGTTGACGGCAGAGCGCAAAAAAAACACCACATTTATAAGTCGCCCAATTGCCGAAAATTACAAAATAATATCCACACCCCACACCTCACACCTCACACCCCACACCCTTTCGCGCCCCATCAACCCCACGCCATTCATCCCATCCACCGACCAATATAACGATAGTTGCGACGAAATTTTCTCCATTCAGGTGGCGGGATTGGCAAAGCGATTGGTGCACACGCACTGCAAGAGCCTCATCATCGGCGTGTCGGGCGGCTTGGATTCCACTTTGGCACTGCTGGTGTGCGCAAAGACGGTCGATAAACTCGGATTGCCGCGCCAAACCATTTGCGGCGTTACGATGCCCGGCTTTGGCACCACCGACCGCACCCACACCAATGCCGTGCAACTGATGCAGTCGCTAGGCATTCAAATCAAAGAAATCAGCATCGTGGCGGCTTGTGAACAGCATTTCAAGGACATCGGGCACGACCCCAATATTCACGACATCACTTACGAAAACACGCAAGCCCGCGAGCGGACGCAAATCCTGATGGATTTGTCCAACCAAATGAGCGGTCTGGTGGTCGGCACGGGCGATTTGTCGGAACTCGCACTCGGCTGGGCTACCTACAACGGAGACCATATTTCGATGTACGGCGTAAATTCGGGCATCCATCTGCGTTTCAGCCACCCAGCGCACCAGATGGCGGACGAGCGTTTTGGGGATGCCCGAATTTACGCCGTACATCGAAATATGGTCTCCGTTGTAGGTAGCCCAGCCGAGTGCGAGTTCCGACAAATCGCCCGTGCCGACCACCAGACCGCTCATTTGGTTGGACAAATCCATCAGGATTTGTCCAACCAAATGAGCGGTCTGGTGGTCGGCACGGGCGATTTGTCGGAACTCGCACTCGGCTGGGCTACCTACAACGGAGACCATATTTCGATGTACGGCGTAAATTCGGGCATCCCCAAAACGCTCGTCCGCCATCTGGTGCGCTGGGTGGCTGAAACGCAGATGGATGCCGGCAGCAGGGCGACTTTGCAGGACATTATCGACACGCCCGTAAGCCCCGAACTGCTGCCGAAAAACGCCGACGGCAGTATGGCGCAATTCACCGAAGACGTGGTGGGACCCTACGAATTGCACGATTTTGTCCTCTTCTACACCCTGCGCTACGGGTTTACGCCTGAGAAAATCTTTTTTTTGGCGCAACACGCATTCAAGGGGAAATTTGACGATGCGACGATTAAAAAGTGGATGCAGGTGTTCTACAAGCGGTTTTTCAGTCAGCAATTTAAGCGCAGTTGCCTGCCCGACGGTCCGAAGGTGGGGTCGGTCAATCTCTCTCCGCGTGGCGATTGGCGTATGCCAAGCGATGCAAGTGCGGCGGGGTGGTTGTGAAACAAAAAAATTTTGTACCTTTGTCCCTAAATTATGAAACGTAATATTGTATAACATAAAAATTGAATAAAAATGAATTTTCCTGAAAATTTGAAGTACACCAACGACCACGAGTGGATTCGGGTGGATGGTGAGAATGCCTACATCGGCATCACCGATTATGCGCAAGACCAATTGGGCGAAATCGTGTTTGTGGACGTGGCTACGGTGGGCGAAACTGTCGTGCAAAACGAGGTTTTCGGCTCGATTGAAGCCGTGAAAACGGTGTCCGATTTGCTGATGCCGGTGAGTGCTAAGGTGTTGGAACTCAACGCCGATTTGGAAGAACAGCCCGAATTGGTCAATAGCGACCCCTACGGCAAGGGCTGGATTTTGAAAGTGGCAGTGACCGATGCTTCGCAATTGAACAGCCTGATGGATGCCGCGAAGTACAAATCATTCGTCGCAGCATGACACCGCGCGTGAGTATCATCATGGGGAGCACCTCAGACCTCCCGGTGATGGAAAAAGCAGCAAAAATCTTGGATGAGTTTGAGGTACCGTTCGAGATGCACGCTTTGTCGGCGCATCGCACGCCCGCCGAGGTGGAAGATTTTGCCAAAAATGCTCAAAGCAGAGGCATCGAAGTGATTATTGCCGCCGCGGGAATGGCGGCGCACCTGCCGGGGGTGATTGCCTCAATGACCACATTGCCCGTCATCGGCGTGCCCATCAACTCGACCCTCGACGGCATTGATGCACTCTTGGCAATCGTGCAAATGCCTCCGGGCATCCCCGTAGCCACGGTCGGCATCAACGCCGCAATGAATGCCGCCATTTTGGCAGCGCAATTTTTGGCAGTCAAAGACCCCACATTGCAAACCAAATTGGCAGATTACAAAGCCGGGTTGAAGCAAAAAATCGTGCAAGCCAATGGTGAATTGTCGGCGGTGAAATTTAAGTTTAAAACAAATTAGTAATTTAAAAGATATGAACCATTTGAAAATAAAGTCGTTTGGTCCGATTGAAGAAGCAAATGTTCGCTTTGGAGATTTAACTTTGTTAGTGGGAGCACAAGCAAGTGGGAAAAGTATTTTTTTGCAATTACTGAAACTTCTCATAGATAAACAGCATATTCGTAAAAGTGTAGAGCAATTTAACTATACTTGGAAGAAAGAAGATGATATTTTGGACCTTTATTTTGGAGAAGATATGGCAGCAATATGGTCACCAAATAGTGAAGTGTCATTAGACAATAAGCCTTATTCGCGTAATTCCTTATTGTCTAAAAAAAGCAATGCAGAAGAACAACTTTTTTATATTCCGGCTCAACGAATTTTAAGTATTGCTGATGGAAGACCTAAAAATTTTATGGAATTTGACACTTCGGCTCCATACGTCTTGCGTTATTTTAGTGAAACACTTAGATTGTCGTTGCAAAATGGAATGGAGACATCTATTTTTCCTATTCCCAATCTATTAAAAGGGACATTGAGAAAGTCTTTTAACGACAGTATTTTTCATGATGGGAAAATAACACTGGATGATAGAACCGGACAGAAGAAATTTAGAATGAGCATTGGAAATATGAATGTGCCGTTCATTACATGGAGTGCCGGACAAAAAGAATTTATGCCTTTGCTTTTGGCATTTTATTGGTTATGCCCTCCATCCAAAGTCAAGACAAAGGATTCCTATCAATATGTTGTCATTGAAGAACCTGAAATGGGTTTACATCCACAAGCCATAAAATCCGTTATCTTACAAGTGATAGATTTGCTTTCACGTGGTTATAAAGTAATTATTTCTACTCATTCCCCTGTCTTGCTTGAATTTGCATGGGCGTTTAATTTGCTTAAAAACAGTCAGTCACCGGATACAGCCTTGTATGAGTTATTTGATTTGGAGAAAAACACTCAAACGAATCGGTTATTTGACAATATTCTTACAAACAAAAGTATCAGCACTTTCTATTTTTCAAGAGAAAACAACAAAGTGATTACTAAAGATATTAGTACATTGGATGCCGACAGTGACGATGTGAATATTGCCGAATGGGGTGGAATTTCTCAATTTGCAGGTAAAGCAACAGATATTGTTTCTAAATATTTCACAGAATGACATTTCAAGAATCCGTAGCAGCTACTCCGGAAGTAGCAACTGGTTTTAGACCCGGCTTAACAGCATTAGAGAGGGGGCATGCACAGAAAATCGCTGTTTCAAATTCTCGTTTGCTTGAGGGTAGTGTTGATATTGATAAAATGACTACACATTTATATCCAAATGATAATCGCTGGGATTATGCCTTTGCGTATAACAAACAAGTTTATTTTGTGGAAGTTCATACTGCCAATACCAGTGAAGTCGATGTTGTATTGAGAAAACTGCGATGGCTGAAAAATTGGTTAAACAGTAAAGCACCACGTATCAATCAATTGAAGGCGCAAGCACCTTATTATTGGATACAATCAAACAGTTTTGCTATTCCCAAAACAACACCCCAATATAGACGAATTGCTCAAGCACAATTAATGCCAATCAAACAATTGGTATTATAAGTAATAGAATCATTTATGAACTACAAACGCAGAAAATCCACTGTGGTGCAAATCGGCAAAACGCCTCTGGGCGGCAGCAACCCGATTCGCATCCAATCCATGACGAACACCTCGACGATGGATACCGAAGGCTCTGTGCAGCAATGTATTCGCATCATTGAGGCGGGCGGCGAATATGTCCGATTGACCGCTCAGGGTGTGCGTGAGGCTGAAAATCTGCGGCATATTAGCGCACGGTTGCGCGAATTGGGTTGCCACACGCCCCTCGTTGCCGATATTCATTTCAACCCCAAGGCGGCGGAGGCGGCGGCGCAAACGGTTGAAAAAGTGCGCATCAATCCGGGCAATTTTGGCGACCCTGTGGCAGACTTTATCCCCTTTCTGAATATCTGCAAGGCACATAACACCGCCATCCGCATCGGCGTCAATCACGGCTCGCTGAGTGAGCGCATGATGGCAAAATATGGCGACACACCGCGCGGGATGGTCGAATCGTGTATGGAATTTTTGCGCGTGTGCGTGGCTGAAAATTTCGCGAATGTGGTGCTAAGCATCAAGGCTTCAAACACTTATGTGATGGTGCAGACCGTCCGCCTGCTGGTCGCGACGATGGACAGGGAGGGTATGGCATTCCCGCTGCATCTCGGTGTTACGGAGGCGGGCGACGGCGAAGACGGGCGCATCAAATCGGCGGTCGGCATCGGCACACTGCTGCGGGAGGGCATCGGCGACACTATCCGCGTGTCGCTGAGCGAAGACCCCGAGGCTGAGATACCTGTTGCGCGCTTTTTGGTGGATTATGCCTCTCAACAATTACGAATTACGAATTATGAATTACGGGTTGAAATAGTGGATATGCCTTTTGAGGCGGTGCCTGATACTTCGTTTATTGTGGTGTCTAATCCGGCTTCGCAATCGTCCGCACGGGTCGTGTGCGCCACCTATCACGAGCCTGATTTGGATGCTTTCCGCCTCAAAGCCGCTACTGACTGCGGGGCTTTTTTTCTGGATAACTTGGCGGATGGCATCAAATTGACGAACATCGCGCCGAACATCACGCCCCAAGACGTGCAGTCGGTCGCTTTTGGCATTTTGCAGGCGACGGGGCGGCGCATCACGAAGACCGAATACATCTCGTGCCCAAGTTGCGGGCGCACGCTGTTTGATTTGCAGACAGCGATTAAAAAAGTGAAAGCCGCGACACAGCACCTCGTAGGACTGAAAATCGCCATCATGGGCTGCATCGTCAACGGTCCGGGCGAAATGGCGGATGCCGATTATGGCTATGTTGGCGCGGGCGCGGGCAAAGTGAGCCTCTACAAGGGCAAGGAATGTGTCTTGAAAAACATCCCCGAAGCGGATGCCGTTGCCGAGTTGCTGCAATTGATTGAATCCGCAAAATTTTAACATAAAAAATTTGGCGATGTAAAAAATAATACTTACTTTTGCCACCGATATTTTTATTCATAATTAAAAAAAATAATCGTATGAAAAACAAATTCTTAAAAAACAGCTCGTTCGCGTTGCTCTTGTGCGCCGTAGGGGTCTGTATGGGGGGGGGGGTACAGCCTTTGCGGGCTGAAAATCCCCAAGAGGCTAAAATCGCCGTAACCGGCGTGGTTAGTGATGCCGATGGTCCCATCATCGGCGCGAGTGTTATCGAAAAGGGCAATCCGGGCAACGGTGTAGCGACCGATGTGGACGGAAAATACTCGCTCCGAGTATCGCCAAGTGCCACCATTGAGGTGGCGTATCTGGGTTATTCAACCCAAGAAGTGCCTGTGAATGGGCAAACAACAATCAATGTTACTTTGTCGGAAGATGCGAGCCAACTCGAAGAGGTGGTGGTCGTGGGCTATGGCACGATGCAAAAGAAGCAGGTGACGAGTTCCATTACCTCGCTTTCTGCGCGCGATTTGCCGCCGGGCGTGGGCGGTTCATCCATCGCCACAGCCTTGAAAGGCAAGGTCGGCGGTTTGGTGATGTCGGGGACAAGCAGCCCCAACTCCGGCAACACTTTTCAGTTGCGCGGTATGGCATCTATCAACACTTCGCGCGCTCCGCTGATTGTGATTGACGGAATGCCCGGCGGCGACATCCGCACCATCGTGCAGGAAGACATTCAGTCTATCGACGTACTGAAAGATGCCTCTGCCGGTGCTATCTACGGTACACGCGCCACCGGTGGCGTGATTTTGATTACCACCAAGCAGGCGAAGTCCAACGATTTGAAGATGAGTTATACCGGCGAGGTAACTTTCAAACAGGCTTTTGGGAAACCCGATATGTTGAACGCTAAGGATTATACCGCTACCTACGCGGGTGCGAAGAACAACTATGGAAATGATACCGACTGGTGGGACGAGGCTTTGAACGACAGTCCAACCTCAAGCCGTCACGTGCTGACTATCCACGGCGGTGCCGACAATGCCCGCATCTATGCCACTTTGATGTACGACAACAATCAAGGTATCCTGCAAGGCGACACACGCGAGGACATTGCCGGACGTATCAACACCGACTTCAAACTCCTCAAAGGGTGGTTGGACATCAACACGCACATCAGTTACCGTCAGGCAAAACGCAATCAGAATAAGCCTTCCATCGAAGGTATTATGCGCGCCAACCCTACACAAAAGGTGTATGACCCCGACAGCCAAACCGGATACAACATCTGGACAGATGGCGACAACACGGAAATGAACGAAATCGGCGAAGCTGCGCTGAAAACCGACGAGGGGCTTGACAAATGGTTTCGCCCCGACGTGACACTTAAACTCAACATCCTGCCCATCGAAGGGCTTTCGTATCGCCAAACTGTGGGTTACGAAAATCGCCAATGGGAAAAGCATTATTACCGCTCCATGTTCTCTCGCGAAGAAATCAGAGCCGGACGCAAGGGTTGGGCAGAACTCACTTTCGACAAAACCGAACTTATCAATACCGACGGTTACCTCTCTTATCTCAAAGTATTCGGCGACCATAACATCAATGCAGTGGCAGGATACAGTTATTTTGAGCAAAACGGCGAAAAATTTGAAGCCAAAAACGGTAACTTCACCAACGACCTCGTCAAATTCTGGAATATCGGCGAAGGTGGATGGCTGAAGGACGGTAAAGGCGAAATGTCATCGTCAAAAAGCATCACGCAGCGGCTGTTGGCTTATTTTGCCCGCGCCAACTATGCCTATAAGGACACCTACATGGGCACTGCCTCCGTCCGTCGCGAAGGCTCAAGCAAGTTTGCCACCAATAATCGCTGGGGTAATTTCTGGTCTGCCTCTGCCGGATGGCGTCTCTCGAATGAAGATTTTTTGAAGGATGTCGGTTTTGTGGACGACCTCAAGGTGCGCCTTGCCTATGGTGTGACGGGCAACGAAGGCTTCTCTGCCGAATATGCCGCCAAAATGTATGGTTCAGACACCCGCTGGCTGTTGCCGGACGGCAGTTGGGCATACTCTTATGGCGTAACAAAGAACATCAACGACATGCTCGGCTGGGAAGAAAAGCACGAGTGGAATGTTGGACTTGACTATACGCTTTTAGACAGTCGCCTCTACGGTAAGTTTGACCTCTATCGGCGCAATATAGAAGGACTTATTTACGAGGTGCAGGTGCCGCAGCCGCCAAACACCGAATCGCAGATGTACAAAAATATCGGTACGATGAAAAATAGCGGATGGGAATTTGAAATCGGCGGCGACGTGGTGCGCTCCAAAGATTGGAACTACAACACTTCGCTCAACCTGAGCCATAACGAAACCGAAATCGGGACGCTTTGGGGGAACCAGTCCTACATCAACGGCGCGGGTATCAATAACTGGGTGCAATTCGCACACCGTATCGAAGAGGGTACAAAAGTGGGCAGTTACTTCCTCTATCCTTATGCCGGTGTGAGCGATGACGGGCACATTCAGATATATAATAAAGCCGGCGAAATCATCAACGGTGATGATGGAGGCGTAGATGACCGCATCTATCAGGGTAATTTCATGCCCACTATTATGGCTGGATGGACGCACAACTTGACTTACAAGAATTGGTCACTCAATCTGACCCTCACCAGTTGGATAGACTACGACATTTACAGAGGTGTAGAAATAGACTACGGACTGAAAACCGTGGCGCAGGGCAATATGCTCTATGATGCAATCAACAAGAATAGCGCCATCACCGGACGTCCTCAGCCTTGCGACTATTTCCTCTACGACGGCTCATTCCTCAAGATTCAAAACTTCACGTTGGGCTACACCCTGCCGATGAAGAAATACAGCAGCAACTTGGTGGAAAGTGTTAAACTCTATGTGACGGGCAACGATGTCTATACCTTCACGAGCTATCCCGGGCTGACTCCCGAAGTCGATATTACCGGCTGGGATACGGGCATAGAGAAGAAAGGCGACATTTATCCGCAAACCCGGACGTTTACTTTCGGGCTTCAACTGAATTTCTAATCACTTAAAAACAGAAACAAAATGAAAAAGTATAAAATTTTTCTTACCGTCATCGCCCTTGTGGGGATGTCCGTAACCTATCAGGCTTGCAATGTTGAGCCGGAATACTATTCGCAATCAACACCAAGTATGTTCTTCGACACCCAGGCGAAGGTTTATCAGCGTATGGGGCGTCCGTTCACCCACTGGGCATGGGCAATGGCTGATGGACAGGCAGCCTCAAATCTGGTTATCCTTCAGGAGTATTCTACCGACGAGATGCTGACACCCTCTCGCTATAACGACTGGTACGATGGTGGACGCTTCCTGAAAATATACCAGCATGACTTTTTGCCTAACATCAACGAGATAAACGATGTGTGGCGTGCTTTCTCTATGGGCGTGGCGCAAACATGGAGTGCGAAGGATGATATTGATGAATATGTTGATTTCGACGCACTGGGCTTCCCTGCCGGTAGCCGCGATGCCGTGCTGATGCAACTTCAGACCCTTGCGGCGTTTTTCTATCTGCATGGGCTTGACCTCTTCGGCGGCGTGCCGCTCTACACCAGCAACAAAGGCGATGCCTTGCCTCGCTCCACCGACGAAGAAACATTCGCCTTTATTGAAAACCTGCTGAAGGAAGCCATCCCCAAGTTGCCGAAGAAAACTGAACTTGGTGCCATGGAAACCGGCAGCATCAATCAAGCCACAGGTGCTCTCTTGTTAGCCCGCCTCTACTTCAATGCGGGTCCGTACATCCGTCAGGACAAATTCGCCGAATGTGCCGCTCTCTGTCAGGGAATCATCAACGGCGAGTATGGCACCTACAAACTGGAGGACGACTGGACAGAGATATTTGGCTTCAACAACGACCGCTCAACAGAGATAATCTGGACAGTACCCAGCCACAACGCCCAGAGCGAACGGAGCACAGGTCCTCACTCCAACCACTACGGCATGGGTGAATACTGGGATAACGGTGAAATAGGCAATCGTAACAACGGATTCTGCCTTGTGCCTTCCCTTGATGTCGAGGGTAAGTCATATCTGCACGGCAGCAGCAATCCCAGTTCAAAGGGAACATACCGTCTCGGCAGTCCCTTTGCCAAGTTTCACGACCAGGACGTGCGCAAGCAACTGAATGCGTATGAAGGAGGAGGAAAATGGCGTGGTATGTTCTATTTCGGACCAATGGTTAATCCGGTTACAGGCAATATTTGTCACGGTGGTAACCGCCAATTCAAGCCGGATGAAACATTGGTGATAGTTGACCAGATAGCCCGCATTATTCCGCAGGAAGGTGCCGAAGCTGACCATGGCAAAGAAGGTGCTCGCTGGGGTGAGGAAAATTCCGGTGTGCGTCTGGCAAAATTCTCGCCTATTCCTTCGGCATCCGAGAAAACGTTGAAGGGCAATCCCGACATCCCTGTTTTACGCCTGGCTGAGGCTTACTACACGCTTGCCGAGTGCAAACTGCGGGAGGGCAAGAAGGACGAAGCAGCTGCTCTCATCAATCAGGTACGCAAACGCTACTTCACGGAAGCCGACCCTGACCCTGTAACCGCCGCAAACCTCGACGAGTGGCGTATGCTCGACGAATGGATGCTCGAATTTATCGGCGAAGGTCGCCGCCGCACCGACCTCATCCGCTGGGATAAATATACCGAAGCATGGTGGGACAAGCCCGCAGACAGTCCGCATCACAACCGCTTCCCCGTTTCGGAAGACGCGAGGAACAGCAACAACCTGATTACGCAAAATCCGGGCTACAATTAAATCATACTGACAATAAATCAAGCAGGGGGAAAGGAAATCAATCCATTTTGCCCTGCTTGATTTTTGAAATTATTATTGTACCTTTGTGCCAATAAAACATTTATTTCAAATGAAAAAACTTTTTTTTAGCGTATTGGCATTGAATGCTTTAGTGTCTTGCAGCCCCTCCATCCAATGGGTTGCGACAACGCCCGATGTGTCTTGGGAGGAGCAAGACCTGCGTGGTCTTCGGCTTGTTGAAACCGACAGTGTGGATGCCGAAATAGATGTCGCCCATCCGCAGCAGACGATTGACGGCTTTGGGACGTGCTTTAATGAATTGGGCTGGACGTCACTGAGCCATCTGAGCGAGGCAGACAGAG
>BNTR01000087.1 GCA_025996755.1 Bacteroidia bacterium
CCCGCAGGGACGACACATTAGATATAGCCAATAAAGTGTCGTCCCATGCGGGACTTGAGAGAGCATGATTTAGTCTTGTCCGTAAGCTAAAGCATACGGTTAATAAAGTGCTGTCCCTGCGGGACAAAGCCACAAATTACTTGTATGATGCTATTTAGTGGTATGATTGCGGATAATCATTCAGAAAAATGTTGTACCTTTGCGGCAGTTATTAAAACTGCATATTTATGAATACAGTAAGCGTGGACATTCTAAACCCAAAAGCATTTGCGCTATTGAAAGGTCTGGAAAAATTGAATATGATTTCAATAGAAAATGGGAAAAGGGTACAAAAAAAGGAAAACAATCTGATGAACCTGATTGGTGCCTTTCGGGACGAAATCACCGAAAAGCCTCTTAGCATGGAAGAAATCACGGCAGAGGTTGAATCCGTAAGGCACGAAAGATATGTGGCTAATAAATAAAAAGATAAGGGTTATCCTTGACACAAATTTGTGGATTAGTCTTCTCATTACGCCAAATTCAATTGTGGATGATGTCCTTTCCATCGAAGGGGTGCAATTTATATTTAGCCAAGATTTATTGAGCGAACTTCATGATGTGACCATACGTCCCAAGTTCAGAAAGTATTTTTCGATTGACAAGATGGAAGAATTGCTGAAAAAGATAAGAAAATACACAAAAATAGTTCGGATAAAAACTGTCGTAACCCAATGCCGCGACCCCAAAGACAACTTTCTACTTGAATTGGCGATAGACGGCAAAGCCCATTTTCTATTGACCGGCGATAGCGATTTGCTTGATATAAAAGAGTTTGGGAAAACATCTATCATCAAAGTTAAAGATTTTTTGTCTGTGATGCAACATTAAATCTTCGTTCAGCGCAGGTGTTTGCTTGCGCTTTCTTCTTTTCCGGAGGGGGATGATGCCGTTGTTGCTATAAAAATGATAAAATGCCATTAGTCCCGCATGGGACGGCACTTGAAACGGGGCAGTTTTACTGAATAACAATGTGTCGTCCCATGCGGGACTTTGGGGTGTGGGCTCCGGCACTCCCGTAGACTAAAGTCTACGGTTAATAAAGTGCTGTCCCCTGCGGGACACGGATTTAACCCAAGTGGTATGATTGCGGATAATCATAATATTTTGTATTACCTTTGCGCAACAAATAAAACTGATTAGACACAATGACAAAAACAACAAAAAAGACATTTCCGGTACTTCAAATGGGCTGCGCCGCTTGTGCCGCAAGGGTGGAGGCTACTGTTCGGAAACAGGAGGGTGTCGTGAGTGCTTCGGTCAATTTTGCAACCGCCAATTTGGTGGTTGAATACGATGCGGCTGCGACTAATCCGGAAAAAATGCGCGAAGCGGTGCAAAACGCGGGCTATGACCTGCTTATTGACGACGACAACGATGAGCATCCCTTCGGGGGGACAGGCGGCATTCATCAAAAAGCGTTCAAGAGGCTGCAAATAAAAACCATCGGGGCGATTTTTCTGTCGGTGCCGGTGGTGATTATTGGGATGTTCTTTATGCACATTCCTTTTGCCAATTACATTATGTGGGTGCTTTCTACGCCGGTGGTTTTTTATTTTGGGAAAGATTTTTTTGTTAATGCGTGGAAGCAGGCTCGCCATCGGGCAACCAATATGGATACTCTGGTGGCTTTGAGTACGGGAATTGCCTATTCGTTCAGTCTGTTTAATACGCTTTTTCCCGAATTTTGGTTGGAAAGAGGCATCGCGCCGCATGTCTATTTTGAAGCGTCGAGCGTGATTATCTCTTTCATCCTTTTGGGACGGCTGTTGGAAGAAAAAGCCAAAGGGAAGACATCGTTGGCACTGAAAAAATTGATGGGATTGCAACCCAACACCGTTACGGTTGTTCGCAACGCGCAATACGAGGACGTTTTGCTCAAAAAAGTTAAAATCAATGATGTGATTTTGGTGAAGCCGGGAGAGAAAATCGCTGTCGATGGTTGCGTCGCCGAAGGCAGTTCGTATGTGGACGAAAGTATGTTGAGCGGCGAGCCTGTCCCGGTGTTGAAACAAGCCAACGACAAAGTTTTTGCCGGAACCATCAATCAAAAAAGCAGTTTTCTGTTTCGGGCAGAGAAAGTGGGCGCGACCACCCTGCTTGCGCAAATCATCAGGATGGTGCAGGAGGCGGAAGGCAGCAAGGCTCCGGTGCAGAAGCTGGTCGATAAAATCGCCGGTGTCTTTGTTCCCGTGGTGATGGGCATTGCTGTTTTGTCGTTCGTGGCGTGGATGGTGTTCGGCGGGAGCGACGGATTTACTCACGGTTTGCTGGCTTTGGTTACGGTGCTGATTATCGCCTGCCCCTGCGCTTTGGGATTGGCAACGCCTACCGCCGTGATGGTGGGAATAGGCAAAGGTGCCGAAAACGGTATTTTGATACGCGATGCGGAAAGCCTTGAAACGGCGAAGAAAATAAATGCTATCGTGCTCGACAAAACAGGTACCATCACGGAAGGGAAACCCATTGTTACCGATGTTTTCGGATTGGCTCACGACATTGAAAAACAAGCCCTTCTGAGTCTCGAAAAGCAATCGGAACACCCGTTGGCGGAGGCTATTGTGCGGTATTTGGAAGCGTCGGCAGTCGAAAGTCGTACAATCACCGTTGAAAGCATCACCGGCAAAGGGGTGAAAGGAACGATTGACGGACAATTGTATTTTGCAGGAAACGAAAAATTGCTCACCGAAAACGGCATAACACCGGACGACCCTCTGCTTGCCGAAGCCCGACAATTCAGCCGGCAATCCAAAACGGTTGTCTGGCTGGCAAACGCCCAAAAATCGCTGGCTGTGGTGGCTATTGCCGACCGGATGAAAGAGACATCGCGGACGGCTGTCAATCAGTTGCAATCGGCAGGCATAGAAGTGTATATGCTCACCGGCGACAACGAGGCGACTGCCCGCGAGATAGCCCTGCAAGCCGGAATCAGCCATTATCAGGCGGAGGTGCTGCCGCAACAAAAAGCCGAATTTGTCAAAACATTGCAGTCCGGCGGCAAAACAGTAGCCGTGGCAGGCGACGGCATCAACGACAGTGCCGCCCTTGCCCAAGCCGATTTGAGCATCGCGATGGGACGGGGCAGCGATATTGCAATGGATGTTGCCCAAATGACCATCATCTCGTCCGATTTGACCAAGATAGCGGAAGCCATCCACCTTTCGCGCCAAACAGTAAAAACCATTCGGCAAAATCTGTTTTGGGCATTTATCTATAATCTAATCGGCATCCCCATCGCCGCCGGCATACTCTATCCGTTCACCGGATTTTTGCTCAACCCCATGATTGCCGGAGCAGCGATGGCAATGAGCAGCGTGAGCGTTGTTACAAACAGTTTGAGGCTTTATAAAAAAGTTTAGCATTTTTTTCGATAACTCAACACTGCCCACCCGTTGAAAAATACCGTCAACCCACAAAGCGGATAAAATAAATGTTGCATCTCTGCAAATGTTGCCCCTTTGAGATACACCATTCGCAGGGTTTGAATAAAATATTTGAGAGGACTTGCGTTGCCCATAATCTGCGCCCATTCGGGCATATTTTGGAAGGGCGTGTAAAGCCCGCTCAAAAAAATCATCGTTATCACAAAAAAGAACATAATGAAAATTGCCTGCTGAATGTTGTTGGAATAATTGGAAACAATTAGCCCGAAGCCCGAAAAACTCAATATAAACACTATCGCAAAGAGGTAAATCAGTAAAATTGAACCTTTTGGAATCATTCCGTAGAAAAGAAATGCCGTGAACATACAAAGCGTTATCACCACAAAACCTGCCGCCCAATAGGGGATGAGTTTTGAAATTATCAGCGTGAATTTACCCACCGGCGTAACGTTCATCTGTTCGATAGTGCCGTTTTCTTTTTCGCTCACAATGTTGAGTGCGGGCAAAAAACCGCAAATCATTGCCAACATCATCGCCATCAATGCGGGTATCATAAAGGTGCGATAATTCAACTCCGAGTTGAAGCGAAACAGCGGGCGCACATCCACGGCAACGGTCGAAACTTCAGGCATTTGTTTGACGATAATTTCGCGATTATAATCGCCGACAATTTGTGTAAGATACGCCGAGCCAAGCCCGCCTTTCATCCCATTGACGGCATTGGCGGAAATCATCACGCTTGCCGAATTTTCGCGATTGAGCGACTGCTCAAACTGCGGCGGAATTTCGAGCAACAAGTCGGCATCGCCCTTTTCAATGCTGTGCAGGGCAGATTGGCTGTCGGCAAAATAACCGACAATATTAAAATAAGTCGAGGCGGCGATTTTATCTTCCAACCGCCGCGAGGTGGTGCTGTGGTCGTTATCAACCACCACAAGCGAAAGATTTTTAACGTCCATATTCGCAATAAGCGGAAATACCGCCAACGCCACAAACGGCAAAGCAACCACCATTTTCGGCAAAAAACTGTTCCTAAAAAACTGCTTAAACTCCTTTTCCAACAAATATCGTAACATAATATTTTTTTTAATTCGTAATTCGTAATTTTTAATTCGTAATTCTCAATTGAAATCTCTTCACGCTCACTGCCAAAAAGAAAACCGCCATTGCGCTCAAAACGCTCAATTCCTTTGCAATGGCGGCAATGCCTGCGCCTTTTATCATCACATTGCGGGCGGCTTCGATAAACCATTTGGCAGGAATTATCTGCGCAATCCACCGTAAAACGAGCGGCAAATTTTCGATGGGAAACATCATCCCCGACAGCATCACCGTGAGCAACATCCCGATGACCGCCGACACGAGCATTGCCACAATTTGCGAGGGCGCAACAATGGAAATCAGCACGCCAAGCGACAGGCAAACGAAAATAAAAATCAGCGACAAGCCCGTGAGCAAGCCCAAACTGCCCACAATCGGCACTTTCAGCACAAAAACCGAAAGCAGCAGCACGGTGGCTAAATTGAACAGTGCCAACACAAAATAGGGCGCAGTTTTCGACAAAATGATTGTCGCGGGTTTTATCGGCGAAACAAGCAACACTTCCATCGAGCCGCTCTCTTTTTCGCGGGCAATGGCGATGGAGGTCATCATCGTGCAAATCAGCATCAGCACCATTCCCAACACGCCCGGAACGGTGTTGTATGCGCCTTTCATCGTGGGGTTGTAGAGCAGTTTCAATTCGCAATTTATACGCGGCAAGCCCCCTAAATCCCCCGCAGGGGGACTTCTATGGAGTTGTGAGTTGATTATCGCCGTTGCGTAATTGGTGAGCGAGGCGGCGGTGTTGGGGTCGGAGCCGTCGGCAATAAGTTGCAGGCTGGCATTGCCGCGTTGCATATTTTCGTTGAAATTGCCCGCAAACACCACCACAAGTCCAATATCGCCTTTTTTCAGCACTTTGTCCACCTCCGAAATATCGGAAATGTAACGGTCAATAATGAAGTATTCGCTTTCGGAAAGATTATTGACGATTTGCTGCGTTGCCGCATCGCGCGAAGGGTCGAACACTGCTACGCGGGTGTTTTTGATTTCGGTGCTAATGCCGAAGCCAAACAGAATTATCATCAGCACAGGCAACAGCAAGAGGATTATCATTGTCCAAGTGTCGCGAAAAATGTAAAGAAATTCCTTTTTTACAAAGGCGAAAAACTGCGAGTTTTTGATATTTTTAATCATATATTTTAATTTTTTAGATTTATAATTACCCATTTACCACCTTTGTCTGCACCTTCTCGGCGAATAATGCCGTTGTTTTTGAGTTGTTCTAAATGGTGTCGCAAACTTCCTTCTGTAATGTTTAGTTGTTCAATCATTTCCGAACGAGAAATTTTATTGTTAGATTTAATCAATTCTATAATTAATGTCTTTATTTCTTCTGGTTGTTTTCTGGTTGTTTTCTGGTTGTTTTCCGGTTGTTTCCTCCACAGTTTTTATTTTCGTACCGCTTTCTTCTCCGATTACTTTTGTGGTATCTATCATAAAAGTAAATTTTGTTTTGTCGATAGAGGTTTCAAACAGGACTTCATTTCCTGTTTGCTTTTTCCATTGCAGCATTTTGTCAAATCCGTAACCTGCACTTTCACAAAGTTTTGCCAAACGGAAAAATTTTGCCAAAACCGGATTTCTCGGCAAAGTTTCGTCGGTTTTCATCAGTTCTTCGACCCTGAATGTGTAACGCGGCTCGGCATCGGCGTAGTTTGTAGCGGGAATTTCTAAATAATCAACTCTGAAATCTGAAAAATGGTCGGTTATCGCTGCATTTGTACCCAAAAACAACAGCCCTCCGTATGTCAGTTTTCCATCGGTTACGATTGTATTATTCATACTGAAAATGTAATGTTGGTTGCATTTCTATCAATTTCACTCGTTGTCGAGCCATCTCACAATAATCGGGACTAATGTCAATCCCAATATATTTCCTGTTTTGTTCACAAGCAACTCTTGGAGTAGTACCACTCCCACACATAGGGTCAAGTACAATGTCATTTTCATTTGTCCAAGACAGAATATGGTCGCGTACAAGTTCGCAAGGAAAAGGTGCAGGGTGTCTTTTCGCTTCTTGGTCTTCCTGCTTTTTACCTACAACATACTCCCAAATATTACCTTTTATTTTTTTCTCTTTTACAGGCTTGGCTAATTTTTCTCTAACTTGCTCATTTTTAGAATAATTCTTATAGGTTGTTCCATTTAACTCCAATCCTGCGTGCATACAATCAACCTTAATAGGATTATGTATATTAACAACTCCTTTGCTAAATACAAACATATATTCAAATTCATTGTTGTAGCGTTTCCTATATATTTGAGGAATTGGATTTCTTTTCCTAAAAATCATTGTATCGTGAAGATTGAATCCTATTTCTTTGAAATACAATGCCTGTTTAAAACTTGTCCCTGTTTCTGTTGCATCAATAGTAGCATCAGCGACAACCCAGACGACAACCCCACCTTGTTTAGTTACACGATATAATTCATTGGCTATACTTTTGAATGGGAAAACATAACCATTGTAATTTCGCAAATCATCATACGGAGGCGAAGTAATAGTAAGGTCAATTACATTGTCATCGAAATTCTTCATTATTTCAATACAATTTCCGTCAACTATGCTGTTTATGTAAGTGTCAATATTCATAGTTTATTGTATCAAAAAAAGTCCGTTATCAGAAATTAATTGTATCGTTTTTATGCGACTGTCAATCTTATGAACCTTTATAAGTTCTTTTAACGCTTCTTGGTGCGACATTCGCATTATTTTCTCACGTTCTTGTGCCAAGAATATTAATGCTTCGTCTTTTGCTATGGTAATAGATTCCGCTGTTGCTTGTTTTTCTATATTCCAAAGCGGTTCTATTTTTTTTGAAAAAGAAAGAATGGCTTTATTGATTGCTAACCAATAATCTGTCGCGGACTTAGACGGATTAAGGGCGGGTATTGTTTTGAATATTCTTTCTAATAGTTTTTGTGCTTTAATTTTACTTTCTGCTTCGGAGTATGCCAACAATAAAGACAAATGAGAATAAGTAAAGATACATACATTTCTCGTTGTGGCTTGTTGATATATTTGACTCGAAGAGTTGGGTAGTTGGTAAATAGGGGAAACAAGCATTGCATAAGGTTTTCCACGCTTCCATCCGTCCATTGCCTGAATTTTGAAATCTTTTTGGTTTTTAGCTGTTCGACTTAATCGAAAGGCTTTCGCATCGGCAACGAAACTGTAATCTTTGGCGAAGATTTCAACGTCTGCCGCATCTGCTCTTTCTTTTAAAACTAAACTTTTTAATCCTAAATATTGGTATGATAGAGAAAGTATAATGTCTGTATATTTAGAATACAATTTTTCCTCACTTGTGTCGTGTCCATAACATTCAGGGATATTACCACATAATCGCAAATGGTCTATCAATGAGTTTGTTCCTGTTTTTTTTATTTCCTTTTCGAGTTCGATTTCCAAACGGTCGGAATCGTCTCCGAAATTACCACTTAATTTTTGGATTTCGTTAATCCAGAAATTGCGCTTTGAAATTGCTTGTTGTGAAATTATTTTTATCATTATTTTTGTATTTTTTTAGTGTTAATATAATTCATATCGTGCAAAACTTCTTGTTTTTCAACAATATCTTTTAACCATTTAAAACAATCAAAACTGTTTTTATTATCGTCATTGATTGAGGTAGCAAATAGATATGCTCGAAGTGGCTTGTCTTTACTTCCTGTCGGATTATTGCCTATGCTCATATATTGTTCTTTATGAGCATCTTCAATTTTTATGTTTTCTCCTTTTAATCCTCTGAAATTTCGTATTTTTAGTTTCGCTAATTTCATATATTTTTATTTCTTAATATTTTCTTTTGCAATACTCAACACTTTTATTAGACAATTCTTTTTCGTCCGCCACTACTGCAGAAACTTTGGTCTGCAAGCCAAAGGGTAAGAAGTTCTTCCTTGTCGCCTTGCAAAAGTTCGGCAATAACAGGTATATGCTCTTTTCGGGCGCAGCGTTCGCCACGCTCAATCTTACAATACGAAGCAGTACCAATATCCAACGCCACCGCCAATTTCCGCTGTGGAATATGGCGGTCTTCGCACAACTGTTTTATTCTATCATTGAACATCATAACTTATAATTTTAATGTCTTACAAATTTTCGGCAAAGATACGACTTTTTTCCCAATTAACATAAAGCAAAAAATAAGTTTTTAGCTATCCCCCCTGTTCGCTTTGCGTGCCAATTTTGTAAAAACCTCGTCCATTGAATTTGCCGACAATTGCTTTTTCAGATTGGCGGGCGTGTCGAGGGCTTCAATTTTGCCGTCCACCATGATGGAAACGCGGTTGCAGTATTCGGCTTCGTCCATATAATGCGTTGTAACAAAGACGGTTATGTTGTCTTCGGCAGCTTTGTAAATCTGTTCCCAAAACTGACGGCGGGCGGCAGGGTCAACGCCGCCTGTCGGCTCGTCGAGAAACACGATTTCGGGGCGGTGGATTATGGAAACCGCAAACGCAAGTTTCTGTTTCCATCCGAGCGGCAACTCCTTTACAAACGTATTTTTTTCGCTCTCAAACCCCAAAGAGGCAAGCATATTGTCAATCACTTTGGGAATTTCGCGGCGCGGAACGCCGTAAATTCCTGCATAGAGCCGCATATTTTCCCACACTTTCAGGTCTTCGTAGAGCGCAAATTTTTGGCTCATATAGCCAATATGTTTTTTCACCTCTTCCGAATTTTTGGAAATATCAAAGCCCGCCACGGTGCCGCTGCCCGAAGTGGGCTGACTTAACCCGCAGAGCATACGCATTGCAGTGGTCTTGCCGGCACCGTTGGCACCGAGAAAACCGAAAATCTCGCCGCGTGCCACCTCAAAACTGATATTATCAACAGCGGTGAATGCGCCGAATACTTTTGTTAAATTTTTTACTTTTATTACCGACATAATTTTTTATTTTTGACTGCCTGTTAATCCCATAAAACAATCTTCAATCGTTGGCGAAATTTCGTTGATTGTCACGTTTTTATGTCCCTTTTCTGTCAACGTTTCCACCAAACTGTCAATTGTCAATTGTTCACTGTCAATTGTAATGTGGTGGCAGTCGCCGAAAGTATGGCAACTTTTTACGCTTTTGTGTTCCCGCAAATCGCTCAAAAGACGGCTCATACTGTCGGCTTTAGCGGCAAAAACCTTTTGCGGAAAATTTCCGATTATTCCCTGCGGCGTGTCGATTTGCATTATTTTGCCTTTCTGAATCAGCGCGATACGGTCGCAGAGCATCGCCTCGTCCATATAGGGCGTAGAAACGAGGATGGTTATTCCCTGACTTTTCAGCCCGCGCAGCATAGCCCACAGTTCTTTGCGGCTCACGGGGTCGATGCCTGTGGTCGGCTCGTCGAGAAACAGCACCAGCGGGCGGTGTATCAGGGCGCACGAGAGGGCAAGTTTCTGTTTCATTCCGCCCGAGAGTTTACCTGCGCGGCGATTTTTGAACGGCTCTATCTGACTGTAAATATCGCGGACGAGGTTGTAATTTTCGGCGAGCGTGGTGTGAAAAAGTGTTGCAAAAAACTCCAAATTTTCCTCAATCGTCATATTTTGATAGAGCGAAAACCGCCCGGGCATATAGCCAACATTGTCGCGAATG
Organism: Bacteroidia bacterium; assembly: GCA_025996755.1. Taxonomy (GTDB): domain Bacteria; phylum Bacteroidota; class Bacteroidia; order Bacteroidales; family Azobacteroidaceae; genus Azobacteroides. The sequence goes on from BNTR01000087.1 coordinate 10,125, forward strand.
TGGCGATAATCTTTCACAACGTCCCACCCGTTGAGCCTTGCCGTGCCGCTGTCGGCAAGAATGAGCGTGGTCAAAATCCTAAAAAGCGTGGTTTTGCCCGCACCGTCGGGACCAATCAGCCCGAAAATCTCGCCTTTTTCCACCTCAAAACTTACTTCCGACAATGCTTGCACGGAAGAGTATTTTTTGTTGATTTGATTTACTTGTATCATAATGTCTTTTTAATCTTTAAAGTATGTTCAAGATAATAAATGGGCGAACATATAGCCCAAAGGGCTTTATTTTCATAACCGTAGGTCAGCGACCTACGGACAAGGATACGCCCCCACAACCTACTGCCTTTCAGGCAGAGATTGTTAGTTGGTTCTTCTACCGCAGGTCGCTGACCTGCGGTTATGAAAATCGGACTTTTCAAGTCCTTTGTTCGTTCTATTAACATAAATGCCTTGACGGGCAAAAAGCATTGATAATCCGTTAGGATTTTCATATCAATAAAAAATTTTACATAAGGTTTCACCTCGTGCAGGGCGTTAACGTAACCGTCTTTCGTTGTTGGCGAATACTGCGACAGCATAATTTCAAAAATTGAGTTCATATTTTTATTTTTTTAGCACACAAAGTATCTTGATTTAATGCACTCTTTAGTGCCAACGACAATGCGGTTTCTTTTGTTTGCACTTTCAAATCACCTGTTTTTTCGTCAAATAATGCTTCAAACGCAGTCGCATTTTCAAGTTTCAATTTGTTTCTTGTATTGTGCTTGTCATTTATTTCGTTGAAATAACTTGTAATGATTCTTTGGCGTTCTAAGTTAAATACTATACAAAGGTTGCAATTATACACCCTTTCATTTTTCTCATCAACTATTGTAATTATAGTACTATCGTCTCTAATAAGTATTCTTTTTTCATCTCTAAGTTCCGAATATTCTATATATTCAAGATTAGGTGAATACAGAAACGTCATTACCATACTATCAATGAGCGTACCTATATTTTGCTTTTCTTTATCTTTTATATGCTTATTGTTACCAATGATTTCTCTGGCTTTTTCATGACTAATATTTTGGTATGTACGTTTAAATTTCTTTATTATAGCAGAGCACGACTCTCTGGTTACAATATAATCTTTGTAATTTGCTTTTTGAAGCTCAGGCACACTTAACAGCCACTGCTTTTGTTCTATATTTTTCTCTCTCTCGTAATTGTGTATAGTTCCTTTTAATATAGTTTCTAAAGGGTCGCCACATAAGGGCGTACCTCGCCTTGTGGTATCTAAATTATTTTTACCTTTTGTTGTGCCACCACCATGGAAAATACTAATTTTTTCCTGCTCAACTGCTATTTTTCTATAAATATATAAATTACCGCTTTCGCCAAGAATAAGTTTGCAATAAAATTTTGTTGGTTTTAGATTCTCTCTTTTATTACAATTTGCATTACTCACAGCACCATTCCCTATATCAAAAGGTTCTGCATCTTTATTCCAATTTTCAAAATTTATTGATTTTCGACCAATTGCATAATCGCAATAGACATTTAATCTTTCCTCTTCTGATTTAGTTGACAATTCATATAATCCACCTAACAAACCCATACCTTCTATGGCATTATATCTAAATTGAATATCATTCATCGTTGGAGATTCAAATTCATTAGTTATTAGTTTGTACAATGATTTAATATTCTTTGACAAATATTCAGGCGAAATTTCATATTGAAACTTTGTATAGTATTTAACTTAGAACGCCAAAGAATCATTACAAGTTATTTCAACGAAATAAATGA
>BNTR01000088.1 GCA_025996755.1 Bacteroidia bacterium
GGAACGACACTCACGGTGGTCAAGGGATTGCGGGTCAAGCCCGCAATGACAGTTGGCTCGCCAATGATTGTTTGCGCCGGGGCATCTACTGCTTCTTTCAGCCGCAGGGGCAGAAAGGAGGTGCTTCGCGACGACACGAGCGAATCTACCCCGCTTCCCAGCAGTAAGTCTATGCCGAAAGTGAGCCATGTGTCGCTTTCGGTGCAGTTATGGAGTTGTTGGCGGAAGGTCTGCATATCTTCTGGTATCTCTCTGTATGTCAATTTATTATCACTGAACTGTTCAAGTAAATCTCTAACCCTTGTGGTGCAGTTGTCGAACACATAACTATAGCGATAGACGCTATTTTCGGGGCGGAGGTTTTCCTCTATCGCGTTCAGCAAGCCGGCGAGTCCTTCGGGCGTGAACGTCAAAATCTGTTCCAGCATCGTGGCACCCTCTGCTTCATAATTGTATATGAAATGGTTGTAGGGCGCGACACCCAAAAAATAGTGCGCCTTGCCCTGAACAAATCGCCCGATAAAATTCGGCTCACTGAAACTGAACAGCCCCCAATTATAGACAACATCCGTGCCCTGCGCCAAATCTCGCACCCGCAAAGCCGTGTGTCCAAAAACCGTATAAACCGCATTTGTGCGCGGCAGCACCGTCAGCAGGCTGATTTGGATGCTGTCGGCAGGAGTTGCAAGCACCTGCGCAAAGGTGCCTACGCCGATGAAAAGAGAAAATAACCGTTTCATTGTCTTTAATTTTTGTGCAAAAGTAGTAATTTTTTTGTACTTTTGCGCCAATTTATAGATTATGGTTATAGATTTATGGCACAAACAAAATCACTCCTGAAAGACAGCGTCATTTATGGCGGCAGCAGCATCCTGCAAAAGATGATGATGTGGCTGATGACGACGCTGTTTACCTACACGCTGTCGACGACGGAATATGGCGTGCTCAACAATTTGTATGCCTACACCGCCCTGATGCTCGTTTTGCTGACGTTTGGGCTGGAAACGGGCTGCTTCCGCTTTGCCAATCAGCAGGACAAGTTCAATCCGGCGGTGGTGTTTTCGACCGCCTTGATGCTCATCTGTGCGCTCACGGCGGTGTTTTTGCTGCTCTTTTTGGGATGGCTGCCCGCCATTCGTCCCGTGCTGTGGAGCGACCAAATACCGGGCGTTTACCTCCGCCTGATTATCCTAATCGTGAGTTTGGACGTTGTGAGCGCGATTCCGTTTGCCTTTTTGCGCTACAAAAAACGCCCGCTCAAGTTTGCCGCCTTGAAACTGCTCAATGTGGTGCTGTATGTGGTGTTTTGCGTATTTTTTTTAGTTGTATGTCCTTGGTTAGAAACGAATTATCCATCATTAGTTAAAGGGTTTTACAATAGAGAATTTGGCGTGGGCTACGTGCTGACAGCCAACCTTATGGCGACCGCGATTGAGACTGCCTGCCTGCTGCCCGACGTGCTGCAATTCAAATTCAAATGGGAGTGGACGCTGGCAAAAAAGATGCTGACCTACTCGTTTCCGCTCATGGTGATGGGCGTGGCGGGAATGAGCAATCAGGTGGCTGACCGGATTATTTATCCGTTTATCCCCAAAACGAGCATCAGCGAATTGGGCATCTACACCGCCTGCTTCAAGATTGCACAGATAATGATGATGTTCACGCAGGCGTTCCGATATGCCTACGACCCGTTTGTGTTTGAAAAAAGCAACGACCCCAACGCCAAACAAGCCTATTCCAAAGTGATGACCGGCTTCGTCATTCTGGGCTTGCTCATCTTCCTCGGCGTGATGTTTTATATGGACATCATCAAATATTTCATCGGACCGGATTACTGGTCGGGGCTGGGCATCGTGCCGATTATCCTCGTGGGCGAACTCTTCTTTGCCATCTACTTCAACCTGTCATTTTGGTACAAACTGACCGACAAAACCTATTGGGGAACCACTTTCTCCATCATAATATGCCTCATCGTGGTGGCAATCAACATCATTTTCATCCCGCGCTACAGCTATTGGGCGTGCGCCTGGGCAACACTCATCGCCAACGGCACAGCAATGCTCCTCTCCTATTTCATCGGACAAAAAAATTACCCAATAAAATACGATTTAAAAACAATTGGCTTCTACACCACCTTGGCAGCCGCGCTGTATGCCGCGTCCTGCCTCGTGCCGCTCGAAAACAGGTATTTGCATTTGGCTTTCAACACGCTCCTCTTGTGCATTTATTTAGTGGTGCTGGTGAAGCGGGATTTGCCGCTGAAAGAAATCCCGTTTGTCAATCGGTTGATTAAATTTGGCAGGAAGTAATATTTTTAATGACTATCCGCAATCATACCACCCGACTGTCGTTCCTTGTCCCGCAGGGACAGCACTTTATTAACCGTAGACTTCAGTCTACGGGAGTGACGGAGCCCACACCCCAAAGTCCCGCATGGGACGACACATTGTTATGCAGCAAAACGGCACTCGTCTCAAGTGCCGTCCCATGCGGGACTAATGGTATTTTATCATCTTCATACCGTAGACTAAAGTCTACGGTTAATAAAGTGCTGTTCCCTGCGGGACACGTATCAAGAAATTTTTTCTTATCGGGCATTGGCTTCTTCCCTGTCAAATTTATACTTGCGTGTATCAATTGAAATGGCATTAAATGTCACTTCTTTTGAATGTGAAGGCTTTGGCAAGATTTCCTCCGTTGGAAAAACGGTACGCACCATAAATATGATTTTTTTTATTTGTTTACATTTGTGTGGTTGTCACAGTAAAGGTTTGCATTCATTTGATTGTTATTGATTTGTCGTTAATAAATTCATCTGAAGGGTCTAAATACTCTTCAGGTTGAAAATCTATCTTTTGTTTACCTGATGCTTTGTCAATCTTAGTTCCTGATTTATAAAGATAATCATATAGAGACAACGTCCCTGAATTCCATTTAAATCCCCAAAAGTCTGTTATACGAGATTTGGCTGCTGGACTAATACTTGATTGAAATCCATCGATGATTTGTTTGACATCAGCTGCGAACTTCTTTGGAATTGCCACGTTGTACAATAAGTACGTTTTGCCATTCTTTGTCCACAGTTCGGCTTTGTTTTTTGATGATATGCTCTTCTCTATTCGAGACTTATCACCTGATTCCCAAGAGTCAAATATGACAGCAATAGAATTGCCATTCATATATGCCCCATATAGGTCTGAGCTAATAGTGAATTTGTTTTGATATTCAAACTCATCTAATAGTGGGAGAATCTTGCTTTCTGTTATATTACCTGCTGTCATCATTTTCAATAATCACATTGTTTTTCTGCCTGCAAAGGTAATACAAATATTTTGATTGCGCAAAATTTTTAGAAAGTTTTTTGTAAATTTGCAGCGGAAAGTTTGATGAAAATCAATAATAAACAATAAAAATACATTATTATCATGGGAAAAACTTATAATTGGGGCATTTTGAGTGCGGCGAGAATCGCCAATAAATTTGCCGATGGGTTGAAAGAGTTGCCCAATGCCAATCGCTATGCCGTTGCGGCGCGGTCGTGGGAGCGGGCGGATGCCTTCAGAGCGCAGCACGGGTTTGCAAAAGCCTACGGCTCGTATGAAGAGATGCTTGCCGACCCGAATGTGGATGTGGTGTATATTGCCACGACCAACAATTTGCATTTCGAGCACACGATGATGTGCTTGGAGGCGGGGAAAGCCGTTTTGTGCGAAAAGCCGTTTGCCTCCAACCTGTTGCAGGTGGAAGAGATGGTGAAAAAAGCCCGCGAAAAAAATGTCTTCCTGATGGAAGGCTTGTGGAGCCGTTTTTTGCCCTGTATGATGCAGTTCAAGGCGGAAATGGAGCGTGGCACTATCGGAAAGCCGCTGCTGTTTCAATGCAATTTCGGCTTCATCACGCCGTTCGACCCCAACCACAGGGTGTATAATCCCGCACTGGGCGGCGGCTCAATCCCCGACATCGGCATTTATCCGATTTTCGTGGCGATGTATCTGTTTGGCAAGCCGGAAGAAATCGGGGTAACCTCCGTGCCCGCACCGACCGGAACGGATTTAACCACGTCCATTCTGTTTAAGCACAAAGGCGGCGAAATCAGTCTGTTAACATCTTCTTTTGCTATGATTTTGAGCAACGATGCCATCCTCTACGGCTCCGGCGGTCGTCTGAAATTGCACGAGATGTTTAACAAGCCCACGCGGCTTTCGGGCAAGTGGAACGATGGCTACGAAGCAGATATTCAAGTGCATTCCGTTGGCAACGGCTATAATTACGAGGCAGCCGAAGTGATGGCGTGTTTGGATAGGGGAATGCCGGAAAGCGAGGGAATGTCGTGGCAGTTCTCGCTCGACCTTATGCAAGTCCTTGACGAAGTAATTAGAAAAGCGGCTCGCTAACTACCCCTGACTAACATTAAGCGCGTTAAATACAAATGTATTTAACGCGCTTTTTTATGCTTAACCTTTATTAACAACGCCATTTTTATACAACATAATCAACTGAAACCCAGCGAATTATAATCAAACATTTAGACTAAATTTTAGCACTATTGGAGAGTATTTTTCATAAAAGCCACCAGAGGCATCTCAAAGTGTTAAAACGCTATTATAAATCATCATATATCAGTTAATTACGTTAGATATTTAAATTAAATTTTAAGTATATTTTGAGGAGTTTATTTATACATTTGCATTATTGAATACATTTGCATAAATGCAGTATATGCAAAGTAAAATACAATTGTGATTTGCAGTTGTAAAAAATTATATATACCTTTGCATCGCACAAAAACAAATACATATATAAATATGAAAAACAGGATAAAAACACTTATGGACGGCGGCGGATACACGCCGGTCACCTTTGCCGCACACATCGGCATCAACCCGCAAACGATGACGGCAACCCTGAAGCGCAACGAAAACGTGAGCACCCCCATCCTCATGGCGATTCTGAAAAAGTATGACAACATCAACGCCGATTGGCTCCTCTTCGGACAAGAGCCAATGTACAAAAACGGCGGCACAGAACAGCCCCAACAGCGACAAATGCCACCCCTGTTCCCACAAAACACGGACACAATATCCGTCACCCAGCGTCCGAAAACCCCCGCCCCCCTGCCCGAACAACAGCACAGGGATACGCCCGAACAGCCGCCTGTGGAAAAACCCGCCGAAACGGTGAAATATCAGGAAGTGGTAGTCGAAAAAGAAAAATTAGTAGTCAAAAAAGCCTCCAGAGTGATTGTTTATTATGCTGACAACACGTTTGACAGCTTTGTGCCGGAATAATGGTCGTAAAAATTTGATTATTCCACATTATTTGCGTAACTTTGCCGTATGATACAGCGCGTATATATTGATACTTCGGTCGTTGGTGGATATTTCGATAAGGAATTTGCCGCAAGCACCGTCCCGTTTTTTGAAAACGTGAAAAACGGCAAATGGATAATTTTGGTGTCAGACCAACTTAACAACGAATTGGAAAATGCTCCAACGCACGTGAAAGATTTGCTGAAAACCATTCCAACGGACTATATTGAATATGTGAAGATGACTCCGGATGCCGAATTTTTGGCAAATGCGTACATTGCCGCTAAAGTGGTCGGACAAACAAGCCTAACAGATTGTCAGCACATTGCTATTGCCACCATTTGCAAAGCCGATGTGCTGGTAAGTTGGAACTTTAAACACATTGTAAACCTTGATAGGATAAAAGGTTACAATGGAATAAATTTGTTGCATAAATATAACACGATAGAAATACGAACCCCTAAAGAAATAATGAGTTATGAAAACATCTAAATTCCCTCCGTTGCCCACGCCGGAGATTATCCCCGGCATTATGGAACTTATCCGCGCAAATAAAGACCGGATAAGCCTCGAAACGTTTAATATGACGTATGATGAAAAAATGGACTATTTTGCACGCGGTCGCAGGAGAAATCCTATTTGGCCGGAAGATGCTATGGCTGTGTAGTCGGTTATCGCGCGCAAAGGTAAGGTTTTTTTTGGAATTTTGCAAAATGTTTTGGCAAATTCCAATAATTATGACTATCTTTGCAGGCAAAAATAGCAGTATGAGTAATCAGAAATCGCTTTTACAGTCCCGCAGGGACTACACTTTATTAACCGTAGGCTTCAGCCTACGGTGTAGGAGGCTTCCATGTCCCATTAGCCCTGCAAGGGCGGTACTTGAGAATGTGTCGTCCCTGCGGGACTTGCGGAAGAGGCGGTGTTCTTATGACCGTAGGCTGAAGCCTACGGTTAATAAAGTGCTGTCCCTGCGGGACAATAAAAATCTAAATTTGATTGCCTTAAACGTTATAAAGTATAAAAAAAAATCAGCAATGGATAAAAGAAACGATATTATCAGCAAAGTAAAAACCTATAAATCATTGGTAGAAAAGACTTTCCCGATGCACATAGAAAAAGTGTATCTATTCGGCTCTTATGCAAAGGGAACTCCTCGCGAGCATAGTGATATTGATGTGGCGTTTGTTATCAACCATTTTGAAGGTGATTATTTCAAAATAATTCCGCCGATATGGAAATTAACGCGAAAAGTGGACTTTCGTATTGAGCCTCACGTCATCGCCAGAGATACCGATTATGCGGGTTTTCTTGATGAAATTCAACGCACAGGGGTAGAAATTGTATAGTAGTATGAACAAAGAAAAAATAAAATCCCTATTGCTACAGGCTGCTGAAACAGACAAGGTAGAGTTTAAGACCTCGTTTACCGACGAGGTGATTGTTTCGTTAGTGGCGTTTTCTAACGCGAAAGGGGGCACGGTGTATGTTGGAGTGGGCAACGATGGGGCTATTATAGGGGTGCAGTTGCAGAAAGAAACGACTGCGCAGTGGCTCAATGAAATTCGGACTAAAACCGCTCCGATACTTATTCCCGATGTTGAAGTGCTGGAAATGGATGAAAAAACGGTCGTTTCGTTCAGCATAGATGAATATCCGATAAAGCCGGTTGCTGTCAAGGGGAGGTATTACAAGCGGGTGCGAAATACCAATCAATTGCTTGAGGCTTCGGACGTAATGAATTTGCATTTGCAGTCAATGAATTCCAGTTGGGATGCTTTTTCCGACACTACGCACTCGATTGATGACCTCTCTTTGGAAAAAGTGCAGGTTGCCATTGAAACGATGAAAAATCATGGGATGACCATCAATGAGGCACCTCTGGCGTTCCTCTTGAAATACAATTTGCTCCGCGCCGACAAGCCCACAAATGCGGCGTATCTCATGTTTAAAAAGGACGATTCATTTCTCACCACTATCGAATTGGGGCGGTTTCAGGATGCGATAACCATCAAAGATTCGGCGCGCACAAAGGCAGATATTCTGTCGCAAGTGGAGCAGGTGCTGGAATATGTTAAAAAGCACATCAACATGGAGGTGATTATCACGGGCGAGGCGCAAAACACGCAGAGGTGGGAATATCCGCTCGAAGCGATTCGCGAAATTGTGCTCAATATGATTGTTCACCGCGACTATCGTGCATCGTCCGACTCCATAGTCAAGATATTTAACGACAAGATAGAGTTTTACAACCCGGGACGTTTGCCCGATGATATTTCCATAAATGATTTATTGTCAAACAATTATAAGTCAACTCCTCGAAACAAGTTGATAGCCGACTTCTGCAAAGATTTAGGTTGGATAGAAAAATACGGCTCAGGCATCCAACGCATCCTAAACCAGTTCAAGGATTACGGTTTGCCCGCACCGGAATTTAGACAAATATCCGGGGGCTTTCAAGTAATGGCTTTCGCTGCGGAAAAGGATACAGAAGATGTTACAGAAGGAACTGTGGAGAAAACTGTGGAAGAAACTGTTCCAGAGGAAAGCACAGAAAAAACTGTGGAGAAAACTGTGGAGAAAACTGTGGAAGAAACTGTGGAAGAAACTGTGGAGAAAACTGTTCCAGAGGAAAGCACAGAAAAAACTGTGGAAGAAACTGTGGAGAAAACTGTTCCAGAGGAAAGTACAGAGAAAACTGTGGAAGAAACTGTGGAAGAAACTGTGGAGAAAACTGTGGAGAAAATTTTAGAACTAATACAAAAAAATCCGGCAATAACACAGTCGGAGCTGGTAGAAGCCATTGGATTGACACGAAGGGGGGTAGAATGGAACATATCCAAACTCAAAGAACAAGGTGTTTTAGAGCGTGTAGGTCCCAACAAAGGCGGATATTGGAAAATCAACACTAAACTCGAATGATAATGAAACATATTGCCGATTGGACAGTAAGCGAAAACAGCCAACTTTCAGCCGATTTTTGCCTGCTGAAAGTGTGTCTGAATGACGAACTGCCGGAGATACGCCCCGGACAGTTTGTCCAAATTCTGGTGCCCAATGCGCCGCATACATTCCTGCGCCGTCCGATTTCTGTCCATTTCGTGGATTATGACAGGCGCGAATTGTGGCTGTTGGTGCAAATTGTGGGCGACGGCTCACGCCAATTGAGCAAGATGCAAGTGGGCGAATCCCTAAACATTGTTTATCCGCTCGGAAATGGCTTCACGCTGCCCAACCCCTCTCAGGGGGAAAAGGGGGCTTTTTTGCTCATCGGTGGCGGCGCAGGCACTGCTCCTCTGCTGTATCTGGGCAAACAACTCCGCGATTTAGGGCATCAACCGACATTTTTATTGGGCGGGCGCACCAAAAATCAACTGTTGCAACTCTCCGAATTTGAAAAATACGGCGAAGTGCACACTACCACAGAAGACGGCAGTCTCGGCGAAAAGGGATTTGTTACTAATCACTCTATTATACAAATGTATTTTAACGATGTACAAAAGCATAAATCCAATATGCAAATGCACTCAAACGGTGAAATGCAAATGTATTTGCCACCGTTATACATATATGTTTGTGGTCCCAAGCCGATGATGATGGCGGTTGCCAAACTCGCCAAGCAAAATGATATTCCGTGCGAAGTGTCGCTCGAAAACAGGATGGCGTGCGGCATCGGTGCGTGTTTGTGCTGCGTGGAAAAAACGACTTACGGTAATGCCTGCGTATGCACGGCGGGACCGGTTTTTAATATAAATCAATTGACATGGCAAATTTAAGCGTCAATATTGGAAAATTGAACTTTAAGAATCCGGTGCTAACTGCTTCGGGCACTTTTGGTTACGGCACAGAATATGCCGATTTTATGGATTTGTCCCGCATTGGCGGCATTTTCGTCAAGGGCACTACCCTTGCCCCCCGCGAGGGCAACGACTATCCGCGTATGGCTGAAACGCCGTCGGGGATGCTGAACGCGGTGGGTCTGCAAAATAAGGGCGTGGACTATTTCATCAACTACATCTACCCCGACATCAAGGACATCGACACCAACGTGATGGTGAATGTGAGCGGCTCAACGGTCGCCGATTACGTCGCCTGCGCCGAAAAAATCAATGCGCTGGAGAATATTCCTGCTATCGAACTGAATATATCCTGCCCAAACGTCAAGCAGGGCGGTATGGCGTTTGGAACGAACTGCCAAAGTGCCGCCGAAGTGGTGCGGGCAGTTCGGAAAGCCTATCAAAAAACGTTGATTGTGAAACTGTCGCCCAATGTAACGGACATCGCCTCAATTGCGCAAGCCGTTGAAACAGAGGGAGCTGATGCCGTTTCTTTAATCAATACTTTAATGGGGATGGCTATCGACATAGAACGTCGCGCGCCGCTACTATCGACTGTTACAGGCGGACTTTCCGGACCGTGCGTCAAGCCCGTAGCCCTGCGGATGGTGTATCAGACCCACAAAGCGGTCAAAATCCCCGTCATCGGCTTGGGCGGCATTTCCAATTGGCAAGATGCAGTAGAATTTATACTTGCCGGCGCAACGGCCATTCAGATAGGCACTTACAATTTCATTGACCCCACTATTTCGATTAAGGTAGTGGACGGAATCAATGCGTATTTAGATAAGCACGGCTTCCAATCGGTGCACGACCTGATTGGGGCGATAAAAGAATAGATGGGTATTCAATTCACCGGTTAATTTCCAAAAATTTCACGAGCGTCTGCTTCGCTTTGCCTGACTCCAACGATTCGCGGGCGATGGCGATACAAGTCTGTATATCGTGCTGTGGCTCAATCGTTTGGATAGCCGTGGCGGCATTGACGAGCACTACATTTTTTTGCGCTTCGGTGGAGGTGTTGTTGAGCACGCTGTCGAACAGTTTGGCTGCCTCCTGCGGGGTGTTTCCGCCGTATAATTCCTTGGACGACACGCGCTTGAAGCCTAATTGTTCGGGGGTGTAAATCCTTTCCTCGTTGGTATTGATGACCTTGAACGTGTCTGTCAGCGATATTTCGTCGTAGCCGTCGAGGCTGTGCACAATCGAAAAGTCGTTGCCGCTCTCCTGATAGATATAATGATACAAGCGCGCCATTTTCAGGTCGTAAACGCCCAACACCTGCCGCTTGGGCATTAGCGGATTGACAATCGGTCCCAAGATATTGAAAAATGTGCGCACACCCAACGCTTTGCGCACCGGAGCCACCGTTTTGAGAGCCAAGTTGAACAGCGGCGCGTGCAGATAGCCAAAATTGGTGGCATCGAGCGATTTTTTGTGCAAATCCACGTCTTTGGAGAACTTCACGCCGTGCTCCTCCATCACGTTGGAGGCACCGCTGACGGATGTTGCGCCGTAATTGCCGTGCTTCACCACCTTGTAGCCCGCCGCGGCAGTCACGATGCACGCCGCGGTGGAGATGTTGAACGTGTTTTTGCCGTCGCCGCCCGTGCCCACGATGTCGATAGGGTTGTAGTCGCGCAATGCGTCCACATTCACGCGCATTTCGAGCAGGGCTTCGCGAAAGCCAAGTATCTCGTCCACACTGATGCTCCGCATAAAAAACACGGAGATAAACGCCGCGATTTGCGCGTCGTTGAACTGTCCCTCTGCCATCCGTGTGAGGATGGTCTTCGCCTCGCTGCGGCTCAGGTATTGATGCTCAAACAGCCTGTTTAATGTCTCTTTCATTGTTGAAATTTTCCGCAAAGGTAACCATATTTTTTTACCCTACAAAAATATTGAATACATCTGCTTGAAAAATGACGGCTTGGCAACGGGCGGCGGCAACACCACCGGATGGTCGGGCTTGATGCGCTCAATGATGCTGTAGGCATGGTCAAAGCCATCTTTTATTGTAGCTGCACTCAGTATGCCCTCGTAGTAACCATCAATGTGCAGGATACGATAAACTGCATTAAGTTCTTTGAGCAGTTTGCCATCCAACTGCGCAACGCTGGATACATAAAACTCAATGGACTTGTGCTTCTTCTTTGAAGGAATCTCTACCCCCTTGAGCATAAGGTAGGTTTCCAAAGCGTGCAGCACACCAACGTAAGCCGTGCCGCAGGCAGTGCGCACATACTTCTTGTCGGCATAAAACTTGTCCTCCTTGCGCGCTTTCTGCAAAGTTTCCTTGGCATTGCTCATGTAGCGCATGGCTTCGTCATACGCTCTCTGTTTAATTTCGTCTTGCTGTTCGATTAGCATAATTGTTTATTTTTAAATTGTTTATATAAAATTTTCTGCAAAGGTAATGCAAATTTTTGAAATGGCAAACGTTTTTTGCGATTTTTTTTCAAAAAAAAGCCGCCCGAAAGATTGCGCTTTCGGACGGCTGTTGGAGTTTGGGAGCCTTGATATTAAAACCCGCCCGTGTACCCTTTCGCTTGAATTGCCGCCTTTGAGGCAGCATCAAGCGATGTGCAGCCCGTAAATGCCTGCTTGCCGATTTTCTTCACACCCGAAGGGATGTTAATTGTCTTCAGCGAAGAAC
>BNTR01000089.1 GCA_025996755.1 Bacteroidia bacterium
ATATAAACTTTATAAAAGAGCATCGTTATAATGTGTTCCACAAACCATTGTATGAGGTGCCTTCGGTTTTGTATGACACTCATTTGGGACAAGAAAATAATAAGGTTTTGCAATTAGACTCCACTACAATCCAGTTGACACCGGATTATATCACGGTTATCTACCCTGCGGCGACACCCGATTACGCAGATAAAATCACAAATCTCTATTTGGATATAGACGGAACCATCTATCCGCTTTATGAAAATAAAAACAAATTTAGTCCTGTCATTCAATGGCTTACACAATTTGATAAGACTCAACGCATATCGGGCGCAGGGACATCATTTATATCTCTTCGGTCTTTAACGCCCGGCAGCCACCGTGTGAAAATAAAGGCCTTGACGGTAGATGGCACATATTATATTGTGGACCCGGATATAACGTTTGAATCAAAATAATTCGTACCTTTGCAAAAAATTTAATATGAAATACGATGTCTGTATAATCGGTGGCTGCGGCCACGTGGGCTTGCCTTTGGCTATCCTGTTAGCCTCCAAAGGGAAGGAGGTTTGTGTCTATGATACGAACGAGGAAGCGATTGAACTGACCAAAGCGGGGATTATTCCCTTTACGGAGGAAGGTGCTGAGCCGCTTTTGAAGCAAGTTTTGAAGAGCAACAAGTTGCACTTTTCGGCAACGCCCGATGTGGTTACTGAAAGCGAAATCGCCGTTTTGATTATTGGCACGCCCGTGGATGAGCATTTGAATCCCAAGTTCAGGATAATGAAAAATGTCATTGATGAGCTGGTGCCCTATCTCTATGATGGTCAGTTGCTTGTGCTGCGCAGCACGGTCTATCCCGGCTTGAGCAAGCGGATTAACGATTGGTTTGTTGAAGCCGGAAAAAATATCCATGTGGCTTTCTGCCCGGAGCGCATTTTGGAAGGCAAAGCCTTGGAAGAAATGGAAAATCTGCCCCAAATTATTTCTTCGTTCACGGAGGAAGGTGTGCAGCGCGCATCGGCATTGTTTTCGTTGCTCACCAAAGATTTGGTCGTTGTGGAGCCGATGGAAGCCGAGTTGGCGAAACTGTTTACCAATTCGTGGCGTTACTTGAAGTTTGCCATCGCCAATCAGTTCTATATGATTGCCAACGACTTCGACCTCGATTTTTACAACATCTACCATGCCATGACCCATAACTACAACCGGACAAAGGACTTCCCGCGCCCCGGTTTTGCCGCCGGACCCTGCCTGTTCAAAGATACGATGCAATTGTCGGCATTCCACAACAACAATTTTTTCCTGGGGCACACCGCAATGCTTATCAACGAAGGACTGCCCAACTATGTGGTTAGCCAACTGGGCAAGCAATATACCCTTTCGGAAAAGAAAATCGGCATTCTGGGTATGGCATTCAAAGCCGAAAGCGACGACATCCGCGAATCTCTGTCTTACAAATTGAAAAAGATACTGGAAATCGAAGCCAAACAGGTCTTGTGTGCCGACCCGTATGTGAAGGATGCGACGCTCGCCGATGAAAAAACGGTGTTGCAGGAAAGTGACATCATCATTATCGCCGCGCCGCACAAACGGTATAAAGAGTTGAAAATCAAGGATAAAAAGGTAGTAGATATTTGGAACATATTAAATAACGGAGGAAAGATATAATGAAAATTTTAGTTACCGGCTCAGCCGGATTTATTGCCGGCTATTTGGTCGAAGATTTGTTAAAACGTGGTCATCAGGTAGTTGGGATTGACAATTACAGCAAGTATGGGTTTATCGAAAAGAGTTACGACACCAATCCCAATTATCATTTGGTGCAGGGCGATGTGAAGGATGCGCCCCTGATGCGGGAGTTGATTGCCGATTGCGACCAAGTGGTGGCGATTGCCGCGATGATTGGCGGGATTACTTATTTTCACGAATATGCCTACGACCTGTTGGCTGAAAATGAGCGCATTACGGCTGCTACATTCGATGCCGCTATTTGGGCTTTTAAAGAAAAGCACTTGAAAAAAATCAATGTACTGTCGTCCTCTATGGTGTATGAAAGTGCCTCGATTTATCCCACGCCCGAAGGCGAGCAGTTGCAATGTCCGCCACCGCTCTCGACTTACGGCTTTCAGAAATTGGCGTGCGAATATTTCGCCAAAGGTGCCTTTGAGCAGTATAAATTGCCTTACACCATCATCCGTCCGTTCAACTGCGTTGGGGTGGGGGAGCAACGGGCAAAAAACGAAAAAGAAATCCTGTCCGGCAACGTGAAATTGGCGATGAGCCACGTGGTGCCCGATTTAGTGCAGAAGATATTGAAAGGGCAAGACCCGTTGCACATTCTGGGCGCAGGCAATCAGATTCGCCACTACACCTACGGCGGCGATTTGGCACGCGGCATCCGGATGTGCATCGAAAGCGAAAAAGCAATAAACAACGATTTCAACCTCTCAACGCCCGTTTCGACAACGGTGAAGGAATTGGCAACGCTGATTTGGCAAAAAATCAACGGCAACAAACCCATCTCGTTCGTCAGCGACAAGGCTTACGAATATGACGTGCAAAAACGGGTGCCGTCTGTCGAAAAAGCCAAAAAAGTGCTCGGTTTTGAGGCAGATACCGATTTGAGCACCACGCTGGATGAGGTGATTCCGTGGATAAAACGGCAGGTGGAATTGGGGAATATTTGATTATGGATGTACAACAATTATACAGCACACGATTTGAAAGTCAAAAAGTGCTGGACAGGAAGCAGAAAATCTGGCAAGTCCTCTGCAAGCATTTCTTTCAGAAGCACATACCGGAAAGCTGTGTAGTGTTAGACATCGCCGCCGGTTATTGCGAGTTTATCAACAACATCAAGGCGAAGAAAAAAATTGCCTTCGACCTGAATCCCGATGTGAAACGCTTTGCCAACAAAGATGTGCAGGTATTCAACGAGTCCTTTTTTGATATGGCAAAACATTTGCACGGCGCACAGGCAGATATTATTTTTGCCTCCAATATCCTTGAACATTTAGACAGCAAGGAACAGGTGATTTCGGCAATAAAAGTATGCTCGGAAGCGTTGAAACCCGCACAAATGTTAAATAATGTTATGGGGGGGGGGCAAAATGTTAATTTTACAACCAAATATCAAATACACAGGAGCCGCTTATTGGGATTTTATCGACCACAAAGTGGCATTGACGGAACAGGCACTCATCGAAGCCGGAGAAATGTGCGGCTTGAAAGTCAGCTACTGCCTGCGCAAATTTTTACCTTACACCACAAAATCAAAACTGCCGCAACACCCGCTTCTGATTTGGCTGTATTTGAAACTCATGCCACTGAGCGGTTTTTTTATGGGCGCGCAATCTTTTTTAATTTTGGAGAAAGCAGATGGATGAATTAAAATATGCTCTAAGAAAATTTAACCTACATCTTTCCTCACCCAACGGCTTAACGTGCGCTCTGCGCGGCTAAACTCCGCGCCGATTTTCACTATTTTCCGCTCATCTGCACTGTATGGGATGAGGTAGCCTTTGTCGTCAATCTGCGCAAGTGCCTCTTCGGCGGTGGCATTTTCGGCGAGCTTAAATTCAAAGACGTAGATGGTGTCTTTCAACCAAACCACTATATCGGAGCGACCTACGGCACTTTTTACTTCCGTTTGCACAAAATGCCCCATCACTTTGAACAGCAAATAAAACGTTTTTTGGAAATCTTTTTCCGTTTTGTTGTTCAAATCATAAGCGATGTCGGCAAAAAAGGCGCGAATACGGGTCATAAAGCCATCCACATCGGCTGCTTCGAGTTCTCTTACAAATTTTGAGATACTAAACTCGGATTTGAACAGTGCTTGTGGCGAATATTGGCGTTGCAATTCTCTTAAAAAGCCATATTTCACTTCCTCGTTTGGAAACCCCAAGCGATATTCATTAAATTGCTTCTCGAAGGCTTTGATAGTGAGATACCCCGTTTGATAGAGCAATGGAAGCGGATTTTCATCTCCAACATGATAATCGGTAATGGTTGGAGCCTCAACCATTACATCGTTTTCAAGACTGGGAATATCAAAATCGGCATCCTTGAGCATTTTAGCAAGAAAAGTGGGCGTGCCGGTTGAAAACCAATAATAATCAAAATCATTCGTTGCAAAAGTATTCAATACACTAAAAGGGTTATACACGCCCTCGCTTTCTTTGGCGAAATGATAGCCATCATACCGCTTTTTGAGTTCTGCAAGAGCTTCTTCGTAACTCAATTTTCGTCTTTCCGCTAATTTTCGTATTTCCGGCTCAAAATTAGTGAGCAATTCTGTTTCAGATATGCCACAAACACCGGCATAATATTCATTCATACTAATATCTTGCAACTGATTTAACTGACTGAAAATGCTCACTTTAGAAAACTTGGTGATTCCGGTGAGCATCAGAAACCGCAAATAGGAGTCGGCGGTTTTGAGCACGCCGTAGAAACCACTCAATGCCTCTCTGATTTTTTCGTGCAGTTCGGGCTTGTCCAAGGTGCTTGTAAGCGGCTTGTCGTATTCATCCACCAGAACCACCACCCGCTTTTTTGTTTTTTCATAAGCACGGCGCATCAAACCCGCTAAACGAGTAGAAAATGTGCCTTCTGAATCTTCTTTTCCCCATTGCGATTCTAAACGGGTGAGTTGTACATTGAGAACATGTTCCAAATCTGAAAATTGGGCATAGCTCCCAAGATTCAAATCCAGATGAAACACCGGATATTCCACCCAATCTTTCTCCAACTCTGCAATGGCAAGCCCCTCAAAAAGTTCTTTCTTGCCCTGAAAATAGGCTTTCAGAGTGGATAGAAACAGGCTTTTCCCAAACCTGCGCGGGCGACCCAAAAAGTAGGGACACCCTTCGTTGACAATCCTATGAATGTAGGCTGTCTTGTCGACATACAAATAACTGTCTGTTCTGAGTTTCTCAAAATCCTGAATGCCAATCGGCAATTTTCTGCTGAAATCCATACCTTTCATTGTTTAATAGTGAACCGCAAAGATACAAAATAATTGTGAAATTTGCACTACAATCTGAAACTTAAAAACTTAACCATAATTATGCGTAAGTCATTGATTGTTAGCAAAATATTTTTTGCACCCTCTGAACGCCACTTTTTTAAATTTTTATGCTTTAAATTTCATAAAAAATGTGTACCTTTGTCGCTTGATTTTTAGAAGAAAAGGATGAATGAACTGACGATAGTAATTCCGGTATATAACGAGGCAGGCAATATCACGACTGCCATCAGCAGGATTGAGGCGGAAGTAACAGTGCCGTACGAAATCTATGTTGTGTATGATATGGACGAGGATACAACCGTCCCTATTGTTCGCGAAATCGCCGGCAATTACAAAAATCCCATTTCTTTGGTGAAAAACAAATACGGGCGGGGCGTTCTGAATGCCATCAAAACCGGATTGGAAGAGGCGAAGACCGAATTTGTTATTGTCACGATGGCGGACCTCTCCGACCCACCGGAAGTGATGAATGCGATGCTTCAAAAAGCCAAAACCGAAAAAGCAGACTTGGTGTGCGGCTCCCGTTATATGAAAGGCGGCAAACAAATTGGAGGTCCCTTTTTGAAAGGCTTGTTTTCGCGCGTAGCCGGCGTGTCGCTGCATTGGCTCACACATATCCCCACGCACGATATTTCCAACAGTTTCAAGATGTACCGAAAAGCCATGCTCGACACCATTGCCATCGAAAGCAAGGGCGGCTTTGAAATCGGCATGGAAATCACGGTCAAAGCCTATCTTGCAGGCTATAAAATCACGGAAGTGCCCACTACTTGGCGCGACCGCACCGATGGCGAATCAAATTTCAAACTGTGGGCTTGGCTGCCCAATTATTTGCATTGGTATTGGTTGTGTGTGAAATCGAAAACGTTAAAGAAATAAAATATGAAGAATTTATTGATTAAGTATCGTTTGTTATTATTGTGGTTAGTGGGTTGTGTTATTATTGTATTACGGAGACCGGATATGTTTTTGTATCCCCAATTTTGGGCAGAAGACTATAGTGTTTTTTACGATGAGGTCATAGAATATGGCTGGCACTCTTTATTTATCCCGTATGCAGGCTATTTTCATCTTATTCCAAGAACGGTTACTTGGTTTGCTTTCCAATTGAGTGAAGGTTTGGGAATGGGGATTACGCTGATGCCAACGATTATGAACCTTTGTGCTATCGCAATAAGTAGTATTTGTGCGATTGCTGTTTGCACTTCCAGATTTCGATGGATGGAAAATCTATATTTTCGAATGTTATTAAGTTTGCTTATTCTCGCCTTTCCGTCTGCACCCGAAATATTTGGGTCTATTACAAATAGTCAATGGTGGCTTAGTCTTTTAGAATTTTTCTTAATATGGGATATGCTTCAAAACAGGAAAATACCCGGTTGGCTGGAAATGGCACTATTGTGCATAATTATACTTACAACACCTTACGGGGTAATTCTCTTTCCGGCAATTGCTTTGTGCTATTTTTATGTTCATAAAACAAAATTCACGGCTGACATCTACAAAGTATTACTCATTTTGGCACTTACTATTATACAGGTAATTGCTATTTTAACAATGCGAGAGAGTCTTCACGATAGAAGTGTGATAGATATTTTTGTAGGGTTTTTCAAATTGGTTTTCGTAAAACTGTTTGCCCATTTTTTGTTTGGAATGGACAAAGTTGGCGGCATCACGGACATCATGAGCAACTTCAAGTGGTTGATTGTTGTTCATTGCTGCATTTGGTCAGGTATATTGTTTTTCAGTCGAGGGTTATTGAAGAAACTCTATATCCCTTTTTCTTTTGTAGTTTTGACCATCACTTTCATGACTATATCTCTTGCCGGTGCTGACCCTACTAACACTCGCTATTTTCTGACTCCTTGTGTTTTTATTGTGATTATTTTAATGTATGAGTTTCAAGAGCACTTGAAAAACAAGCAAACAAAATTTCGATGGATAAAAACGACTTGGTTTGTTTTGATATTTTCATCAATTTTCGCCAGTTATGTCCACTCTTTCACGCAACCGCCATTCCCAAATTATGATTGGAAAAACAAATCTCTGTTATTTGACCCGAAGGGAAATACTACTTTCTTTTTTCAACATACTTTAGGGGGGATGATTGGAATACCTTCCTCGTGCAAAAGTGATGATTATATTCCCCAAAATATGGCGAAGGTTTCAATAAATCAAGATTGTATCATTTCTACTCATGATATTACTTACAAAGACAACCTCTATACAGTTTCAGGGACGTATCCGGAAGTAATTTTTCAATTACCGGTTTCTGTAGTAGCTATGTCATATTTGTGTATTGATTTTACATGCCCTTTGGAAATAAAAGAGAGATTTGCGTACATAGGGTTCGAAGAAGAAGACGGCACTCTCCATTCGCTTCCATGGGATTATCATTTTAGGCTGAAAACAAACAACTTAATAGAAACAAAAGAGTTGCTAAAAAATATTCAAATCAAACGCATCCATCTTCGGTTTGAGAAACTTCCACAAGATTTTTCTTTTGAAATCAAGCGTTTCGAGGTGTATTCAGTTTTTTCACCATCAGCTGCATCGGCGACACCTCCACCACCTCAATATCCGAGCCTTCGTCGATGAAGCCATTGACCGATTTGCCCTCCATCGTGATGCCATTGACGCGCACTGTGCCCATGGTGTTGAGGCGCGAAACGGCTTTGCCCACATCGCCTGCGGCTATCTGGAGGACTTCCGTTCCGGCTACGGTTGAGTCGATTTCTGCCCTTAACTCGATGCTGTCCAACGCCTTGGAGCGGATGAAATAGACGACCGCAACGCACACGGCGATGGCGGAGAGCACCAGAAAAAACATACCCGCCGTTGGTCCCAGATATTCAAACGCATAATACACGCCGGCAATGCACGACGCGATGCCCGCCAGCCCAACAAACGTGGAGCCGGGGATGAGGAATATCTCGGTAACCATCAAAAATATCCCCAATAAACACAGTACAATCACAATCAGTAAATCCATATCAATTATTTTTTTAGTTCCAAATTTCGCACCTGCTTGACCGCCTCGCCGTATTTTTGCGCCAATTCTTCCAATTTTTGCTCTTTGGACAAAATATCCGGATGAAGCTGTTTTTTCTCGCTGACCGATGCCTGAGCATATCCCAAGCGCAATTGCTCCAGGTCGCTTGCCAACTTTGCCTGCTCTTTTTCCAACTCTTGGGCTTTCAGAAAGGCTTGCCGCGCTGCTCCATTTTGAAAGTCATTCAGCGAATTATACACGCGGGAGTCGTTGATGACGAACGAAAAATCTTTTTGCGTTACCGTCTTTTCTTGAAAAATAGCCCTTTGGCGGTCTGCAATGTATTGCGGATAATCCGTTTCGGGTCGCCAACTGTCGCGAATGGACGTGATTTTTGCCCGTTGCACCAGCATCGCCGTGTCGTTTTCAACCGCCGCAAATTCCTTGTTGGGGATAAACGTATAAACCACCACCTTGCCCGCAGGCTGAAAGCGGTCGGTGGCAAAATAGCCAATGTTATGGAGTTCGTCAATCGCCATCATATAGTCGTTGGCAAGCGAATTGAACGGCATACCGAGCTGATTTGGAGCCAGATAGGTGTCGTTGTTCAGATTGTAGCGGGTCAAAAAGAGGTCGTAGCCGCCGATGGAATTGTTGCCCGTTGCCGCGAAATAAACCGTCAATCCATCGGGCAACACGAACGGATAATTGTTGTTTTCCAGCGAATCCGCGCCCAGATTCAACTTTTTCCGCTCCGTCCACTGGTCTTGCAGTTTGATTTCCGAAAAAATGCGATAGGCACCCTCTTCCGTCGCCTGGGCATAAAAACGCTTGTCGTGCAGGGAATTTACATACGCCGTTGCCTCGCCGCCGTTGGCAGCCAGCGACCCGCTTTCGTGTCCCATCAGATAGGCATTCAAAAAATCCGCCTTGTCGGCAATCACGCTGTCGATGATTTGAATGTCCTCGCATCGCGACAGCATCCGCGCCGCCCGTTCTGCCTGCTGAATGAGCGGTTTAACTGCCTCTGCCGCAGCCAAATCGGGCTTCTTTGCCTTCATCAAAGCCGCTGTATATAGGGTGTAGGCTTCCACCGATTTGTCGAACTGATAAAGTTGGTAATACATCTTGCCGGCAGCGGCATAATCTTTGGCTGCGAAGAGTTTGTTAGCCTCCACAAGACTCTGTGCCTGCGTTTTGGGAACACAAAACAGGCAAATCACACAGAAACAGACCAAAAATTTCCTTTTCTCAAACATAATCGCTCTACTTTATCGCCTCAAAGGTAAGGATTTTTTTTGTATTTATCCTCATTCCACCTTCACCAACTCATAATTCAGTTCGCCCAGCCCGATTTCTTGGGCATATTTCAAGCCTGCCAGCCAGTCGGTGTTGGGGTGGATGAGTTTGAATTTCTCGATGTTTTGCAACTCGCCCTGCTTTTTGACGTTCAGGACGGTGTTGAGGTTGGCACCGGCGTTGGTAACCATATCGGCGCAGGCTTTGTCCAGCGCCACGGGGTCGAAAGAGGCGGCTATGCCGATGTTGGGCACAATGGCGGCATCGTTGCACCCCCAGCAGTCGCAGTTTGGCGACACGTCCATGATGAAACTGATGTGGAAATGGGGCTTGTCTTTCACCACCGCCAGCGCATATTCGGCAATTTTGTAGTTCATCACATCCGTAGAGTTGTCCCAGACGGGCTGAGCCGCCTCAAATTGGCACACAGCCACGCATTGACCGCAGCCCACGCATTTTTTGTAATCAATCTCCGCTTTTTTGTCCGCATTCAAATGAATGGCTTTCGAGGCGCAATACTTCACGCACTGACCGCACGACGTACATTCGGCGGCATCAATAATCGGTTGCGACGACGAATGGAGTTCCAATTTCCCCTGCCGCGAAGCCGACCCCATACCGAGGTTTTTCAACGCACCGCCAAAACCCGTCTGCTCGTGCCCCTTGAAGTGGTTCATCGACACCACGATGTCGGATTCTGCAATCGCGGCACCGATTTTCGCCGTCTTGCAATGCTTCAAACCGAGCGGAATTTCGGCGAAGTCGATGGCTTTCAGTCCATCGGCAATAATCACGGGGCAAGGCACCGCAAGCGGGTTAAACCCATTCTCAAACGCACTTGTGATGTGGTCTAAGGCATTCGACCGCCTGCCCAAATACAGGGTGTTGGCATCCGTCAAAAACGGTTTCGCCTGCTTCGTCAGCAAGAATTGCACCAACCGTGCGGCATAATTCGCGCGAATGTAAGCCAGATTGCCCGGCTCGCCGAAGTGAATTTTCACCGCCGTAAACTTGTCCTTGAAATCAATCGTTTCAATTCCCGCCCGCTTCACGAGCAACTCCAACTTGTCCGGCAAACTGCGTCCGGGCTTCGTGCGCATATCTGTAAAATATACTTTTGACATAATATATATGTGTTTTAATTATTTTTTTCGTATTCTTTTTTATAGACTTTCACGGAGAAAAAGAACGTGGAAAGGAGCAGCGGTCCGAAGATGACGCCCCAAAAACCGAAAATTTGCAACCCAAGTATGACCCCAAAAATCGTGACGAGGGGATACAGGTTTGCCTTTTTTCGCAGAAAAGTCAGTTGCACCACGCGCTCCATATTGGCGACCACCAGTGCGCCGTAGATGATGAGTGCGACGCCGCTCCCAACGGAGCCTCCCAGCATCAGGTTGATTGCCAGCGGCAACCACATAATGGCTGTGCCTGCCACCGGAATAAGCCCGACAAAGCCTGTCAGGATGCCCCAGATGACGGGATTGCCCGCATTAAAGAGCCAATAGCCGACACCGGCAGAGAGTATTTGCAACACCATAATCAGCGGCACGCCAACGGCATTTGCCAAAATCATATTGTTGCCCTCCGCTTTCAGTTGGCGGTTGGTGTCGGGGTCAAACGGGAGGTATTCGCTGAGTCCGCGCTCCATCGGCTCGGAATCCTGTAACATAAAATAGAGCACAAACAGCATCATAATGAGGTTGGTCATCGCACTTCCGGCAGTCGAAACGATGCTTGGAACGATTTTCCCAATGTGTCCAAGTCCCTTTTGCACAACGTCTTGCGAAAAAATATTGTAGCCCCATTGGTCGAAAATCCAATCGCCCAAATTATTCAACTCCACCTTGAAAATTTGAACATCAAAATTGGACGCAGAGGAATAGACCAAAGCCGAAAATCCCCCCAAAATCAGCGCAAAAGCCAGCAATGTAGCAACCATTAAAGTGCTCGTAGCCAGCGTATTACTCCACCCTTTCCGCCTCAAATAGCGGTGCGGCGTGCGCAACAGCGCATACATAGCAATCGAGCCAAGAAACGAACTGACAAAATAAGCCAACTGCCCAATAATCAGCCCCGCCAACAAGATAATCGCAAGCAGGAAAATAACCTGCCGCATCTGTTTGTCAAAGTTTGCATCCATTACATTTTATCTTTTCAGAGTTTCCTTAAAGCAACTTTTCAATAATAATATTTGCTACTATGCTCGTAATAATCCCTGTCACCAATCCTATAACAAATGTCAAAGAAAAATGAAACAGCCCTTGCTTTTTTGCCCATTGTATTTTTGTTGGGTCAAAGTACTGTGTTTCAAATACATCTATCAGATTGGAAACTTTATACCACTTCTCAAAAGCATCATCAATATTGGATATTCCTTCACACAAACGCGCTTCTCTTGCTGTTTTTATGATATCTTTCCGTTTTTCAAGCAATTCC
>BNTR01000090.1 GCA_025996755.1 Bacteroidia bacterium
GAGGGTAAACACGTTCTGCGCCGTGAAAGTTACGCGGATATTACTGACGTATTCCGACAAACTTTTCGACAGTTTGGGCGTGTAGCCTACCGTTAAATCGTTGAGTTTCAAGTAGGTGGCATCTTCCAAATAGTAGTCGGAAAACAGCCGGCGCGAGGCTTTCGCATTGTCTTTGTCGTCTATCCAGTTTGTCAATTTTTTGTTTTCGCCCTCGAAGGCAGACAGCAACACATTTTCCGTGCCGCGCGTGTTTTCGTAGAAATAGCGCGTTTCGTTGAAAATCAATCCGCCAATTTGTCCCCTGAAATTCAGGGATAAATCATAGTTTTTGTAGCGCAGCATCGAACTGAATCCCAGCGTGAGCAGCGGCTGTGCATTGCCCAAAATCTGCTTGTGCGAATCCTGCGGGTCGGTTGTTGCGCCCCCCGCCGGTGTTTCAAACGCCCATTCGCCGGTGGATTTGATGCCGAGGTATTTGAAGCCGTAGAAGTTGCCGATGGGCTGCCCTTCTGCCAGACGCATCACGTAATTGCCCGTTTCGCCGTCGCCCGACGCAATGAAGCCGGCGTTCACAAACGACTCAACGCCCTCTTTGCCATATTGCTCGCCCGTGATGCGCACCACCTCGTTGCGATTCCACGCGGCATTGAAACTCAAATCCCACAGCCATTCCTTGTTCTGAATTGCGGTGCCGTTGAGGAGCAGTTCCACGCCGTAGTTGTGAATTTGTCCGTAATTATCCCATTTTTTGCCGTAAGGGTAGGGTGGTTGCGGCACGTCGTATTCGTAGAGCAGGTCTTTCGTGTCGCGAAAATAGCCGTCGATGGAGCCGGACAGCCGATTGCCGAGGAGGGCGAAGTCGATGCCAACATTATATTCGCGCTTTTCTTCCCAATGGATGTATTCATTGACGTTGGAAGTGGGACCCCACGGCTTGATAAACGCCCCGTCGCTGAAAACGTAGTCGTCACCCGGACCCACGAGCATGGCATACAGATAGGAGCTGCCGGGCATATTACCGGTAACGCCATAGCCGACGCGCAGTTTCAAATCGTCTAAGAGATTGACGTTTTGCATAAAATCTTCGCCCTTGATGTTCCAACTGCCGCTGATGGCGGGGAAAACGCCCCAAGGACCGAGTGTAGGATGGGCTTTTGCTCCGAATTTGGACGAGCCTTCCAAGCGTGCGCTCGCGTTCAGGAAATAGCGACCGTCGTAGTTATACATGGCGCGGGCAAAAAATGATGCCAATTTATCCCGATACTTGTGGCTCGACATATCCACTTTGGCTTTTTCACCGGTTTTGATGCCTTCGCCCAAGCCCAGACCGTTGTACAAAATATCGTCTAACGGAAATTTTGAATTATATCCTTTAAATCCCTGATTTTCATCGGTTTGATAGCCTTGCCCCAGCAATATCTGCAAGTTGTGCCGGTCAAATGAATGGATGTATTGCAAGGTGTTTTCGACCACCTGCTGCGCTTTGTATTCCTGCTCCTGATTGGCTTTTCCGCCGCTGCCTGCCGTTTCGCGCAGGGTGTTGGGCTGATATTTGCCCACCCATTTGGAGGCGTTTTGCACCGAATAGAAGGAGGAAAATTTCAGTCCTTCGAGCAGGTTCAAGGTCGCGCGCACGCTTCCCACCACCACCTGGTCTTTCTGGTCGTTGGTGGTCTGGTTCACGTCCGACACCGGATTGCGCGTATAGAAATTGTCCGATTCGTAATAGCCGCCATATTTGGCGTATTTTTCATCCCCGGAACGAATAGGCATCGTGGGGTTGGAGCGGATTGCCTGATTGAAGTTGTCGTAATTAGCCCACGCCTTCGTGCTTGAGGTATAAGAGAAGTCGTACGCCAATTCCAATTTGTTGTTCAGTGCCTTTTGATTGGCAACAAACCGCCCGTTGATTTCTTCGTAGTCCGATTTTTTGGCAAGTCCTTCCAAAGCGCGATAGCCCACCGAGCCGCGATAGTTGAAATCTTTTGTCCCGCCGGTAATCGACACATTGTGCGTATGGCTTAGCGGCGTGCGGGTGATGGCATCCAGCCAGTCGGTGTCGGCACCATAATCGACACCCAAGCTCTTGGACACCATTTTGTCGCGGTATTCTTTCGCAGTCAGCACGCGGGGTGCGTTGGCGATGGTGGCGGTCGAAAGCGAGCCGGAATATTCCGCCGAAAATTTGCCGTCCTTGTTGCCGCGCTTCGTGGTAATGAGGATGACGCCGGCGTTGGCGCGCGTGCCGTAGATAGCCGCCGCCGACCCGTCTTTCAGCACGTCGATGGATTCGATGTCGTTTGACAACACCGACGAGAGATTGCCGCCTGGCACGCCGTCAATCACATACAACGGCTCGGCACTGCCGCTCAAACTGCCCACGCCGCGCAACTGCACATTGTAATTGTTTTGCGCGGGGTCGTCGCCACCGTTTTTAATCACGGTCAAACCGGCAACCTTGCCTTGCAGCAAGCCCATCGGATTGGATTGAATACCCTTATTAAACTGTTCCGCCTTGATGCTGGTGATGGAGCCGGTCAATTCCTTTTTCGTTTGCGACCCGTAGCCAATCACCACCACCTCGGCAAGCATCTCGGCATCTTCCCGCAGGGTGATGTCGATACTCGTTCTGCCGTTTACGGCAATCTCCTGGGGGGAATAACCCAAATAATTAACCTCCAATGTGGCGTTGGAGGGTACTCTAAGGGTGTATTTCCCATCAATGTCGGTGGCAACACCATTACCGGAATTACCCTTCTCGACGACACTTGCGCCGATGACAGGTCCATCGGCATCACTAACAACGCCGGATACGGCATGGCTGACTTCTTGGGGAATCTCAGCCCATAAGGCATGTACCCCCCCCCCCTGCGAATAGCATAGCAGCGGCTAAGAGCATCACTGACGCAAAATTACTTTGTTTTTCTTTCATAACTTATTATTATTTTTGATGTTTTTTTTCGTAATCAAGTACAAAGGTACACATTTATTTCCAAGTTTCCAAATGTCGCACTGTCAGCAAAAAAAGGTTCCTATTGAATTTTATGCAAAAAATCACTCAAAATTTTGTAAATCAAAAAATTATGTGTAACTTTGCAGCAGAATTAAAATAACGTAATTGTCATGGGAAGAGTAAAAAGTAATGTGCGCCCGTTTTATAAACGGGGAAACGCGAAATTCTCCATTGTTTTGTTGGGGATGGCGTATATGTTTTGGTTTTTGATTAACCTCAATGACCCCAATAAGGGGCATCATGCCGCATTTTTCGGGTATGAACTATGGTCGCCGGTGCCGTTTCCGTTCTATCTTGTCTTTTTGCCCATAAGAATGTGGGCGGCGGTCTGGGTTTCGCGGGTGGTTGTAACTCTGAATAGAAGCTCGTTTATTTGGGCAATATTTGCTTTTACATTTCCGATTGTTGCCTTATGTGCAGTCAATTACTTAGAAAAAGACCAAAATTTTTCAGCAGCCAAATCAAAATGGCGTATCTTCCGGAGGCGAATAAACCGCACTTTGGCAGTTCTCACGGGTGTGGCGATGGTGGCGGTCATCATATCAATTTTATTAGACTATAATTATCCCCACATAAATTATTTCCGAAGGGTACAAACAGTGCTGCTGGTTGTTGCACTGAAAATCGGCACAGTAACATGGGTCAGAAGGCTTGCTTTCGGACAAAATAGAAATCATACCTATTGGGGATTGGCAGCCTGCCTGTGCTCATCACTGTCGCTCATCGCGATTGGTTTTCTACCTAAAATCGTTCCTAAAGCACTGTCGGCTCCTCGTTCGGCACGATTAACCTATAAGACGATTATGCTTGTTTTATCAGTCTGTCTGCTTGTTGTGGATTTAGCCTTTTTAAACATGCTGAGATACGATGACTGGTATGGACCGGAGGAGGCACAAAGAAACGAACTCGCATATAGAGATATGGGCGAGCGGCGCATTCGGGTCTATCAAGGAAAAAGATGCGGAGCGATAGATATTTTTGGACGGAGGACGATTCCGTGCTGGTATCAATTCATAGGCAGCTTTTCCAAAAATGGGCTTGCCCCTGTAAAGCAGTTTGACAAGTGGGGATATATAGAGAAAAATGGTACGGGTAAAGAGGGAATACACACAGGGAAACCGATTATTCTGTGTGAATATGAGGCTGCCGAGCCGTTTGATGATGTTACCGGTCTGGCGCGCGTGAAGATGTTTGGCTCTGAAGAATGGGAGTATATCGACCGGTTTGGAGAGTTGCTTGTTCCGATAGGAAAGGACGCGGCATCGCCGAGTGAAGCACCGCCCACATTGCCTGCGGATACAATTCTGATAGAGGAACTACCAACAGAGGAGGAGCAGCCCGCACTATGAGAGTGAATTTGACTATATTATTAGGAGTGCTTCTTGGTCTGCTGCCGTTCACAAAAAAAGTTGTGCCGACTCCGCCGATTACTCTCAACGTGGCAACAGCGGGAACATTGCCCTCGCTGATTGCAGAGGACAAAAAATATCAAATCACTTCGCTGACTTTGACCGGCGTGCTGGATGGCACAGATATACATTATATCCGTGACCTGATAGACCACAGTGCTGCCAAAGGCGGTTTGAAACTTAATTTGGAAAAAATAACGATTGCCCGAGGCGGCGGTTTGGAATATTTTGTTCCGGTTGCCGGTGTCATTCCCAACGAAATGTTTTATGAATGCACGGGATTGGCTGAAATTACCCTTCCCAGCCAGATTACCGCCATTGGGGATTATGCTTTTTATGGCTGCACGCGGCTGACCACTATCACCATCCCCAATGGTGTTACGTCGATTGGAAACTATGCTTTTGCCGGTTGCACGGGCTTGACGGAGGTGAAGTTTGGCGAAGGTGTAACCGCCATCGGCGGCTCAGCCTTTTTTGGCTGCTCCGGATTGGGGGAAGTAACCATTCCCAACCGCGTGACAACGATTGGAGAGAGTACTTTTGCCGGTTGCAAGAATGCCACTTCGATAATTATTGGGGAGCAGGTTACTGCAATAGGAAATTCAGCCTTTGCCAATTGCCCGCGCCTGACCGAAATGAAAATCCCCGGCGGGGTTACTACAATAGGGAAATATGTTTTTGCCGGCTGCACGGGGTTAAATTCGGTCGCGGTGGGGGCGGGTGTGGAGTCAATTGGCGACCGAGCCTTTGCCAAATGTATGAAATTGACCACGTTCACTATCTCAAACAACCTGACATCGCTTGGAGATGCGGTCTTCGCAGGCACGCGCCTGAAAGAAATACACATCCAGCACGTTGTGCCCTTAGAGGTGGACGATGCGGTGTTTGACAGTGTTGACCCTAAAACCTGTCATCTGTATATCCCCAAAGATACCCATTCAACCTATTGGGTGTCGCCCGTTTGGGGCAGGTTTGCCAATATCACCGAAGAATGACGGAAAAATTTGCGTTTATTGTTTACATTTGCACTTGGTAAGTTCAATTAGTAACTGCGAAAAATCACTATTACGAGCAACCTAAATTTTGCTCGTAAATAGAAAGCAACGACCGAAGAAAAAAAACTTCAAAAAGCGACAAAAGTAAAAAAACAGAGAGAAAAGTTCCCTCTGTCCGATTAATTTATTTACTTTTGTATTGATGAAATATAAACAACTAATCAAGGAACAAAGGTACCAAATATTTGCATTAGTGCAAACAGGTACCTCGAAAAAGAAGATTGCAGAGATTGTAAACGCCTCTGTCAGTACCGTTTACAGGGAAATTGCCTTTTTGGATGTTGTTAAGCCCATAATCGGCATAAATTCCCGTATAAAGGTTTTTGCCGATGCCGATATTCCACTTTACGCCGCTTTCCACCGTTCCCATCAAAGACACTCCAAAATTCAAATCCGTTTGGCTGCCATTCATTGGCAGAGTGCCGTAACCCAAATCATTTTGCCAAATTTCCATCTGGTCGTAAGCCGGATAATAGCCCGAAGTGGTAAGAACAGACGGATTACTTTTGTAATATCCGTAAATCGGCAAGCCTAATTTGAAGCCCGCAGAGGCATAAAATTTATTGTCATTTCCGGTTTGATACAACAGCGATAAAGGAATGTTCAGCATTCCCAGCCGCTGCTGTTCCCGATAGTTTTCAATAGAGGTGTGGTAGATGATTTTATTGCCCAAAATATCGTGCGTTTCATAAGCATCGCTCAATCTGTCCACGGCGATAACTCTTTGATAAAAAGCGTATTCCGTCCCTGCGGACAGTCCCCAATGCGGATTGAAAAAGCGGGTGTACCCCGCGCCGAAAGCACCGCCTGCGCCCGCACTTAAATGTCCAATGCTTGAATTATACCTCAACACAGACATTCCACCTGCTCCCCAGAGGGACATTTCATTTTGTCCGCGACTTACGTTTGCCAATAAAAGCCCCGCAACGAGTAATGTGATTTTTCTTATTTTCATATTTTTTGTTTTTTAATTGACAATAATTTTAAAAGCCGTTTCCACGCCGTTTACCTTGAATTTCAGGATATAAATGCCTGTTGTTTGCGGCAAATTTATCGGTGTAATGCGCCGTCCGTCTGTTTGCACCTTGCCAAAGTATTGCCCCATATAATTGTAGATTTCAACGGTAGCATTTTTATACAGGGCTTCATCATCATCTTCTACTTTCACATATACCTGCATACCCTGACTAACCGGATTTGGATAAGCCGTCACTTTTTGAGCAATATCTTGCGACTGATAAAGGTAGGGACAGGTGTAATGCCACCTGCTTTCCGTATCAAGCATTTCTGTGTGATATTTCGCGGCATCAAGGCTTGCGCCGCCGGTATAGTAACTGCCACCCAAGTCGTCGTGCGAGCCTTCTTTTAGCAGTTCGCCGTTTTTATACCACGAATAATAGATAAATTTATAGCCGCCATTGGTTGCATCGTTGTTGTTTACAAGTATGGTGTGATTGAGTAGCGGCACAATCAGAGGGGCGGCAGGAGTTCCGTAAACAGACCAAACAAAATAGGCACCCTCCTCTCGGTGTGTCAAAAACACATTATATTCTCCGCAATCCGCAAATGCCTTTCTTATGAAAAAAGCATCTGCATTAGAATTTTTGGCTTTTGCACGTATCACGTCAAAACGCTCGCCCTTCCATCCGTTGAACAAATTGGGGATAATTTCGGTTGAGCCGTTGGCAGTGCCCGAAATCTCAACAAAGCCGCTTTTCGCCTTAGTTGCATTGCTCAAAAACGAAAGGAACACCTTTGCACCTGCCTCTCCGGTATAATCGCCTGTTATATCAAGCCTGTTTGTCAGCAAACCCGGCGCACGGTCAGAGCCAAGATACAGTTCTGCCGTTGGCTTCAAGGTGATGTTGGCATTGATAACGGTCGGATTATTCCCAATGCTGACTTTATTGTAACAATGGGTGGTTGCCGCTTGTGCCGAGGCAGACAGCACAAACAGCAAACCACAAATATGTATTGATTTTATCTTTTTCATATTGAATTTGTTTTTAAAAACGGGATAATCTTAAATTAGCTAACCTTGCCGGACACCCTCCTGTGCAATAGGATTTAAGCCTTATCGTCGTTTTGTAGATAATATGAAACATGATTTCATCCGTACCATCTCCGCCATGGGTATTCGAAGTAGAATTTGCTTCAAATTGCTTTGAGATACCAAAAGCAACATTTGATTGTAATATAAATTTCGCAGTAGCAAGAGCATTCATTCTCACTCGAAGGCAGTATAAACCGGGTTCCAAATCAATAAAAGTATAAATATCTTTGTAATCTCCCGTCGTTATGCTGCCTGTTCCTGTGTAGGAATCAACAATTGTGACCGGCGTTGCCCATTTGGTGGTGGGTGCCCAAGCCCCACTTGTATAAACAAGTGATTGCCCCGATGTTGCTCCCATACTGTTTAAATCTTCGGCTTTGATGGTGCCGTTTGCGATATGCAAAGACGTGATGCCACCGTCAGCAATGCCAAGCGTATAGGGCGCAGCAGCAGTGCCGGAGCCGGCACGTGTTAAGCCACCACCGCCGGTGGCATTAGTCACTTCATTGCAAACAATATCTACAATACAATCTTGGGCGGCACTATTATGCAGTATATCACGAATAATCTTGACAATTCGGCATTGATGGACAGCGTTGCAAATTTCATCAGTAACGACCATTCATATCTTACGGAACTGATAGACAACATTGCCCAAAATGTCTATAATACAACACTGGGCGACAGTATTGTGAATTATATTGCGGGCAACATTCGCAATACCATTTTAGGCGACAATTTAGTAAATCTTGTTCACGACAGTGAATTGGATGGTGTTGTTGGCAATGAAGTGACTAATGCCACCGGCGGTGGTGGCTTAACACGTTCCGGTTCCGGCACTGCTGTTGCACCCTATACGCTTGGAATTGCTGCCGGTGGTGTAACTACTGCGCACCTTGCCGACAATATAGTGACATCATCCAAAATTGTTGATGGTGCCATAACATCATCTAAAATTGTCAATGGCGCAATAACTGCCGCCGATTTGGGACAAATGGGTGCAACAAGCGGGCAGGTACTGAAATGGAACGGCTCTGCGTGGATGCCTGCTGCCGATATAGGCATCACAGCCGAATTGGACGGCATTGTTGGCAATGAAGTGACTAATGCCACCGGCGGTGGTGGCTTAACACGTGCCGGCTCCGGCACTGCTGCTGCGCCCTATACGCTTGGCATTGCTGACGGTGGCATCACGTCTTTGCATATCGCAAACGGCACCATCAAAGCCGAAGATTTAAACAGTATGGGAGCAACATCGGGGCAATCACTTGTTTATACAAGTGGGGCTTGGGCACCCACTACCAAATGGGCAACGCCGGTCACAATTGTTGATTCCTACACAGGAACAGGCAGCATCACAACAGGTGACTACAAGGATATTTATACTTTTATTGATTTGGAACCCGGTTTATACTGCCTTCGAGTGAGAATGAATGCTCTTGCTACTGCAAAATTTATATTACAATCAAATGTTGCTTTTGGTATCTCAAAGCAATTTGAAGCAAATTCTACTTCGAATACCAATGGCGGAGATGGTACGGATGAAATCATGTTTCATATTGTTTACAAAACAACCGTAAGACTTAAATCGTATTGCACAGGAGGGTGTCCGGCAAGGTTAGCTAATTTAAGATTATCCCGTTTTTAAAAACAAATTCAATATGAAGAAGATAAAATCAATACATATTTGCGGTTTGCTGTTTGTGCTGTCTGCTTCAGCTCAGGCGGCAACCACCCATTGTTACAATAAAGTCAGTATTGGGAATAATCCGACCGTTATCAATGCCAGCATCACCTTGAAGCCCACGGCAGAACTGTATCTTGGCTCTGACCGTGCGCCGGGTTTGCTGACAAACAGGCTTGATATAACAGGCGATTATACCGGAGAGGCGGGCGCAAAGGTGTTCCTTTCGCTGTTGGGCAATCCCACTCAGGCGAAAAGCGGCTTTGTTGAGATTTCGGGCACTGCCAATGGCTCAACCGAAATTATCCCCGATTTGTTCGACGGATGGAAGGGCGAGCGTTTTGACGTGATACGTGCAAAAGCCGAAAATTCTAATGCGGATGCTTTTTTCATAAGCAAGGCTTTTGCGGATTGCGGCGCATATAATGTGTTTTTGACACACCGAGAGGAGAACGGCTCTTTTGTCTGGTCTGTTTACGGAACTCCTGCCGCCCCTCTGATTGTGCCGCTACTCAATCACACCATACTTGTAAACAACAACGACGCAACCAATGGCGGCTATAAATTTGTCTATTATTCGTGGTATAAAGACGGCGAATTGCTAAAAGAAGGCTCGCACTACGACTTGGGCGGCAGTTACTATACCGGCGGCACAAGCCTTGATGCTGCGGAATATCACACAGAGATGCTTGATACGGAAAGCAGATGGCATTACACTTGCCCCTACCTTTATCAGTCGCAAGATATTGCTCAAAAAGTGACGGCTTATCCAAATCCGGTTAGTCGGGGTATGCAGGTATATGTGAAAGTAGAAGATGATGATGAAGCCCTGTATAAAAATGCTACCGTTGAAATCTATAATTATATGGGGCAATACTTTGGCAAGGTGCAAACAGACGGACGGCGCATTACACCGGTAAATTTACCTCAAACAGCAGGCATTTATATCCTGAAATTCAAGGCAAACGGCGTGGAAACGGCTTTTAAAATTATTGTCAACTAAAAAACAAAAAATATGAAAATAAGAAAAATCACATTACTCGTTGCGGGGCTTTTATTGGCAAACGTAAGTCGCGGACAAAATGAAATGTCCCTCTGGGGAGCAGGTGGAATGTCTGTGTTGAGGTATAATTCAAGCGTTGGGAATTTAAGTGCGGGGGCGGGCGGTGCTTTCGGCGCGGGGTACACCCGCTTTTTCAATCCGCATTGGGGACTGTCCGCAGGGACGGAATACGCTTTTTATCAAAGAGTTATCGCCGTGGACAAATTGAGCGATGCTTATGAAACGCACGATATTTTGGGCAATAAAATCATCTACCACACCTCTATTGAAAACTATCGGGAACAGCAGCGGCTGGGAATGCTGAACATTCCTTTATCGGTGTTGTATCAAACCGGAAATGACAATAAATTTTATGCTTCTGCGGGCTTCAAATTAGGCTTGCCGATTTACGGATATTACAAAAGTAATCCGTCTG
This sequence comes from Bacteroidia bacterium, assembly GCA_025996755.1. GTDB lineage: Bacteria > Bacteroidota > Bacteroidia > Bacteroidales > Azobacteroidaceae > Azobacteroides. Next base: position 10,693 of record BNTR01000090.1, read on the forward strand.
TTCTTACCACTTCGGGCTATTATCCGGCTTACGACCAGATGGAAATTTGGCAAAATGATTTGGGTTACGGCACTCTGCCAATGAATGGCAGCCAAGCGGATTTGAATTTTGGTGTGTCTTTGATGGGAACGGTGGAAAGCGGCGTAAAGTGGAATATCGGCATCGGCAAAAACCTTTATACGGGAATTTATGCCGATTATGGGCTTAACAACATCCAAAAAAGCAATTTCCCCGGCAACCGCTTCATCGAATACAACCCGAAAAATCCGGCAATGCCACTGATGCGCGGGATGCTGACTTCTCAATATCCTATTGAAAAAGTTTCTGCGTTGGCTATTGGTCTTAAAATAAAATTTGGTTTTTCCATTGGTCGTAAAAACCAGCCGACAGTTCCAAAAGAAGACGGCTATTATTATGAGTTTTACGAGTTTACCCGCCCGGTAGAAACAATCCCAATCAAAAACGACATGGCACCTGTGCCTTTGGATACCGTTACTGTCAATATACAGACAGATACGCTCCAAACAGTATCAACCATTGAGGCATCTTTGGACGCGATAGAAAATGTGTGGGGCTACCGTCTTGGTAATGTCTTGCCTACATTGGAACAAAAATTGCGGCTTGACCATTATGCCGAATTGTTGCAAGCCAATCCGCAAATTAACTTGGACATTATCGGACACGCCTGCGATATGGGCACGGAAGAAGTCAATATGCGTATCGGGCAGCAGCGGGCAGAGCGAGCCAAAGATTATTTGGTAGAAACGGGCATTGCTCCCGCTCGCATACACACCTCCAGCAAGGGGGAGGCTGAACCTGCTTTTCCGAATACAAGTAAGGAAAATCGGCGAAAAAACAGGCGGGTGGAACTGAAAATAACGGAGTAACAGTTAAAGTTTAGCGTACCTAATCTTAAGTTTGCGGAAAATTTAAATCCGGGGAAAAATCATTACTTTTGTTGTGAGAAAGTAAAGATTTAACCGACTGACAAATGGTAAACTAAGTGCCTAATTAGATTTTGAAATCTACGTGCCGAAT
>BNTR01000091.1 GCA_025996755.1 Bacteroidia bacterium
ATTGATAATGCCTTTCGGGGTGGGAAGTATGATTATGCTTCTTATTTTCAGTATGTTAGCGCGGAAGTGGCGGCTGCCGATGTGGCTGTTGTCAATTTGGAGGTTACCTTGGGCGGGAAGCCTTACAAGGGCTATCCGCAGTTCAGCGCGCCGGACGAGTATGCGCTTGCGCTGAAAGATGCCGGTTTTGATGTTTTTCTGAATGCCAATAATCACATCGTAGACCGCGCCAACAGCGGTATCCTCCGCACGCTCACCGTCTTGGATTCTATGCACGTGGCGCATACGGGGGCGTTCCGAAATCGGGAGGAATGGGAGCAGACCTATCCGCTAATCGTTGAAACAGAGGGCATTAAGTTGGCGATGCTGAACTACACGTATGGGACGAATGGCAATGTTGCCCGCGAGCCGGTTTTTGTCAATTATATTGATACGCTGCAAATCAGGCAGGACGTGCAAAAAGCGCGAAATCAGGGCGCAGATGTCATTGTCGCCAATATGCACTGGGGTGAGGAATATAAATTACTCCCCAACAGGGCGCAGGAAGCGGTGGCAGATTTTTTGGTCGCGGAGGGTGTCGAATTGATTATCGGAGGGCATCCGCACGTCGTTCAGCCGTCCAAAGCCATCGTCGATTCGGCGGGCAACATCACGAACATCGTCGTTTATTCCTTGGGCAATTTCGTTTCGGGAATGACCGCTGCAAACACCTACGGCGGGCAAATGCTCAAAATAGTGCTCAAAAAGACTTGGAACAACACGTCCATTCAGTCGGCGGAATACGCCCTGATTTACAGGCACAAGGCACCGGCGAGGAACAACAAAATTGATTTTGCCGTAGTGCCCGTGTCGTTAGCCGAAAAGACGGATTCGATACCTCCGGCAATACATCTCGATGCGGAATCGGAGCGAAAAATGCTGCTCTTTTCAAAGACCGCCCGCGCGATTTTTGACGAGCACAATGTGCAAATTCCGGAATATAAAATTCCTAATCCGGTGGAAATAAATGCGTTATAGATGTTAGACCACAATGCTTCGGTGCTTTTGATTTATACCGGCGGGACGATTGGGATGGTCGAGGATGCCGAGGGGGCGTTGATGCCGTTTGATTTCAATGCCTTGCAGGAGTTTGTGCCCGAATTGAAGCGTTTTCAGTTTACGATTGACACCATACAGTTTGAAAATCCCGTTGATTCGTCGGATATGAATCCCGACAAATGGGCGAAACTCGTTTGGATTATTGAGGATAATTATGCCGGCTACGACGGTTTTGTGATTTTGCACGGCACCGACACGATGGCGTATTCGGCTTCGGCACTGAGTTTTATGCTTGAAAACCTTGACAAGCCCGTGATTTTGACCGGCTCGCAACTGCCGATTGGCAAAATTCGCACCGACGGCAAGGAAAATCTGCTGACGGCACTCGAAATAGCCGTCGAGAAAACCCCCGAAGGCACCCCCTTAGTGACGGAGGTCTGCATTTTTTTCCAAAACCTCCTGATGCGCGGCAATCGGACAACGAAAATCAATGCGGACAACTTCAAGGCATTCAACTCGTTCAATTTTCCCGTGCTGGCGGAGGCGGGCACACAAATTCGCTACCGGCACGACCTGATGCACCGCCCGTTGCGAGGCAGCACGCCGAAGTTTCACTATGCCCTCGACCCGAAAGTTGCCATCGTCAAGATTTTTCCGGGGATGTCGGCGGAGGTGCTGAAAGCCAATTCCACCATCCCGCACCTCAAAGCCATCGTGCTGGAGACCTACGGCGCGGGCGATGCGCCGCGCGAACAATGGTTTCTGGACATTGTGGAGGAATGGATTAAGCAGGGCATCGTCGTGCTCAACGTCACCCAATGCGCCAGCGGCTCGGTCGATATGAGCCGCTATCAGGCGGGCAAAAGGCTGCAAGAACTCGGCGTATTGTCGGGCTACGACATCACCACCGAGGCAGCCGTCGCCAAACTAATGTTCCTCTTCGGACTGGGTCTAACCCGCGGGGAAATAAAAATTGCCCTGAAAATGTCCATCGTGGGCGAAATCACGGTGTGAAATTCCGGGGTTTTAAAGACAGGGTGCATGACAAATTTTTGTTTAATGATTATCGGAAATGATACCTGACTTGGCTGAAAGCCTAAATTTTCATAACCAAGAGTAATGCAGCGCGAGAAGATAATTAACGGCATTCACGAAATCAGCCGAGAATTAGCATCTGTTGTGTAGTTGGCACACACAAAATATCTTTCCACACAAATAACAGGAGAACATTTTTTTTATTACTTTTGTAACCAAAATCGCGTTGCGGTGTCTAAATGGTATGAAGAATGGGAGCGACCTCTTTTATATAGCGCGGGTGAAAGCCGGGGATGTGCGGGCTTTTTCGGCGATTGTGGGCGGTTATCAGCAGATGGTGTTCTCAATTGTTTTGAAGATTGTGGCTAACCGCGAAGATGCCGAAGATATTACGCAGGAGGTGTTTATAAAGGTGTTTAAGTCGCTGGCGCAGTTCAAGGAAGAAGCGGAATTTTCGACTTGGCTCTACCGGATTGCCTACAACACCACGCTGTCGGAGTTGCGGAAAAAGAGGCTGCGTTTTTCGCCGATAGAGGATAGCATAATGGCTGAAAATGAGCCTGATACGGATGCGTCGACGGAAGATGTGGAGGTGAGTTTGCAACATTTGGACGAGGCATTGAAACGGTTGCCGCCGGATGACGTTTTTTTGGTTACTTTGCACTATATGGATGGGCAATCCATCGAAAATATCAGCAAAATCACCGGTCTGTCGGTGCCCAATGTGAAGGTCAAACTGCACCGGATACGCAAGAAACTGGCTTTGGAACTAAATAAAATGAAAGAAGATGAAAGAAAATAACGACCTGTTGGACAAGCGATTACGCGAAGCGTTCAACGAATTTGTGTTAGACACGCCATCATCGGGTTTCGTAGAAAACCTGATGCTGAGAGTGGAACGGGAAGCCGCCAAAGCGCAGCGACAGCACGTGTGGATGGCTTGCGGACAAATTGCAGCGGGCATCTGCGCGATGATTTTGCTGCCGGCACTGGCGATTTATTTGTGCCGCATCTACGTTCCCGGATTCACATTCGTGTTCACTTTTCCCAAAATAGACCTGAATTTAGACCCCAACCTGATTGCTATCGGCTTGACTGTCTTGCTCTTACTGATGGCAGACACGCTGCTCCGAAAGCACGCCCGCTCTAAAGAAGCGGAATAACCGCCTCCAAGCCATTGGCACGTGAGCAGCACTCCTGCTATCTACACAAGTGCCGGCAAACTATGTTTATCTGACAGACGGCTCGTCTCGCAGAATAAAATCGGCAATGGGAAAGGGATTTTATTAAAACATACCGCCCCCAAAAATCTCGCTTTTAAGAGTGATTTGGCAATGTTGATAACTTTTGCATTAAAGGAAATAACGCAGCCCGAAGTTACGCAGGAGCATTTGGACAGGTTAAAATATATATTGCAGCAAGTGCCCAAAGAACATATTTTGCAGGACGCTAAACTAATGCCGGAATGGATAAAAAAAATAATACAGAAGTTGTATGAGTAGTTTTTTCAAATTGACCGACAATGAACGCAAAACAGTGATTTTGCAGACAGGCGCAAGAATGAACAATTTGTTTCCGCAAGTTGTAGAAAAGGACTTGTGGGTAACAACCATCTTGCAAATTGTGTTTTCGTTGCCTTTTGCCGACAGGTTGGTTTTCTTATGTCTGAACTTTGATTTTAGTGAATGGAGTCTGTAGCCATTGTGTATCAGTGCAAAAAAATCCGCTAAAGAATTTCCTGCAAGGGCAATTCTTTGCCGGCATTGGGCGCGCAAATGCGCAAGATTGACGACACTGTGGGGGCTATTTCGGTCACCTTGATAGTGCGTGAGACTTGTTTGTGCCTGATGCGGTTGCCCCAGATGATGAGGGGTGCGAGGGTGTTGTTGTTGCGTGAATGGGCTTGAGGTTTGTTGGGGGCATCCATTTCCAGCCAGCCGGGTTGCAGTTCTATGGACAGGTCGCCGCTCACTTTTTTGTGGATGCCGATGGCGTTGGGCATCTGCGTGGTGATGGCGCAGGATTGTATGCCCGAAAATTGCGCCACGAAATCGGCGGCGTTTTGGAGGAGTTCCTGCCGGTTGAGTTTTTTTTCTTCTACCAACTTTGGGTTGAGATAGATTTGGTGGTCGTGGCAGGCGGCTACCCAGTTGCCCTCGCCGTAGAGTGCCATGAGGTACATATTGAGGAGGGCGACGCAACGTTCGGGATAAAACTCGCCCGTGGCGGGTGTTCTGTTCAGTTCGTCGTAATAGCCGGTGGATGAGAGCACTATCAGGACGTTTTTCAATCCCACGCGCTTGTCGAGGTGCTCCAGCAGTTTTTCCAACTCCGCGTCCAAGCGATAATAGATGTCCTGCACCTCAACGCTGTATTCTTCTGCCTCTTTGCCGTATTTGTAATTGCCTGCATAGTAGGTGATTGCGAAAAAATCGGGGGCATCCACCGCGCGGAAGGGTGCCTGGTCAATCATATAGGTCGCCAGTTTGGTGACTTCCATATTGACGAGTGCGGATTGCTTGAAACGGCGAAAATTCCCCTTTTCGGATTTTTCAAAGGTGTATAAAAACGGCGATGTACGCTGTGTGTAGGGAAATCCTGCGTAGTTGGAATGTGACTGTTGCCACATTTTTTCGGGGAAATTCGCCGGTGCGTTCGTCGCATTGTAGCGGTCGATGTAGTTCGGAAAATCTCGGTAATAGGTGCTCGTTGCCCATTGTCCGTTGCTCTCGTCGAGCCACAGGGCGCAGGTGGCGTTTCGCCCGCCCGACACAATCGCGGCGGCGGCGTTGGGCGCGATGGCAAACACTTTGCTCTTGCCGCCGGTTGCCTGCCGCAGTTCGTCGCCGATGGTGGATGCCAGCAGCGGCATGGGCGAAAAGCGGTCGGAGGTGTAATTGCCCAAAAATTTGCTGTCGGTTACGATGGGCACCACGTGATTGGTTGTCCAATCGTATCGGGTGTCGCCCGTGATGCCGTTTTCGGAGGGGTAAGTCCCCGTATAGATGCTTGCCACGGAAGATGCCTCGCTCTTATGCGGTACGCCAAAATCGACCGAACGATAGACTAATCCCTCGTTCATCAGCCGCTTGAAGCCTTTTTCGCCGAGTGAGGGCAAAAAATAGTTCAGATAGTCGCCCCGCAATTGGTCAATCACGATGCTGACAACCAATTGCGGTGCATTCGCCGACTGCTGCGAAGATGCCGACTGTGGCGTGAAGCCGCAGACCGTTAGCAGTAGCCCGCCGACAGCGAGCAGCAGCCAATGCCATCCGTGTTTTATTTTCTTATTTTCCACTTAGCAATTTTGTGTATTCTTTGTTGTTTCCCAGCAACTCAACGGCTTTTTTCAGCGTTTGGTTTTCGGCGTTCAGAATTTCGTACTGCTCGGAGGTGTTCCACACGTCGCGCGCTATCAATGCCTTGATTTGCATCTTGATGAGCGACTTGGATACTTCCAATTGCCTCATATCCTCGCCCGTCAGATGGGTCGATTTGTGCGCCTCTCTGCCGTCGGAAACAATCATTTCAAAATTTTCCTTTTTCAGCAAGTCAATCAAGTCGTTGAGCATCGCATCGGTTATTATCGGCTTGTTTTTGAAGTCTTTGAACGACGATTTAAGATAACTTTCCCGATTTGTTTCATAGACGGTCATCACATATTTATATATCACGCCACTCGCCAGCAGGGAGCGGTGCATATCGGTGTAGCGCGTGGTGTCCATCGGCACAAAATAGTCGGGCATAATGCCGCCGCCGCCATAAACGGCGCGCTTATTGACTAACGTGCTGTATCTCAACGAGTCAGGGAAGTGAATACTGTCGGCACTCGCCATTTCACCGCGGTTGTAGCGTTCAATCATATCGCGGTTGTAGGATTCGATATTGCCGTTTTCGTAGGGTTTTTGGATGCAGCGACCGGTGGGCGTATAGTAGCGCGCGGTGGTCAGTTTAATCATTGAGCCGTCGGGAAGCGGGATGGGGCGTTGCACCAAGCCCTTGCCAAACGAGCGGCGACCCACGACCACGGCTCTGTCCCAGTCCTGCAACGCGCCGGTTACGATTTCGCTCGCCGAAGCACTCGCCTCGTCGATGAGCACCACCACTTTGCCTTTTTCAAACGAGCCGCGCATATCGGCTTTGGCTTCTTCGCGCCGCTGATGGACACCTTCGGTGTAAACAATCAGGTTGCCGCGCTGCAAAAATTCGTTGGCAATCTGAATGGCTGTTTCCAGATAGCCGCCGCCATTTTCCTGCAAATCCAAAATCAGGTCTTTCATACCCTGCCCCTGCAATTTTGTCAAGGCATCCTTAAACTCGTCATAAGTTGTTGCAGCAAAGCGTTCTAACTTGATATAGCCGATTTCCTTATTTATCATATAAGCGGCATCCAAACTGTAGAGCGGGATAACGCCGCGCACGATTTTGAAGGACAATAGATTGGGATTGTTGCCGCGCTTCACCTTCACATTCACGGTGGTGCCTTTCACGCCGCGCAGTTTTTTCTGCACGTCGGTGTTGTGAATCCCTATCCCCGCCACGAGCGTGTCGTCAATCATAATGATGCGGTCGCCGGCGAGCAGCCCCACTTTTTCAGACGGTCCGCCGGTGATGACCTGCACAACATAAATCGTGTCGGTCAGCACATTGAATTGCACGCCGATACCGTCGAAATTGCCTTGTAGCGGCTCGTTCATCGCCTTCACCTCTTCGGGGCTCATATAAGCCGAATGGGGGTCTAAACTCTTCAAGAGCGCAGTCACGGCATCGTTCGCCAACTTGTTCTTATCGACATTATCGACATACATATTCTCGATGACATCCATCGCCAAATTGATTCTCTGCGCAGCAGGGTCAAACTTTGTCCGCTGCCCATAAGAACAGGAAGTGCTCAGCAACATACTCGCTGCCAACAAGAGAGAAAAAACAGAGTGTTTCATTGTTGTTATACCTTTAATTAGTTTGTAAAAGAAAGCGCAAAGGTAGTAAAAATTTTATCGCGAACGATACTTTTTGCAATAAAATGATTTTTTCCGCAAAAAAATGAACATTCGTCATTCATAATTCAAAAAAAAGTATTACCTTTGCAGCCGCAAACGCGAAAGTAGCTCAGTTGGTAGAGCACGACCTTGCCAAGGTCGGGGTCGCGGGTTCGAGTCCCGTCTTTCGCTCATCCACAGAAAATCCGTAAGAATGCAACCTACTATATAGCAGATGGTTGCAATCCGTAGGATTGCAGAGAGGGGAAGTTTCAATCGGTTGTTCAGCCCACTCCCAGTGTACTAACTCTATCCATGTTGCATTATCCAACGGAAACACACCTTGCGAGTCGTTGATTGGAGTTTCTTCAACAAGAATTTCTTCAGAGTTGTGGTTGCAACTTCCCCAAGAGATTGCAGTTACACACAAAGCAATTACAATAAATTTTATCTTTTTCATGATTTTAATTTTAAAAATTATATTTTTTGTTCCACATTCGGCAGCAAAGATATGTAATTATTTTGCGATATGTAAGAGTTTTTGAAAAAAACAATTTGCCATTACAGGTCAAGCCTGCAATGACAAATCACCCTTTAGACAGCCTTTTCAGGCAATGTTTTTTATTTCTTTATCACTTTCACGGTCTGTGTGCCTACCTGCAACAAGTAAATGCCTGCGGGCGCGCCCGACAAATCAACGCGGCTTTCGCGGGTGTGGTGCAGCAATCTGCCATTCAGATTATACACTTTCACCTCTGCCCCGTTGGCGTTTTTGATATACACCACGTCTGATGTGGGGTTGGGATAAATCTGCAACTCATCTACAGCCACATTACCATTGCCGGTGGGAGATGTATAAGTATGGTCTACCTTTATCGGCACGATGGCATTGTCCATTGCAATAACTGTTTCATCAGCGAAGTTAAATACAAGGTCTGTGATTTTTGCTTCGTAAGCACCATCCGTCGTTCCCTCCGCTACGGTATAAACAATATCCAACAGTTTGCGAGCCACCATTTCGGAGGCACTTCTTACACTTCTTAGCCCGCTGTTTGCGGGAGAACTTAACTGACTGTTGGGGGCTATAGAGAGCGTCCATTTTCCGTTTCCTTTGTTTGTTATGTTTAATTTATACAACGACGCAAGGTCTGCGTTCAATGCCGTTTGTGTTTCATCCAAAGTTAATCCTGCCGGAAGTTCAATGTCGAAAGAACCTTCAAACAGCACATTGGAAGGGATTGTCAGCGTGAAATTAATGCTTCCTTGTCCATTGGCTCCGGCAGGTTCGCCTTCTACTATATCTTGGACGATTACAGTGCAGGTCGCTGGTTGGTCCCCGTTAGTGGTTGTGGCGGTAATAATAGTCGAGCCGGTGGCAATAGCCCTAACCAAGCCTGTATTATCTACTGTCGCAACGGATTCATCCAAACTACTCCAACTTACATCTTTATTTTCTGCATTCTCCGGTAAAACAGTGGCAGTCAATTGTTCGGTTGCACCCACTAATAAAGAGACTGTCGTTTTGTCGAGCGTTATGTCCGTTACAGGAGTTGCTGCTGCTACCGTTACTGTGCAAGTGTGTGTTCTGTTACCTTCGTCCAAGGTTACTGTTATCGTTGCTGTGCCAACGGAAACGGCGGCAACCAAACCATTTATTACTGTCGCAACGCTTTCATCGCTGCTTGCCCATCTAATTTGCCGGTTGGTTGCATCAGCAGGCAAAATAGTTGCCGTCAGTTGTCCGGTTTCACCAACTGACAAATCAAGTGTTTCCTGGTCAAGAGCAAAGTTGGAAACAGGCATATAAGGCAGAATTGCCCCAAACTTGCTGTTCCAATCGCTATTGCCTTGATAGGCACTTAATGAGGCTGCAGGCACATACAGGGTTGGGGTTTTCACCTGCACGTCATTTTCATAATGAGTGAAGTTAGTACCACCCAAACTCGGTGGCGTAGTGGCAAGACAAATCACCGAGGTTAGATTTTCGCAACCGTTAAAAGCATGAAGTTCAATGCCGGTAACGCTCGCCGGAATAGTAACAGAGGTAAGGTGGGTAGCAACTTCAAAAGCAGCGTTCCCAATGGTTGTCACGCCGTCAGGAATGGTAAATTTGGCATCTTGTTTACCGTGTGGATAGATTAACAAAATATCCTGAGCTTTATTGTAGACTATTCCATCCACAGACTTATAGTTGGGATTATCTTCGGCAACGTCAATTGCAGCAAGATTGAGGCTACCCTCAAAAGTCCAAACTACAGAATTGTATGTATCAAAAAGGGTCACTGTCTTTGGAATAGAAATTGAAGTAAGCCCTGCGCAGCCAGCAAACGCGTGGTCTCCAATGGTTTTCACGCCCTCAGGGACGGTAAAAACACCCTGTTTGCCTCGCGGATAACGCAGCAAAGTATACTGAGTTTTGTTGTACAAAACACCATCGACCGAACTGTATTGCATATTGGAAGCATCTACATTGATAGCAGTAAGACTGCTGTTTTGAAAAATCCTTTCGGGAATGTCGGTAACACTGCCGGAAATACTAATAGTGGGCATACTAATAGAAGAAAAGCAAATGTCAAAAGCATCATCTTTAATCGTTTTCACGCCCTCAGGGATACTAAAAGCCCCTTGTTTGCCACCCGGATAGAATAGCAAAGTATCCTGACTTTTGTTGTAGAGCACCCCATCCACAGACTTATAGTTGGGATTATCTTCGGCAACGTCAATTGCAGCAAGATTGCAGTTTCCCAAAAAAACGAGATCACCAATATTGGTAACACTGCTCGGAACAGAAAAAGAGGCAAAATTACATTTCTGAAACGCACCATCTCCAATACGTTCCACACCATTTGAAATGGTAACAGAAACAAGGTTGACACAATTTCCGAAGGCACCATACCCTATGTCGGTAATGCCCGCGTTGATAACCACCGCCCTAATAGCATTGCGGTAATTAGCACCGTAAAAATCTTCCATTGCCCCTGTGCCACTAACAGTGAGGGTGCCGTCATCGCTAAGCACCGCTGTGGTGCTACCGGATGTCCACGTTGTTTCTGCAAAGCCGCTTACTGTAAGCAGCAAACTTGCGATTGTGAGTACAATTTTCTTCATATTTTTTTTATTTTTTATATTTAGCGCAAAGGTAATACAAATATACTTTACCACCCAAATATTTTTAATTTTTTAACTTTTTCTCCCAATCAGGATGGAAATCACCACTGCCAAGCCAAGCCCCATTGGGTAATACAGGTGGGGGACTATCGCCATTGGGTTGATGCCGGCTAAGCCTGAGGCTATCAGGAGTTGTGCTCCGTAGGGCAGGAGTGCCTGAATGAAGCATGAGGCGGTGTCTATCAAGCCTGCGATGCGTTTGGAATCCAGTGTGAATTTTGTACTGATGGTCTTGGCTATCGGACCGGTGATTATGAGGGCAATGGTGTTGTTGGCGGTGCAGAGGTCGGTGAACACCGTTAGTCCGGCAATCGCCGTTTCTGCGCTTCGCTGCGAGTGAATCCGCCTGGTGAGGTTGTGGATAAGCCAGTCGATGCCGCCGTTGTAGCGGAGCAGTTCAAACATTCCGCCTGCCATCAGCGACACGATAATCAGTTCGCCCATATCGCTCACGATGCCTTTGCTCATCGCTCCTGTCCATTCCCAGACGGAGAAGCCGCCGGTGATTAAGCCGATTGTCCCCGATAAGACGACCCCCAGACTGAGCACCGTAATCACATTTACGCCACACAATGCCATTATCAGCACCACCAGATAGGGTATTGTTTTCAGCCATTCCACCTCCTCTATGTGGGGTGCGATAAATCGCATCGCTGCGGGCATTTGCGTTCCCTGAAAAATGTATATCAGCAGCACGATAATTGCCACCGGCAGCACCATACGTAAGTTCGCCTTAAATTTGTCGCGCATCCTGATGCCCTGCGTGCGGGTTGCCACTATCGTGGTGTCGGAGATGAACGACAGGTTGTCGCCAAACATCGACCCGCCTACGACCACCCCAATCAGTGCGGGCAACGACAGCCCCGTTTGCGCCGCGATGCCCACCGCAATCGGTGCCAACGCCGCAATCGTGCCGCAGGACGTGCCCATCGACATCGAGATGAAGCAACTCGCCACGAAAATGCTCGCCAGAATAGCCTGTTGCGGCAGTAGCGACAGGAGCATATTGACCGTGGCATCCACCGCGCCCATCGCCTTGGCAGCACCGGCAAAGGCACCGGCAAGGATGAAAATCACGACCATCAGGAGGATGGTGTCGTTGGCACAGCCCTTGCAAAACCGCTCTATGCGCTCATTGACGCCCCCGCCTTTGGACGTGAGCACCGCCACCGCCGAAGCGGTCAAGAATGCCACCGACACGGGCATCTTGCCCAAGTCGCCCGTGAAAATAAACGTCAGGATATACAGGACGAAGAAAACGGCTAAGGGGAGTAATGCCTTGCCGCTGGGTTGGTGCGCTGTTTTTGGACTATCCATTCATCGAAAGCAAAAATTCTTCGTTGCTGTATGTCTTTTCCATACGGTCTTTCACAAATTCCATTGCCTCCATACTGTTCATATCGGCGAGGATTTTGCGGAGCAC
>BNTR01000092.1 GCA_025996755.1 Bacteroidia bacterium
GTAAAACAGATAAAGCAATGGCAAAAAGATAACCTCTGTGACTCCTTATCTGTCAAGAGAAATAAGTTTTATAATATGGATATGGTTGGTTGTTGTTTTTCTAAATGAAGCGATTTACGCCACCCCAGCTGTAACCCACCAATCTTTTTCAACAGCAGCAGCGGGAAGTGCTGTGAGAAAGGTTGCATTACTAAAAATTTCTGCCCTCTTTTCATTGGGCTTTTGCATAAATTCATTCATTTTGTGATAGTTTTAACATAATTTCTGAAATCCAATCCGGTGCAAGTTTTGCATCGTGCAGAATGGTTGCGTATGTTTCGTGAGAAAGTGCCTCTTTGATTTTCTGAAAATCACTATCGGTTGCATTTCCTTTTCCAATCTCTTTGAGCGCAAAAATTACCAGAGTGGTCAGTTTCCCTTTGAAAGACAGATACTTAGGGACTACTTTTTTGAATCGTATGCTGGCTTTCCCTCCTATTTTAATCACTCTCGGCGTACCATCGGTTAGAAAAACTACTCGCATCGGCACTTGTGTCGATAATCCTAACGCATTCAACGCATACGCCCCTGTTGGAATTAGCCTTGCTTTTTCTCGTTTGGCAATTGCTTCCGCAATATCCTCAATGGACGGGTAGAGAATCCCTATTTGTTCGTCATTTTTGGGGTACAAATAAATTCCCATAGATAGGCGTACAATAAATTCATCTTGACACAACCTTGACAAGGCATGACGAACGGCAATATTAGTGCCAAAAAGCATGAAGTCTTTCGCGAAAAATATTTTTCCACGTCCTTTCTTTTTTATTGCGCTTACTATCTGATTATGAGTAGATTGCATATTCTTTTTTCATTTTGTTTTGGCACATATTAAGCATTAATGTGTGCCAAAATCTTGCTGCAAAGGTAGTCATTTTTTTAATATAAACCAATCTACCACTTATTGTGTTTATGCCTAATATAGTATGAAATTTAGTGCTTTCAGGCACATATTGTTGTACCAAATTTCGTAACGATAATTGCCTGCAGGCCAGTTGCCCATTGTGTTATTACCCCAACCCATTAGACGTGTTTTTCCTTCTTTTGAAAGATAAAGGTCATATTTGGCTGAGTAGCCTTGAGGAGAAGAAGTACCCGTGGTTAATACATCATTTTTGTAAAGTTTTTGATACACTGTAATGGTTTGTTTTGGTCTCAAACTAATGTATTCTATTTGTGGCACCAGATACATTGAACTAAAACTAAACAATGTTTCTCCAAAATCCGTTTCCATAGAACCATCGTAATACGCATTTCCCACCTGCAATGTTTTAATAATCAATGGCCAATTACTTACTGAGTTTATTTTATCCTGTAATTTTTTGTTCTCGGTTGTGAGTTCTGTTATCTTTGAGGTGAGATTTTGATTTTCTTCTCTATTTTGTTGTTGCAAGGTAATGTTTTCGCTTTTTAATTGAGAAATAGTGTTTATTTGGTTAATAATATCGAAATAAAAGGTTTTTGCAATAAAGGCTGACACAACGAAAAGGATTGCAAAAAACCATGCCCAGCCACTTTTGCCTTTTGGCTTCTGCCCATCAATCCTTCCCTGACTATCAATTTTTCCGATACGGTGTATTGTTCCATCATCGCCTATGGAAAATATTGAACCGTCATCGCCTATTTCAAATTTATTTCTCATAGCGATTATTATTTACGAACTATTGTACCACCATTCCCGATTTGAAAACTTTGCTGGGAATCAAAGATTTCATCAAAACACTCAAAATATTTGGCTTCATACCATTCTCCATTCAAAGTATCTGCAGTTATCAAAGTATCTTTCAAAATTGGATAATCATTTTTTAATTCCGATAGTGAAAATGGTCCATATACCTCGTTATCAATAGTGATATAGAAGTGCATTTCCGTGTCATGTTCTGTTTTTCTTGGAAAGTTTTCTTCATTATAGGTTTCGTTAACCGCGTTGTGCTGAGCAACTAATTTGCTAAGTACGTAAATAGGGAGAATTATGGACAACACCGGTATAAAAGAAAGAACGAGCATGAAAAAAGACAAGAGCAGATATGTGTTTCCTGTAAATGTATTTTGTTTTCCACGCCTTTCAAGATAATGAGCTTCGCGATTAAGCCACTTGTAATCCCACACCAATCCATAAATACCCAAAGTTATAATAGAAAGTCCTATGACTCCCCAAAATCCTCTTGTGTGTTTGCCGTCTTCGGCACAGGATATATTTGTTTCCTTTACCATAGCAAAAGAGAGTACTAATCCGTAGATACCCAACGTTATGATTGAAAGAAGATATATTTTCCATACTTTTCTGTTGGATGGTAGCACTTGTGAGGCGGTGCCTTTTACTGTACGAAAAAAGTAGTCCTCTCTGACTATTTCACCAAACTCATTGATTTGAAAATTTTCTTTTGACATTTGAAATTAATTTTTTAAAATAATTATTTTCCTTTTGGTGCATAAGGCACTTCAATACTCGTTGTTATCTGCAAGGGATATGAGAATATCTCGGCATTGTTGCCTCCGATTTTTGGATTGTTGGTGTTGCAAACCAAAGTATATTGCGACAAATGCCCAAGCAATCGAGGCGTAAAATGTTCATTGTCACGATTGAGAATATCCAATGCAAGTTTAACTGCAATGATGGTTACAAAGTCAATATCCACCGAAATGCCCGGCTCAAAAGCGGCTTTTGCCAAGTCCTCTTCGTTGGTATAAAATTTTCGATTTTGAGTTGCTCTACCGGACGTGTCGCCAAGCGCATACATGAAATCGGAATAAGTTGGCATTCCTTCCGGCAGACAATAAAAGATTTCGCCTGCAAATGCGCGTTCCCAACAACCGATTGACATAAGCGGCATACCAATTTCTTGTGCTATTTGGTTGGCATACAAATCGCCTTCTCTGTTGTCCGCGCCACCTATGACAATGGTGTCTTTATCACAAAATTCATCAAAAACAGAAAGGGGCACATCCTGAACAATCATATTTTGAGTGATTACTTTTGCCGTGGGATTGATTTGCAAAATGCGTTCTTTCAGAGCCTCTGTTTTGTATTTGCCAACATCATACATTCCGCATTGGTGACGACAAAGATTATGGTAGCCCAAAATGTCGTTGTCAATCAATAGAAAACGACCTACGCCTGCTTTTGCCAATTCAAGCGCGAACAGGCTACCCACAGAGCCGCAACCGATAAACATCCCTCCCATTTTTAGCATAATGTCGGATTCCAAAATGCCGGTGTTTCTGGAAAAGACATCCAATTTCAGGGAATAGGGTTCTTTTTTGCAGAGAATATTTTCGGTATCAACGAATTGTAAGATATTATTTTCATAATACCCTGTTAATTTGTTTTTTACTGCTTTTTCCGGTTTTTCAGCGAATACTTCGCCAATTTTCACAAGGTTTTTATGCTCACTCTTTTGAGTCAAAGAAACTATATTGTAATAGTTTGTATTTTCAACATAGTAGCCATACAACTTGCCTGCGTATTTTTCCTGTTCCAATTCAGCAGGGAAGCAAACCGTAGGCTGACTTTTTTTCTTAACTAATTGTGCCATAATTTTCTTTTTTAATTTATTATAAATTCATTTAATTCAATTTCTTCATTTACCCATTTTTCAAACATATCTATCCACAAAAGAGCGTTATCAATAGCACTCGCGCCGGAAGGTTGATTTTGTGGTGCTACATCCAAATAGTATTGACCGGACAAATCTGTTTTTATGTATGGGATTTCGTTTGATATTGCCACCAATTCATTCAAATTGGGTTCTATAACATAGATTCGCAATTGTGCTTTCTGTTTTCGGTAATTGCGGGCGTAAGTCAGGTGCAAAAGCCATTGATAATTACCATTGGCTACCAATCCGACTGTAACCAACCCGTCGCTTGTTTCGAGCAAAGCATCGGAATATTTTTCGAGAATGGCGTGTTTTTCGTTTTCAAACAGTTGCGGCGTTACTTCCTGCCAGTTCCGCAAGTAAGAAGGAATCGGTGGCAATGGCGGAGGATTTGGAACAGAAACATTGTCGCTTTGCATGTCCAGATATTCCAGCACTTCATTTGCGGGTATGCCCTGAAAATAGAAATCGGAAGACATTTTTTTGATTTTCTTGAAGCCCTGCACCCACAGAAAAACAACAAATCCAATGAAAACCAAAACAAGAATATCGGAGAACACAATAAAATCATATACGCCATGCAATGCGATTGGAACGCACAATGACAAGGTTATGTATTTATTCTTATATTCAGGTAAAAATTTTGCATAAGAAAAATAGTACCCCATCGCCACGCCAAATAAAGCATGAGCAGGCACGGCTGTTATTGCACGTACAATGCCTGTCCCAAAACCGTATCCAAAAACAAACAGTATGTTTTCCAAAGTAGCAAAACCCAACGAAACAAAGACCGCGTAAATGATACCATCAAACCGCTCACTGAAATTTTGATTTTCCCAAATCAACCAATATAGAAACAGAAATTTGCATAATTCTTCGGGAATGGCAGCCGCAAAAAACGCTGTAATAAAAGAATTTACAAAATGGTTTCCCGTGTTCAGCTCTATTGGAATGATTGAACTGAATATGATGACGCATATTGCAGACAATGCCCCCAACCCAAACGCTTTCAACAACAAGCCCAACGGCTCTTGCTCGTATTTATCTTTTCGATAAATATAGAAAAGTATTAATGCTGTTGGCAGTAATGAAAGAATTAACAAAATCAGTATCATTCTTTTACAGTTTTATATCTTCTATTTTATACGCTTATGCTTTCTACCCAAGCAAACAACTTTTGAATCATTTCTATTCCGCTCACTTTTTTCTTTGTTATGTTGGATTCCTC
This sequence comes from Bacteroidia bacterium, assembly GCA_025996755.1. GTDB lineage: Bacteria > Bacteroidota > Bacteroidia > Bacteroidales > Azobacteroidaceae > Azobacteroides. The sequence continues at coordinate 4,864 of BNTR01000092.1, forward strand.
TCCAGAAGGTGTTATTACGCCATTGGAGCTCTTTTGTTTAATTAAAGTATCGTTTTTGACACGTTCTTGTGGCATCGTATCAGATTTTTGAGCGTCAAAGTTTTTAGTAGAATCAACAAATTGAGTGACAGTGTCTGCCTCTTTGGGGTGACAATGTTCTGTAATAAGGACAGTACAAAAGGAGCTCAGAACTATTCCTATGATAAAAATCAATAGAAATTTTGTATTCAAAAATTTCAAGAGCATATTTCCGCTTGAGCCTATCTCGTACCTCTTGTTGGGACTCCTTGATGCGTTTTGAGGATATAATCCTTGCGATGGTTCATACTTTAGTTTGAAATATTTGGAGGGTATTAAATCGTCTCCCACTTCAAACTCAACGATTTTGTAACGCAGCGGATTTGAAACGTGACGCATTGTAAGGCGAAACTTCGGGTCAACATTCACAAGCCCTGAAATTGCCCCTTTGGGATTCAAACTTGCGAATGTGCGGTTTGTGCCATCGTCCGTACCCGAAAATGTATCCATACTTCCGGGGTGCCGATGCCATAAGCCCAACAAACTTAATTCCTGCTCATATTGAGAGGCAACAGATTGAACTATATAATTGACGAATTGTTCGTCATACTCAAAATAAGCATACTGGAACGTGGAACGCCACCCAGGAGGCAAAACTTCCATCACAATCCATATCCCATTATCAAGAATATGACCTAATAGTATTCCTCCCGTTTCAAGAGGGTCTTTCCTGAACGTTTCATTTATTATAGCATTATATGCTTTATCTGAAAAACAGATATGTTGACATTGTGTGTTCATATTGTAATAAATCAAATTGTTATTTAAATACCGCTATGCTCGTTAAATTTTTCTTTTGGCAGGTCACCTGTCAAAACCAACTCAAAAGCCATTAACCATTTTACAGCCCAAGCAATGACAGAAGCTGCAGAAGTTACTTTATTGCCTGTTTTAATATCTCCTGCTTCGGCAGTACAAAGGTAAAGTTGGTTATTACTGTCCATCAACAAGTGCGTTGGTTGCCAGCCCAACCCATTGATTACCTCTTGAATATCGGGGTCAACGAGGTAGATTCTTACTGAACTGCCCATTACTTGCTGTGGATGATTGTTGTTATATACAGCCATAATATTCCACGAAGTATCATCGCCTTTTATGCCGATATTCAATTCTCCTATCCACGCTAAACGATTATCTTCCAACTTTTCTAATTGAAAATGAGGAAAAGCATGTGCCATGGCAGCTTTTTCAGCAGATAATAATCCGGGGTCTTTTTCATACCACTGATTTAATGCCAATTTACCTGCGGGTATTGATATACCCTGACCAGTAGCATTACCGGATGTAACATTGCCTCTTGGACTAATGGAAATTGTCTTCCCTTCCAATAACTTGCGTTTTAACTCTTCTCTTTTGCGTCTTAACGCTTCATCATCATCGGCAAGGTTCCCTGCCGGAATTGTAATAGACTTGTACATAATTTTATAATTTATTTAACATTGTTGAATGAAATTTACTAATTCATTGTTTCTTTATTTTTTGACAATAAAAATAGCGTGGAAATAGCTTGTCTAACTACAAGGTTACCACGCCTATCAAATCCGACAAGCCACGCCACGCCGCATACACGGCGTTCACTAACTTATCCTTGATTTGATAACTCAAAAAAATGAGTTTAAGTGGTAAATTTGTAGTCAAGAATAACGCAAAACGCTATTTTATATGTCCTAAATGTGCGGTATTACCGCATTATCTATGTCTTCATTTATATTTTTTATTTATATTCATGCTGCAAAATTAGATAAAAATTTTCAAACTTCCAAGTGCGTGATGAAAAAAAGTTTTTTTACAGAGGATAAGGTACAACTTTTTCCTTAATTAGAAACTTGCCCATCCTTGCACGCCACCAGCCGCCTAATCTTGGCATTCAAGCCATCAGCAGCCAGCAAAGCCTCGATGGGGAGGTGCATTCGATACTGCCAATAGTTGTTGGGGTCTGATGGGATGTTGATGCGCTCGGCTTCGATGTTGGGGTTGCGGAGGGTGGTGTCGATTGCCAGCCAGTCTTGGAAGGGGATGATGGTGAGCCGTGAGGGGGACTCGAGGTGGTTGCGGAGGACGATTTCTGCCAATTCGGGGGTCAGTTCGTTGGGTGCGGTGCCGTTTTGTTGGAGCACGGTGTTGTAATACCGTTGCGTTTTTTCGCGGTCTTCGTGCCACCAGCCGCGCAGGGTGGTCATATCGTGGGTGGAGGGGCTGCACACCGACCAAGAGGGCAGGTTTTGCAAGTCCGTAAATTCGCAGTCGGTCGCTTTGGGCATCCGCTCGATTTCGAGGCTGAGGATGCGCAGGTCGTTCATCACTTCGGGCACGCAGGCGGGAATCATCCCCAAATCTTCGCCACAAGCCAGCATGGCGGTGCTTTCGACCAATGGGCGGAGGTGTTTCAGCCCTTCCTGCTTCCAAAATTGGTTGTGGCGGCGGTAGAAATAGTCCCAATGCAGGTCGCCAAGTTCGGTGGCGGTGATGCGCGGGTGATATTTGGGCTGTTGCGGGTCAAGGTCGTTGCGGCGAGGCTCTTCGATGAATAGTTCTTGCGGATAGTCTTTGATTTCGTCGGCTGTGAATGGCAGGGCGGGGCTGAAGTAGCCGTTTATGCCGGATGTGTCGGGGACGGGGATTTGCCAGATGCGGAAAAATCCCAAAATGTGGTCGATGCGGTAGGCATCGAAATAGTCTGCCATCTTGCGGAAGCGATTTTTCCACCATTGGTAGTCGTTGGCAGCCATCGCCTCCCAGTTGTAGGTGGGGAAACCCCAATTTTGTCCGTCCGTGGCGAAGGCATCGGGAGGGGCACCGGCTTGAAAATCGAGGTTGAACAGGTGCGGCTCGGTTTGCACTTCCACGCTGTCGCGACTGACCCCGATGGGGATGTCGCCTTTCAGCAGCACGCCGTGGGCGCGGGCGTAGGCTTTGGCGGTGCGCATTTGTGTGTCGGCGTGGTATTGGAGGAAATAGTGCAATTCGGGTGGGGTAGGGGATTGCGGGTCAAGCCCGCAATGACAACTGCCGGCGCAATGGCTGGCGTAGGGGACGAGCCACGTTTTGTTGGCGGCAAAAAAGGCGGCGAAGGGCTTGGATTTGAGCACTTTGTCGCCCTCCTGAGCGAATATTTCTTTGAAAAATTCCCATTTGTGGTGGTCAACGGCTTCGTAGTCTAATGCCGGTAAGTCGTTGAGTTCCTGCTGTTTGGCGGTGTAAAATGCGTGCCGTGCGGGGGCTTTCAATTTGCCCATCGCGTCTAAGTTGAGGTAGAGCGGATGCAGGGCGTAGATGGAAATCGCGTTGTAGGGGTAGGAATCCGCCCGCGTGTGGGTGCGGGTGGTGTCGTTGATGGGGAGGGTTTGGATGACGGTGATGCCGACGTGTTTCGCCCAGTCAATCAGCAGTTTAAGGTCGCCAAAATCGCCGATGCCGAAACTGTTTTTGGTGCGTAGCGAAAAAATGGGGATGGCGATGCCCGCCTCTTTCAGGCGGTGGTTGTCGCCGTCCTCCCAGCGGATATTGCCGTGCGCATCTTTGATAAAGTATTTGTATTCAACGGCTTCGCGAATGTCTGCGATGTCCGTTTCTACCTGCCATTCGGGGTAGGCTGGGCAGGAGAGGGGCACGGCGCGTGCGGGGTCCCATTCGCCCAATGCCGGCGTGGAGCCTGACAGGTGGATGGTTTCGCCCCAGCGGGTTTCTTTGCGTGTTTTAAAAGTGGTGAACATCGTGATTTTTGCGCGGATAATCAATGGTGTAATGCAGCCCGCGGCTCTCTTTGCGCTCCATCGCCTGCTTGATGACGAGGTAGCCCACGTTGATGATGTTGCGGAGTTCGCAGATGTCTTTGCTCACGATGCTTCGGGCAAACAGACTTTCTGTTTCCTTGTAGAGCAGTTCTAAACGTTCAAACGCCCGCTCTAAACGCAGATTGGAGCGCACAATGCCCACATAATTGCTCATATAGGTGCCCACTTCTCTGGCTTCCTGCGTGATTAAGACCATTTCTTCGGTCAGCGAGGTGCCCTTGTCGTTCCATTCGGGGATGTTGTCCTTGAAAGTGTAGTCGCTCAGGTGCGCCATCGTGTGCTTGGAAGCGGCATCGGCATAGACAATCGCCTCGATTAACGAGTTGGATGCCAGACGGTTAGCACCGTGCAAGCCGGTACGCGAACATTCGCCTGCCGCATACAGCCTGTTGATGGTCGTGCAGGCGTTCATATCCACCACGATGCCGCCGCAGAGGTAATGCGCCGCCGGAGCCACGGGGATGTATTCTTTCGTGATGTCGATGCCTTCGGAGAGGCATTTTTCGTAAATCGTGGGGTATTCGCGCTTCGTTTCTTCGGCGGGTTTGTGGGTTACGTCGAGATAGACGAAATCGCTGCCGCTGTTTTTCATTTCGCTGTCGATGGCACGTGCCACGATGTCGCGTGGTGCCAAATTGCCGCGCTCGTCGTATTTGTGCATAAATTCTTTGCTGTCGCGCGTGCGCAAAACGGCTCCGTAGCCCCGCATCGCCTCGGTGATGAGAAACGACGGGCGTTCCATCGGATTGTAGAGCGCGGTGGGGTGAAACTGCACAAATTCCATATCCTTGACCAGCCCCTTGGCGCGATAGACCATCGCGATGCCGTCGCCGGTAGCCACCAGCGGGTTGGTCGTGGTCTGATAGATGCAGCCGATGCCGCCCGTGCAAATCATCGTCACTTTCGACAAAAAAGTGTGAATTTTGTTCGTCCCCTCGTCCAAAACGTAGGCACCGTAGCACTCGATGTTGGGCGTATCTTTCGTCACTTTCTGCCCCAGATGGTGCTGTGTGAGTATCTCAATCGCAAAATGGTGGTCAAACACCTTGACGTTAGGATGCCGCTTGATGGCATTGATGAGGCTTTCCTGAATCTCCTGACCGGTGTTGTCCTTGTGGTGCAGAATGCGAAATTCGGAATGCCCGCCCTCCTTGTGCAGGTCAAATTCGCCCTGCGCGTCCTTGTCGAAATCCACGCCCCAGCGCACTAATTCCTTGATTTGTTGTGGGGCTTCGCGCACCACTTTCTCCACCACCGCCTTGTCGCAAATACCATCGCCGGCAACCAAAGTGTCGTGCACGTGCTTCTCAAAATCATCGTAAGGCAATGTAACAGAGGCAATTCCGCCCTGCGCATAAAACGTGTTGGCATCCTCCAAAGTGGTTTTGCACAGCAACGCCACACTCGCCTTGTCCGCCAACTTCAAGGCATAACTCATCCCGGCAATGCCGGAACCAATCACGAGACAATCAAATTTGTGAATCATATCGTACCATAACTTACTAATATTTTATTCTTCTTCCTTTTTCTTCTCCACCCGCACCTTGTCGATGCGTGCGCCGTCCATATTGACGATTTCGAGGGCGAAACTTTTCCATTCGAGGCGTTCGCCGGCGTGGGGGATGTGTCCGAGTTCTTCCATAATCAGTCCGCCCAGGGTATTGTGCTCGTTTTCGGGATATAAATCGCCTAATTTGAAGTAACTTAGGAAGTTATAGAACGAACACTGTCCGTCCACGAGGTAAGTGCCGTCGGGGTGTTCCATAATTTCCGGGTCTTCGTGCGGCTCGGGAATTTCGCCCACGATAGCCTCCATGATGTCTTTGAGCGTCACCATACCCTGCACGATGCCAAATTCGTCGATGATGAGCGCGGAGTGGTCGTGCGACAATTTCATCTGTTCCAATGCCGAATAGACCTCCATACTCTCGTAGAAATACTGCACAGGGCGCATCTGGTTGCGAATATCGAAGTCGGGCAGGTCGATGTGCGTAAAAATATCCTTCACATACACCATCCCCTCCACGTGGTCTAAATCCTCTTTGCCGACGGGGAATTTGCTGTACGGATTGCTCGAAATCAGTTCCTTGATTTCCTCCTTCGACATATCCGTATCAATCCATTCGATGTCCATTCGGGGGGTCATAATCGACTCCAAATCGCGGTCGCCAAGCGAAAACACGCGCTCCATAATGTCCTGTTCCACCTGTTGCACCTCGCCATCTTCCGTGCCCTCGCGAATCATCGACTTGATTTCCTCTTCCGTCACGCGATTGACTTCGTCTTTGATGCCCAGTAGCCGTATGGTGCCGGTGGCACTGTGCGACAGCAGCACGATAAGCGGCTTGATGAGGAACGCCAAAAAGTTCATCGGCGCGGAAATAATTTTGGATATATTTTCGGCATAACTCAACCCGATGCGCTTGGGCACAAGTTCGCCAAACACAATCGACAGGTATGTTACCACCGTCACCACGGCTATGTGAGCCACCGAAAGGGAATATTCGGGCGACATCCCCCACCTCTCCAAAATCGGGCTGAGGCTCCGCGCCCACATTTCGCCGGCAAACAAACCGGTCAAAATATCAATCAGCGTGATAAAAATTTGGAGTCGATTATGACCCCCGAATGGACATCGAATGGATTGATACGGATATGTCGAAGGAGGAAATCAAGGAACTGATTTCGAGCAATCCGTACAGCAAATTCCC
>BNTR01000093.1 GCA_025996755.1 Bacteroidia bacterium
ACGGAACTACTGCCTGAAAGGCAGGACTGAATTAAAATCCCGCCTTTCAGGCGGGAGGTAGTGGGTATCTGTTTCGTCCGCAGGTCACCGACCTGCGGTTACGAAAATCCCGCCCGTTCGGGCGATAGGCACAATATCCGATAATCATAAAACCATATTTTCCGGTATGCAATTCCAAAAAGGAAATTTGTCGTGCACCCGCTAAATCCCTTTTTTTTGCATTTTTTTGAAAAAAAATTGCAAAAATGTTTTGTAATTAAATAATTTGCAGTACCTTTGCAAAAATTTTATTGTGTAATCGCGCGCTTAGTATGAAAAAAAAGAAGATAAGTATTTATGATTCGCTGCCGGAAGGGTTGTTTCACACGCTTTTATATGCGGGGGATTTGCAAAGCAAGGAGTCGATTGTCCACGCTATGCGACAGCAGCGGCAGGAAGAACTTGCGGCACGCCGCTTTTTTCAACCCTACGAGCAGCAGTTAGAGCAGACGCTCGCCGACAATGCGTTGGACGAGTTGCAATACAGCGATTTGGAGCAAAACACACTGCCTGCCGCCATTTTCGGACAGCAATGGAGCATCCTGTCGCATTTGTCGCCCGCCAAAGCCCTGATTTTTATCCAAATGCTGCCCAAACTTGCCCAAATTGTTGGCGACTGGACATTAACAGCCGGGGCGATGGCGCGCATTTTGGACTGCCCCGTTGGCATCGTTAGCCGCCGAAACAGGCAAATGAGGCTTTCTACGGCTCACAAAGCGGGGTGGACGCTGGGCGTTCACTCCGTGCTTGGAAATAAAATCGACACCCCGCAGGTGGAAATTCACATTGGCCCGATTGCTTTTCAAACGATGCGACTGTTTGAACAGAATCAGTGTAACCACTTAATAATCAACGAATTAATCGCCTTGCTCATTCCTTTGAATTATGGCACCACTGTGAAATATCGCATTGAAAAAACCGGTGCGACATTTCGGCTGGCGGCATCGGGACAGCGCAATTATTTGGGGATTAGCACTTGCATAACCCGTCGCGGCAATGAAATAATTAACAAAAAACAAAAAATATGAACGCACAAAATCATTCAATTGTTCGGCATGGGCAGGGCAAATTTGCCGTGTATTTGGCGAGTTGCGTGCTTGCCGCCCTATTGCAGGGCGTGTGCTATGTTGAAACTGCCGCCGCCGAGAGGACTTGTATCGACGAAAAGAGGGTCGAATATGACCGGATTTTCTTGCGGCAAATTGCTGTAACAGAGGGTATTGATGCCTTGTATGGCTATGCCGGACTGTTTAATTCCGACCGCAACGATGCGCGCTTGCAGGACATCGTCAGTCGGCGGAAGCAGGAACTTTTGGCGAGCATCATCGAACTGTCGGAGGCTGATAATCGGCTGTATTACAAGTTGTTGAACGAAATAAATACTTTCTTGATGGTGAAAGACTCCGTGCGTGTGCTTAAAAACGAAGAGGCTCTCATTCTCAGGGACTTACGCCGCTGTATGGGAGGGAATAAGCCATGAAAACACTGCAAAATATGAGCGAAGAAATCCGCGCTCTGGTGCGTGTCGGCGCGCTATTTCTCGCGCTGTCGGTGCTGGGCTGTTCCTACATCCTACATGGCGCAACGATTGACCGGCAGCAGACCGAAAAGCAGCTCGCCATACTTCAGATGGAGCGCATCCACCGTTTTCAGGCGCAGCAAAGCAAGGAACTGCCCGTCGTTGAGTCCCTTTTTCAGCGCATCCACCGGTTCGACCCGGGCACTCGCACCAATTATGAGGAAAACGACATCAAATATTATCTGAGCGACCTCCAAGATATTGCCGCGCAAAACGGCTCTGATGCCCGCTATCGGCTGTTTTTGCACCTGTCGAATTTCTATGCCGCGTGGCTCATCGACAAAAAAGAACTGTGGAGTAAACAGCAAAATATCATCACGTTTCGGCAAAATTTAGATGCCTGCGAAATCAATACCGTCATCAAAAGGAGGCTGTGAGTTATGAAAAGGACGATAAACATTTTATGCTGCCTGATGTTAGCGGCTTGCGGCGGCAAAAAGGCGGAGATGCCGGTGGAGGAAGCCCCCGCTGTCGTTGCGGATGCGCCCAAAGAGGACACAGGGAGCACGCCGGTGCGCATTGTGGCACCACAGAGCGGTATGCAAGGCGAATATATCCTGTTTCGCGGCGAAGGCTCCGCCAACGAATGGCGGTGGGAATTTGGCGAAACGGGTATGGTGGATGCCCGCGAAAAAATCGTGATTTACCAATATCAAAATCCCGGAACGTACACCATCTTGCTGGAAACCGACGAAACACAATATCCTGTCAGGCACACCATCGTCATTGAGCCACAATTCAGTGCTTACGAAGTGGTGGACACGCTGAGCGTGATATGCGACGACATTCGGGCGCGATTGCAAAAAATTGCCCACCACAAGTCGTTCAACGACAACTACAACTACATCCTCAAAACCTATCTCTGCAACAACCCCAACACGCCGGTGAAAATCAACAGCAGCAAATTGAACGATTTTTATTCCTATTGTCAGGGCTTGTTCCTCACCGGCGAAGGCAAAACGACCATCGCCGATGTCAAAATAGAAAAAAATGCTGAAACAAAATGTATCACCCAACTAATTGTAATACAGAATGATAACTAAACGAATGGTCACGCTCCTGCCGCTGCTTGCCGTCCTGCTGGGCGGTGTTGGCTGCACCCAAATTCAACAGTTTTTACCTAAACGAAAAGTGCGCGTGCATCCCCACATTGTGGTGCTTTCCGACACGCTGTTTATCGGCGAGCCTGACAAATATCTGGCAGCGTCCGACTCTGTGCTGACGTATCAAGATGCTCACTATCAGCACGTTGCAGGTGCCGTATCATTGTATGGCATTGTTTATCCGTTGAAGCATTCGGCAGACGGCAGTCAGGTGCTCATTGCCACCAAGCCGCTTCACGAACTGCCCAAGGGGCTTGCCGGTGCGCAGGGCTGGATTGGCAGGCAGTTCATCCGCCCAATCGAAAAGGGCTTGTGCATCGACCCGATGATTCCGCTTTTCGACAACACCGCGAGTTTTATCCTCAACGTGAACGGCGCCCCCATCTACCGACCCCAATTCGACAGCATCGCGCAGACATTGAAGCGCATCAACGTGTCGTTCATCTTTTGCGGAACGGAGGCGAGCCTCAAACAATTTCCGTCCATCGCCAATGCCATACAGACCTTGCAGCCATTGTTTGAAGCCGATGATGGCTTCAAATATCAGGTAACGATGGCGCAGGAACTGCCCCGATTGAGCGTGGAAAAGGCAGCGACCAACCTCCTCGTGCTGCTGGGCACAAACGGCGATTTGGATGCACACCTCGACAGCGTGCTGCTGCACAAATTGGCAACCAACAACTGCCGCATCGTTGGCGTTCAACTCTATGCCGGCGAAGATGACAGTTTCAACAATTTTGTGCTGTCGCTCGAAAAAATGATTCGCTATTATGCTGGCAGTCAATTGGAAACAAAAAAATCGCTGATGGTGTCGCCCAAACAGGTGAAGCACGGCAATTCATTTGTGCCGGCTGCGCTACAAGTCGATGCGCGCGACAATGTATTCCATCTCGACTTCCCCGCCAATAGCGTCACGCAAGGCTTTGTGTGCTTCCCGCAAAAAAATCAGTCCCTCTCAATGGACGTGCTCACCGGCAGCATCCGGGCAATCATCGAACAAATCAAAGCCGACAACAACAGCCTCCTCGACCAACTGACACAAGCCTTTGCCGATTTTGGAACAAACAAAATAAGATTCAGCCCGGAATTTATCCGCGCCTGCCAATTAGATTCAGCCCGCGTGCCGGACAGACGGCTTGTCACTAAATTTTCGCACACCGAAATACTCTACCTCATCCCTTGACAGTATGGAAGAGATGGAAAATTGGCTATCTGCTGAAAATTTAAGCAAGGCAAAAGGGAAAACACGCGATGAAATTTTCAATGCGTTCGGAAATATTCCGCAGCCAATCGCGTATATTCCTATGAGATATTTGCCTGTTCTGGGTAGTGAAATCAATGATAATCGCGTTTATTCCGGTATGGGATATTTCATTGACCACGTTGTAAATCATCACCCGAACATTGGCATAGAAAAATACGCTGCCATTCAGGAGGTGCTTAGTAGCCCTGATAATGTTAAAGAGATGTTTAAGGAGGGTAAACGCTCTGTTGCATTTATCAAAAAAATAAGCAGGTACAACGCCGTTATTGTTCAGGTTGAAGCAGGCAAAGACGGGAAAATGATATTTCACAAATCATTTTTAGAGCAAAGAAAAGAGCCGTATGCTACTTTAAAAAGCATACGACCCCTTGTATCATCAGCGGACGGCGCAACCGCTATCAGTCGTGCTGAAAAATCAACACCCGGCAGAAGCCTTTCTGCTCGTAATGACGATGCAAAGGTACAAAAAAAAATGATACCAACAAATAAAATCACATAAAGATGAAAAAACAAGAGCATTCATTGGTGAGCCTGCTCGACCGGATGGTCGGCGACGAAAACCGGCAACTTGCCAAGAAATTGGACGACCGCACTCACCGGCTGTTTGAAAAACTTGTGCACCGGATGCAGCCTGACACTTTTTTGCACATTCGCCCTGCACACGCCATTTTGCAAATCACGCCGAGCGGCTTGCCCACCTCGCCCACTTTGTCGGTGAAAAAAGACACCTGTTTTCAGGTGCAAACCCTCCCCAAAGAGTTGCAGAAACAAGGCATCACGTCTATGCAATTCGCGTCGGTCGCCGATTGCCAACTCGTGAATACCGACTTGGAAGGCACCGTCAAAAATCTGCCTGTCTATCTCGATTTAAGCACGTTAGGCACTGATTTTGCATTGTTGGAATGTCTGCAAGCCATTCGCTGGACGGTGGGCGACCGCTCCCTGAAAGCGCATCCGGGCTTCCCCATTTTGCCGAACGCCGAACTCACGCCCACCGATGCCGCCATTCTTGGTCTTTACCACCACTGTTTTCAGACCATCGAACAGATTGATATACAAGACATTCCTAATCTCACGATGACGCTGCCAACGTGTTTTACGGAAAAAATCCGCTTTTTCATCAACGCCTTCCCCGTCGTCAATCAGCCGCACGGTGAATATCCCGTCGAATGCGCCAACCATCTGTCCGCTCACACCGTCCTCACCGCCAGCCGTGTGCCCGAACTCAACAAGTCGGAAGCCCTCCTCCTCACGCCAAGCGGCGACGGGCGGCATTTCCAAGACACAGACACCCTCACCGCGATTTGGCAATTTCACCTCACCGCGCACGGGCGCATCAACACCCGCAACGACCTCCTGAACTTCTGTAAAATCGAACTTGGCGCATACGCCCGCCATTTCGACATCGCATCAGCCGTCCAAACCAGCCCCAAAAACAACGAGGGAATCATCCAAATCATCGAAATTCACATCGCAATGCGTCCCGAATGCGCCAATCAAATTGCCCAAAGCAACACACTCAGCCATTTCTTCACCCGCTTGAAGCAGCATTCGCCGGATAATTTCCGCTATGCCCTTCGGGTGAATTTCAATTAAAACGGATATGCGTCCCCGTCGTCGGTAGAAACCTGCGCAGAGGGTGCCACTGCGTGCCCATTGCCGGAGGCTTTGGAGGCAAATTCGTTGATGATTTTGTCGTCTTCCAGATTTTGGAAGCGCACAAAATCGCTTTTGAAACTCAGTAGCACTTCGCCCGTGGAGCCGTTACGGTGCTTCGCAATGATGATTTCAGCCTTTCCGCGCAGGTCGTGCCCCTGTGCATCCTCATAGATTTTGTAATATTCCGAGCGGTGGATAAAACACACGATGTCGGCATCCTGCTCAATAGAACCCGATTCGCGGAGGTCAGACAGTTGGGGGCGATTGCCGCCGGTGCTGTCTTTGCCGGTTGCCCGCGTTTCCACCGCGCGATTGAGCTGCGACAGGGCTACGATTGGGATGTTCAACTCTTTGGCTAAACCTTTTAAGCCGCGCGAGATGATGGCGACCTCTTCCTGACGATTGCCCGTTTTTATGCCGCTGGCGTTCATCAGTTGCAAATAGTCGATGATGATGCACTTTATTTTGTGCTCTTTCACGAGGCGGCGCGCTTTGGTGCGCAGTTCAAAAATCGACAAACTCGGCGTGTCGTCCACAAAAATGGGTGCCTCGTAGAGCGGTTTCACGCGCTGGTCGAGTTGAAACCATTCGTGCTGTTCCAATTTGCCGCTCTTGATTTTGTCGCCGGTGATTTCCGTCACATTGACGATTAAACGATTGACTAACTGCACGTTAGACATTTCCAACGAGAACATCGCCACCGGCACTTTGTAGTTCATCGCCATATTTTTTGCCATCGACAGCACGAAAGCCGTTTTCCCCATCGCGGGGCGGGCGGCGATGATGATGAGGTCGGAATTTTGCCATCCGGACGTGATTTTATCCAACTCGTGAAATCCCGAGGCAACACCACTCAAGCCATCGGTGCGCTTGGAGGCTTCATTCATCAATTCGATAGCCTCGGCGATGATGGGACTGATGGGCGTAACGTCCTTTTTCAGGTTGCGCTGCGAAATTTCAAACAGTTTGGCTTCGGCATCCTGCATCAAATCGTCCACGTCTTCCACGTCTTCAAAGGCTTTTCCTGCCACCTCGGACGAAAAACTGATGAGTTCGCGCGCCAACGCTTTTTGCGCCACAATCCGCGCGTGGTATTCCAAGTGGGCACTGGAAACGACCTTTTGCGACAGTTGCGCGATGTAAGGCACGCCGCCCGCCGTTTCCAAATCGCCGGAACGTCGCAGTTGCTCCACCACCGTCAGCATATCAATAGGTTCCTGCTTATGAGCAAGTTCGGTTATCGCGGTGAAAATCAGTTCGTGGGCGAGGTCGTAAAAACTTTCGGGTTTCAGCATCTCGCCAATCAGGGAATAGGCATCCTTTTCGAGCATCAATGCGCCCAAAATCGCCTCTTCCAATTCACGTGCCTGCGGTGGAACACGTCCCATTGCTTCCGTCGGAGCGGTCGATGTCTTCTTTGCTGTTGTGCGTGCGCCGGAGCGCGGAGTAGTCGTCTGTTGTGCCATAGTGGGTACAAATTTACTGCCTTTTGTTGAAAAAACCGCTCAATCGGCGGTGAAAGTTGTCAGTTTATTTTCAACGGTGCCGAGGTTGCTGTCAGGGGTATTACTAATTCTGCGCGGAAATCAGCGGGCGGGGAAGGGGCTTGCCCACAATGCCCTCATTATTGCAATGGCGCAATTGATTGTAACGGCTCTTGTTTTGAGATATGATGCCAATTTGCCATTAATTCATCTTTATGCGTTGTTGCCCACTCAATGACAAGTCCAAGCACACGCGGCGGTAATTCCCCTTCGATTACGGCAAATGTTTGTATATCAATGCTGCATTTGTATTCTGCATATTGAGCATGAAAATGAGGTGGATTATGTTCGTCATAAAACATTCTGATTATAATACCCAAAAAATGACTAATTTGTGGCATAACTTTTGTTGTTTTTAGTTTGCCATTGCTCGAAAGTAATGCCTTTTAACTGCAAATATAAACTATCCGGGCAAATATCAATAGCATCATTCCATGCCACAGCACCAAAACTGTCGATGTGCACTTGCCGGAACAGGTTGTTTTTATCCCATTCCTGAAAAATGCCTTTATGCGCCAGATGCGTTAAATCCACCGTTCCCTGAGTGCCGTCGTCAAAGCACACAAAAATGGAATAATTGCTTAATGCGTTTACCAATATGAGTTTTGCTATCATAATCTACCTGTAAAAGTGTATGCAAAGGTAATGTTTTTATTTTTTCTACACAAATATCACCCAAAAAACATAGTGCAGACAAAGATAGCGGTTATGAAACCCGCAAAATCTGCCAGGAGTGCGGCTCCAATGGTGTAGCGCGGGTTTTTGACGTGGATGGCACCGTAATAGACTGCTACGACATAGAAAGTGGTGTCTGTGGAGCCTTGCACGATGGTTGCCAGCCGTCCTGTGAACGAATCGGCACCAAATGTTTGCATCGCGTCGAGCATCATCCCGCGCGAGCCGCTCCCGCTGAGGGGCTTCATCAGGGCTGTGGGGAAGGCATCGACCCAGTTGGTGGGCAGTCCACAGGCATCGACCGCCGTTGCCAGCCCGTCGGTGAGAAAGCCCATCGCGCCCGAAGTGCGGAAGAGGGCAATCCCCACCAGCATCGCCACCAGATAGGGTATAATCATCACGGCGGTTTGGAAACCCTCCTTCGCGCCGTCGATAAAGGCGTCATAGACATTGATTTTTTTGCGTAGCCCAGCCACCATAAACGACACTATAATGCTGATTAGCACAAAGTTAGCAATCATTGAAGAGTATTGCGACACCTGCTCCTGCGGAAACGTTTGCACGCACCAAACGACAAACGCTATCAGGGCGACAATGGCGCCGAAAAATCCGATTAACACCTTGTCAAACAGATTGATACGCTGCTTGAGGCAGACAAAAAACGTGCCAATCAGCGTGGCAATCGAAGTGGTAATCATCAGCGGCACAAACACGTCGGCGGGGTTGGCAGCCCCCATTTGGGCGCGATACACCATAATCGTGACGGGGATAATGGTCAGCCCGGAGGCATTGAGCACGAGAAACATAATCATCGGGTTGCTCGCGACATCTTTTTTCGGATTCAGTTCCTGCAACTGCTGCATCGCCTTCAGTCCCATCGGCGTGGCGGCATTATCCAGATTCAGCATATTGGCAGCCACATTCATAAAAATAGACCCGATCGCAGGGTGCCCCTTGGGAATGTCGGGAAACAGCCGCGTGAAAATGGGAGCCGCCCCACGTGCCAAAACATCCACCACGCCGCTCCGTTCGCCGATTTTCAGAAACCCCAACCACAGCGACAGCACGCCCGTCAAGCCCAGCGAAATCTCAAACCCATTTTTCGCCGCCCCAAAAGTAGCGTCCATCATCTCGGTGAAAACGCCCACATCACCCGTGAAAAGCATCTTGCAGACACCCACAACGAAGGCAACCAAGAAAAATGCAACCCAAATATAATTTAATGCCATTGTTTTTTTAACATTGAAGCCACAAAGGTAAAAAAAAATTTTGCCAATTCAAAAAGAAGTTTTACCTTTGCAGCCGATATTTGCTCTACTAATGAAAGAGTCAATATCAGCCGATATTTGCTCGAATGAATGAGCGAATACGAGTGATAACCCTCTAAATAATAGGAGATTATGAAGACATAAATGCGATAATACGCACATTTTAAGATTGGAAAAAGGCGTTTTGCTGATGTTTGGTTTCTTGAAATCTCAACAATTTCAAAAATGCAATCAAAAATAAAGTGAAGACGTTCGCGCCGTCCGGCGTGGGCATACTCAGAGATTTGATTGCATAGGTAGTTGAGAACCTCAAGAAACAGATGGATATTAGAGTTTTGTCCGCGTTTTTTTTATGTGTGTATGGTGTTTTGAGGGCAACAAAAAAAACAAATTTCAAAATTAAAGGTCTGTTTAAGGAACGGACGTAAAACAAAATTTCAAATGAAAAAGATTTTTTTCAATGTAACTGCCTGTATTTGTGCAGGTTTACTTTTTGTAGGTTGCAACAAAGACGACGAAGATGATGTTGTTGAAGGCGGCAGCAGTCCTTTTGACGGTGTGATTGTGGCGACGAATATTGTAAACGCGCCGAGCAACTCACAGGTTGATGTTCTAAAAGCGTTTGTCAGCAATGGTCGTCGTGATGATGAATATCGTGAGTATGAAATAGCGAGTGCTTCATACAAGGATGGTGGTTTTACGCTCACTTTACCAGCAACTATACCTGATCAATACCTTCTCTTACCTGATCAATACCTTCTCTATGTTGACTGTTTGTTTGATGGAGTAATAATAAGCGACATGAATGCCAAATTAACCGTTATAGAGGAGGGGGAGGTTGACGCATTTAAAGACGGGAATAGCGTAGGTTGCTTTGCGCATTATTATTACAGTAGAAAAGATGATTATCGCATAGAAGGAGATGAGGACGTTTATGTTATGTACTTCTATGTTGATAGAGATGTCAGCATTACTGGAACTGGAACTGGAACTGGAACAAATGGCACTGTAAAGTTCGAGTTATTTCTGAAAAGAGGATGGAATATAGCATGGATAATAACGCATTATTACGCTGCGAATACACGTAGCGAAATTTGTACAACATCTACAGGTCCATCATCTAGATTGAAGTGGCATTACTACGATGTGAATTACTGAGAGTCAAAAAATAATTTTAAAATAAAAAGTTATGGAATGTTTAAAAGATTTTGCATTATCTGTCTTTGCCTCTGCTATATGTACTGCTGTGTGGACATTTGTCTTATATCAATTAAGACCAAAGTTGAACATAGAAGATTTATATGTTACAGATGGCAAAATCAAGGTCAAAGTGGTTAATAATGGACGCTCTAAAGCCGTCAATCTTCAAATGGAAGTTTGCACGGTAAAAAAAGGTGAGGCTGATAATATTACTAAGCACTTTTCTCTTGACAAAGAAGATTTTTTAATTTTACCACCTAATGAAAATAGAATATTTAAAGCAGATTTAGATGGTAAAATAGAAGATAAGATAAAAGATAAGGATACGAGCGTTCGTGTTAGAGTTTACTCCACGCATTCATACAGTGGCTTTGGAAAAGCAGAGGAGGAGGAATTCTTTCAATACAATGCACAAACAGGAAAGTTTAAAAAAAAATAAACGAACGGCAAATGCACAAAATCATTTGTCGCGTCACTAGTAACCTGAGTTTCGGATAAGGTTAGCCCGTAGGGCTTTCATATCAATAGAAAAACCGTTCCACCCACCCATTATTGCCCGTAGGGCATTCACGGTGAAAGCCCTACGGGCTATGGAGTTTTGACAAATACGGTTTTTTCTATTGATATGAATGCCCTAACGGGCAAAGTAGAGACGTGGCGCGCCGCGTCTCTACAATTGGAATTTTCAACCGCCCGAAAGCGCAATCTTTCGGGTGGTTTTTCTTAATTGGGAGGGGATGTCTCGCTTAAAAAAAATGGTATGATTGCGGATAATCAATAAATTTTTCTATTTCTACCGGAAAAAATACTGCCGCTGCCGCAATTTCTCCTCCTTGCTGCGGGCGGTAAAGACGGGTTTGAGGGTGTAGGGATGCAATCCGGTGTAAAAAATCTCGGTCGAGAGGGTCATTGGTGTGGGTGTGAAATCCTGCACCTGCTCGAGGTGAAAATTCAGTTTTTGGGTGTTATAATCAGAATGTTTTATGACGAACATAATCCACCTCATTTTCATGCTCAATATGCAGAATACAAATGCAGCATTGATATACAAACATTTGCCGTAATCGAAGGGGAA
>BNTR01000094.1 GCA_025996755.1 Bacteroidia bacterium
TTCCCAAGCCATAAATCATACACAAATGTGGATGCCAACAGCATGATGAGTCCGACCCCTGTAAACACGATTACAAGTTGGTTGTAACGCTTGACGGTATGGCTTATCCACACAAAATCCTTTTTTGCGAAAGCCTCTGTTGCGGCAGACCAAAAGGGCGTGAGGAGTATCATAAAACACATAAACAGCACATTGAAGTACTTATAGACGATATTATAGTCCGTCACACTTTCCATACTGAAATACCGCGCAATAATGAAATTCGCTGTCTGATATTGAATAATCGCCGCTATTTGGATGATAAAAAATTTAGAACTCAAGCCAAAAATCTCTTTGAAATACTTGAACCGGCAGCAACTCAATGAGGGGGCATACTGTTTATACTCCCCCCTGAAAAGGCACAGGTTGGCGAGCAGCAAAATGAGCAGCGGGGCGAGCGTCAATCCCAATCCCAAATAAATCAGAGAGCCTTGCGTGGTGTGTATCAGCACAATGATAATCAGAAGCGACAGGAGTTGCCCCAGCATATCTATAAACGAGGACTTGGCAGGCTGTTGGTTAGCCAATAGAATGGTATTGATGATGCGAAGCACAAACTGCAGACAAAAAAAGGAAAATACAATGGACACTAACATCAGTATCTCGGCATCGTTGCTATCCGGAATATTGAGCAGGGCGCACCAGTTTATATGCGTGCTTGCCCACAGGAAGACGAGCCACAATGCGGCAAAGATGATTGCCAGCGACAGATAAGTCGTGCTGACGTAGGCTTTCGCCAACGGATGATTGCCTTTTTCCACGGCTTCGGCAAATTTATTCCGCATCCCATTACTCAATCCGATGTCGCAAAAACTAAACCACACGACAATCGAACTCACCGTGAACCAGATGCCATACCGCGCCGTATCCACATAGCCTATCGTCAGGCGCACCAGAAAGAGGCTTATCAGGATGCTGACCACCTTTATCAATGCCATAACAAGGATATTCTTTTTGGCTTTTATCGTCCGCTGGTGTCCGGTACTGAAAAAAACGGCGATGTGGTGTTTGATTTGCCTAATCATTCGTCTTCTTTTCGCCGTAGTTGTTGAATATACAGTCCGGCAATGGGAAAACCCAGCCCGAAAAACAGGATGAGGGTGGCAAGTGTTTTTTTACTTGGCGAAATCCACTTGATTTTGGTATAAGGCGCGTCAATGACCTTTAATTTGGGCAACAGTGTAACGCCCTGCACACCCATTTTTTCGCGCATTTCCAAAAGGAAAACATAGATGGTTTGCTGCACTTCCTGCTCGCGTTTCAGGTGGATGTAATTCTTTTCGATACCCGGTATTTTGCCGATTTTTGCATTGAGTTCTGCCTCTTTTTTGCGGAGGTTGGAAAAGGCGATGTCCAAACCGTCTTTCATATTGCTGATGGATTGCAGCATATTTTTGCGCTGTGCCTCCAACTGCTCATCTACACCCTGACTTAAACCGTTTTGCATATTGGAGTTATGAAGGTCGTTGCGCCTCATCACTGTCGCATTATATTGAGCGATGATATCGGCAATCGACTTGTCGGTGGCATTCATATTAAACGGAATCAGAGCGTATTTGTTGGCAGGGTCTTTGACAAAACTAAGCAGAATATTTGCCATTTCCAACTGCGTTTTTGCTTCAATCAGTCCCGCTTGCATTTCGCCGCTGACAGTGAAATAATACGCCACGTCCGCCTCAATGTCCGTCAGGTCATTTTTACTCTTGAACTGCTGAATTTCGCTGTCGGCAGCCGCAAGCTGTTCGCTCACCAATGTCAGCCGTTGGTCGATGAACGCGGTTGTTTTATTGGCAACCAATACCTTGTCGGCATCCCATTCCTGATTGTAATTGTCGATAACAGCATTCAAAATCTTCTTGGCAAAAGGCTGACTTTCCGAGTGCATCTCCAAAACGAGAAAATCAGAGGTCTTCTTTTTAAAATCTACCTCCACGCGCTTTTGATATACTTGCGCTGCCACATCGTTGTTGTCGACCGAAATAGCCAGCGTCATCGGCAATTCGTCGGGGTTGAAATAGTCGGATGGCGAAAAAGTGAACGTGCCGTAAGCCGTTTTAATTGTTGCCGGAAACGAGGCAACCTCGAAGGTGCCAATCGTTTTCCTTTTCTGCGTCAATATGATTGTTTGTTTGTCGTGTGATAGCCGGAGTTTAAAATCAAGGCGGAGAGAAAGGGTGTCGGGCAGGTTCTCGTCCAGAGCCAGCACGATGGGCGAATAGTCGTAGAGGTTGGTCTTCCACCCAAACCATCCCGACCGCTTGTAGGTGGTGTGCAACTTTAATTCCTTGACCACATTTCTTAGAAAACCTTCGGATGCCATCTTAATGGCTTCATCCTCAATGTTTTCCGAACCGGTGCTCACACCCAGCATACTGAGCACCGACGACGAAGCGGCGGAACCACCACCGACCGCAGACAGGTTACTGCCTCCCATCAGTGATTCGTTATGCCGCAGGCTAACGGTGGCTCTAACATCAAACACCGGCGTGGCATACATATAATAAAGCATACCAACGAGTCCGCAAATGAAAAAACTTAGCGCAAAATAGCCCCAATTTTTAAGTATAAGCCGTATAAGGTCTTTTGTTTCCATAATTTAACGCATATTCATAATGGCGATGATAGTAGAAGAAAGTATTGAAATCGTGCTCAACACCGTTGAATAGACGGAGAGCATATAGTTTTCAGCACTTCCGAAATTGCTCGCTTTCTTGCGGGTGCCATTGGCATCCACCACAATCACATCGTTTTGCTGCAAATAGTAGTAGGGCGATGAAAAAACATCCGCTTTTGTCAGGTCGATATAGCCAAATTCTTTCTGACCATTGGTTTCGCGGATAATCAGCACATTTTTGCGGTTGCCGAAAATGGTTAAATCGCCCGCCGCACCAATTGCCTCCAAAATTGTGAGGCGGTCGTTGCTAATGTATTGCGGACCGGGACGATTCACTTCGCCGAGCATTGTTACGCGCTGACCCGGAAATTGCACATTGACAATTGGTTTTGTCAAATAGGTTGAAATAGAATCCGTCAGACAGTCTCTCGCTTCCAATTTGGTTTTGCCGACCAACCGGATGCGACCCAGCATAGGATAATCTATATACCCCTCAGCATCAACAAGATAGTTCTGAGAGATATTAAACTGCTGCACTATTTCCTGATTCGCCGAAGATGCCACCACTGAAATCGCTAATTGGTCGCCGCAATGAATCACAGGCGACAGATTTGTTTGACTTGGCGGAACGTTTGCTATATATTGCTCCAAATCTTGAAAATAGGAGATGTTTTTCGGTGTCGATTGACACGAACACATCAATACGGCTACGGCAGCAAAAAGTATCTGTTTTAATTTCATACGATAATAACGCATTTCTTTCAAAAATATTGCACGTCGAAGTTTTTTTGTGTAACTTTGTCCCAATTTTAAGAAACTTACAAATGATGAAAACTCCCACAATCGAAGTCGGAATACTTTCTGCGCCCAAAATCAGTTTCAAACTGAATGGTCGCTTCAGGTCGTCCACAGGCGAAGAAATCGCCGATGCAGAGCGAACTGTTGCGCTCGCGGATGTTAAGGATGCCTTGCTGTTTGAGCCTATGGATGCCGATGCGTCCAATTTTGAACTGTTCCACGTCGTCATCGGCGTGAAATTCCATTGGGAACGCGAAGAAACTCAACGCTTTAAGGGCAAGTTGAAACTGTTTGTCGAGGACGGCAAAATCACCGCCGTCAATATCCTCTCCATCGAGGATTACCTGCTCAGCGTGATTTCTTCGGAGATGAGCGCGACCTCCTCGCTCAGCCTCCTGAAAGCCCACGCCGTGATTTCGCGCAGCTGGCTGTTGGCGCAAATCGAAAAAGGTAGAGACGTGGCGCGCCGCGTCTCCACGGAGGAATATAAAACCCTGATAAAGACCGCCGAAGGCTATATAAAATGGTACGACCGCGAAGACCACAAGCATTTCGATGTCTGCGCCGACGACCATTGCCAACGCTATCAGGGCATCACCAAAGTAACCTCCACGCAGGTCTATGAGGCATTGAAAGCCACGGCGGGCGAGGTAATCACCTACAATAATAAGGTGTGCGACGCGCGTTTCTACAAATGTTGCGGTGGCATCACCGAAGCCTTTGAAAACGTGTGGGAGCCGGTCAATCATCCGTATCTCACGCAAGTGATTGATAATAAGGAAGTTCCTGCCGGCTACGACATCGACCTCACGCAAGAAGAAAACGCCCGCAAATGGATTTTGAGCAATCCGCCCGCCCATTGCAACACGAAAGATGCCAAAGTGCTGTCGCAAGTGCTGAACGACTACGACCAGGAAACGCAGAATTTTTACCGCTGGCAAGTGCGCCTCACGCAGCCGGAAATCAAAGCCCTCCTGAAGCGCAAAGTGGGCATCGACGTGGGCAACGTGCTGGATTTAATCCCCGTAGAGCGCGGCGTATCCGGCAGGCTGATTCGCCTGAAAATCGTGGGCACAAGCGGCACAATCGTGATTGGCAAAGAATTGGAAATCCGCAAAGCCCTGTCGGAGTCGCACCTATACAGTTCCGCCTTTGTGGTAGAAAAGGAGAAGATTGCGGGTCAATCCCCCGAAACGCCATCTGTATTTGTCCTCAAAGGCGCAGGCTGGGGACACGGCGTGGGGCTTTGCCAAATCGGAGCCGCCATCATGGCAGCCAACGGCACGCCCTATCAAGACATATTAACACACTATTTTCCGAATGCAGAATTGCGAAAAATATATTAAGGAGATTGCGGCGTTCGTCCCGCGCAGCCGCCTCTACACCGACGACCTGCGCCGCCTGGCTTGGGGCACGGATGCGGGTTTCTACCGCCTCATCCCGCAGGTGGTGGTGCAGGCGGCGAATGAGCAGGAGGTGTCGCGGCTGCTGGCGATTGCCAACGCTATGCGCGTGCCGGTTACTTTTCGGGCTGCCGGCACGAGCCTTTCGGGGCAGGCAATCAGCGATTCGGTGCTGATTGTTGCCGGAAAAAATTGGGAACGCTACACGATTGCACCCGATGCCACGACGATTACCTTGCAGCCCGGCATTATCGGCGAGCGCGTGAACGCACTGCTAAAACCCTACGGACGCAAATTTTCGCCCGACCCGGCTTCGGTGCGCAGCGCAATGGTAGGCGGGATTGTGATGAACAATGCGTCGGGGATGAATTGCGGCACTCACGCCAACAGCGACCGCATTTTGCTCTCGGCACGGATGGTGTTTGCCGATGGCACCGTTTTGGATACAGGCAATGCCGACAGCCGCGCGCAATTTGTCCGAAACAAGGCGGCATTTGTCAGCGGAATCGAAAATATCCGCGACAAGGTGCGCAGCGACACCGCTTTGTCGGAACGCATCCGCCGCAAATATGCCATCAAAAACGTTGTAGGGCTGAATATTCTGCCGTTTATTCTCTACGACAACCCTTTCGATATTATCGCCCACTTGCTGGTAGGCTCGGAGGGCACGCTGGCTTTCCTTTCGGAGGCGACGCTGGCAACGGAATACGATTTTCCGCACAAGGCAAGCGCGATGCTCTATTTCACCGACATCAAAGAGGCGTGCCGCGCAGTGCTGGCGATGAAAAACCTGAAAAACGGCAAGGACGAATGGACGGTCAAAGGCGCGGAACTGCTGGACGAAAAATCCCTGCAATCCGTCAACGACACCACCGGCAATGGCTTGACGGCGGTGCTGACCGAAACAAAAGCATCCACAAAGGCAGAATTAGATGCGAATATTGAGCAAATCACGGCAGCCCTGCACGATTTTAAAACATACACGCCCATCCATTTCACCGACAAAGAGAGCGAATATGCGCCCTATTGGGCAATTCGCGCCGGAATATTCCCCACGGTGGGCGGCACCCGCAAGTTGGGCACAACCACGCTGATTGAGGACGTGGCATTCCACATCGAAGATTTGCCCGAAGCAACGGCTGATTTGCAGCAACTGCTGGTGCAACACGGCTACGCCGATGCCTGCATCTACGGTCACGCGCTCGAAGGAAACTATCACTTTATCATCAACCAATCGTTTGATACTGAGGCAGAAGTGAAGCGTTACGATGCGCTGATGCAGGATGTCATCAAACTGGTGGTGGACAAATACGACGGCTCGCTGAAAGCGGAGCACGGCACAGGGCGCAATATGGCACCTTTCGTCGAATATGAATGGGGTGAAGCCGCCTACGGCATTATGCGGGAGGTCAAAAATTTGTTCGACCCCAAGGGCTTGCTCAATCCGGGCGTGATTTTCAACGACGACCCGCTCTGCCATCTCAAAAACTTCAAACCGTTGCCGCCGGTCGATGCGCACGTGGACAAATGCACCGAATGCGGCTTCTGCGAAGTGAACTGCCTCACCTGCGGCTTCGCCCTCTCGTCGCGCCAACGCACGGTGCTGCAACGCGAAATCACCCGCCTCAAAACCTCCAACGACGACCCCAAACGCCTGAAAACATTGCAAAAACAGTATAAATACCTCGGCAATCAAACCTGCGCAGGCGACGGCTTATGCTCGCTATCCTGCCCCATGAACATCAACACAGGCGATTTGACGCACGCGCTGCGGGAAGCAGAACTGCCCCAAGGCAGCCTCAGCTACGCGATTGGCGACCGGACGGCGAGGAATTTATCCACCGTAAAAAAAGCCTTGCGACCGGCACTAACCCTCGCCAATGCCGTGCACACAATACTGGGAACCAAGTTAATGACGTGGGCAGGCAAGCAAATTCACCGGATATTGCACCTGCCGCTGTGGACAGCA
Source organism: Bacteroidia bacterium (assembly GCA_025996755.1). GTDB lineage: Bacteria > Bacteroidota > Bacteroidia > Bacteroidales > Azobacteroidaceae > Azobacteroides. Next base: position 6,824 of record BNTR01000094.1, read on the forward strand.
GCCATGCCCAAACCCTACACCTTCCACCTTTCACCCTCAACCCCACACCCATTGAAGGTGGTGTATTTCCCCTCCTGCATCAACCAAACAATGGGATTGGAGAAAAACAGCCCCGAAAAGCAGCCATTGGTCGATGCGATGTGTGCATTGCTGCAAAAAGCCGGCTACGAGGTAATCTTCCCCCAAGGCATGGACAACCTTTGCTGCGGCACAATCTGGGAAAGCAAGGGCATGACGGACATCGCCGACCGCAAATCGGCGGAGTTGGAAGCCGCGCTCTACAAGGCGAGCGAGGGCGGCAAACACCCCGTGCTGTGCGACCAAAGTCCGTGCCTGTATCGCATGAGGCACACTATCACGACGATGAAACTGTATGAGCCGGTCGAATTTATCACCACTTTCTTGCTTGATAAACTGACTTTTACGCCCATAGACACCCCCGTGGCGGTGCATATCACCTGCTCGATGCGCAAAATGGGCTTAGACAGGCAGCTCATCGACTTGGCAAAACGCTGTTCCACGCAGGTGCTCGTGCCGGAAGAGGTGGGCTGCTGCGGCTTCGCGGGCGACAAGGGCTTTACGCAGCCCGAAGTGAATGCCTACGCCCTGCGCAAATTGCGCCCACAGATAGCGGAGGCGGGCATCACGCGGGGCTATTCCAACAGCCGCACGTGCGAAATCGGATTAACAACAAACGCAGGTATTCCCTATCGGTCAATAATTTATTTAGTGAATGAAAGCACAAAATAATCAACGTTTGCCCTCCTGTTTGTGTGGGTCTGCGGGTATATTTTGTACAAAAAGAAAATATATATCAAAATTTAAATGTTTTTAGCAATTATTTATTCAAAAAGTATTGGATTGTTTGAATTTTCTTACTACCTTTGCGACTTCTAATTTTAAAATATAAAAAGAAATGGCTTATCAAATTTCAGATGATTGTATTGCGTGCGGAACTTGCCTCGACGAGTGTCCGGTGGGCGCAATTAGTGAAGGCGACATTTATAAAATCGACCCTTCAGCGTGTACAGAGTGTGGCACTTGCGCGGATGTTTGTCCGTCGGGAGCTATCGCGAAAGTGTAACTTTCGAAACTTTATCGGCAGGGGGCTTCAGCCCCCTGCTTTTTTGTGGAAAAATTTTAATGATTATCCGCAATCATACCACTAAATAGCATCATACAAGTAATTTGTGGCTTTGTCCCGCAGGGACGAAATGTGCATAACCGTAGGTGAAGCGAAGCGCAACCTACGGAAAATAGCACTCTCCCTCTCCTTAGCCCTGCAAGGGCGTGATTATGATAATGCCGCCCTTGCAGGGCTAAGAGTGGTGTGATGATGCCTGTACCGTAGGTTACGCTTCGCTTCACCTACGGTTATGCACATTTCGTCCCTGCGGGACAAGGAGCGAAAGCCAAGTGGTATGATTGCGGATAATCATAAAAATTTTTGCCAATCCTCATTTAAATTTTTCAATTATTTGCATATTCAAAAAAAAACTGTACTTTTGTAGTGAGAAGTACACAAAAAATAAAAATTTAAATTTATGACATAAACAAAGGCGATAATTCGCTCATTATTAAGACATTTTGGAAAAAGCGTTTTGCGTACATATCTTGTTTTCGAAGCTTAGGAACTTTCAAAAACAATCAAGAGAGTAATGTTAAGACGTTCACACCGTTGCGGTGTGGACTTTACTCTTTTATTTGATTGTTGGTATCCTAAGACCTCGAAAACGGATAATTCAGAGTTTTGTTCACGCTTTTTTCATTTCTAAAAATTGACAAATGCAAATGGAAGAGGAAATACATATTGGGAAACTGATACGGCGCAAGTTGAAGGAAGAAGAGCGCACGGTGGCGTGGCTGGCGCGGCAAATGGGCTGCGACCGCTCCCGCCTCTACCTGATTTTCAAAAACCAACACATCGACACCGAGTTGCTCCTCAAATTCGCGGAAATTCTGCATTACGACTTTTTTGCCCATTACTCATCTTTGCTTGCTGAAAATCAATCTGTTACGGAAAATGTGTAGTATATTTCACTACACATCTGTTGCGAAATCAACTACACTTGTGTGGTGAAATTCGCTACACTAATCTATTGTGTACCAACAAATTATGTTGTACCTTTGCTGCCGATATTTTTGGTGAAAGTTATAAATTTTAAAATACTGAAGTTATGGATGTAAAAGAATTTGAAAAGTTATTGAAGGTGTATGAGCACATCCCTAAAACGAAGCGGCGGCGAACTTTTATGGAGTTTTCGGGCTATTCTCACTACGAGAATGTGTGTAGTAACATTCTTCAGTTTTTTCTTGATAGCGAAAATGAGCATGGCTTAGGCAATCTTGTTTTCAATGCTTTGCTGCGTTGCATTCCGGGGTATGAAAATGACTCCGAGAGAGGAGTAATTGAGGTGAATAGAGAAGAATCAACGGACGATGGGGGGCGGCTTGATTTATTGATTCATAGCGACAGATATGTTGTTGGGATTGAAAATAAAATTAGGGCGGGCTTGTATAATGACCTCAAAAAGTATCGGGAAACAGTGGAGAAAGCTGCTCGCGAAAAAGAGCAAACGGCTTTATGTGTTGTGCTTTCACTAAACGCAGTTACCGATTTAAAAATCAAAGAAAACAGATTTGTGAATGTAACGTATAAGCAACTTTTTGAGAAAATAAGAAGTGCAATAGGTGAGCATATCACAAGCGGCGATGCGGTGTATATCAATCACCTCGCAGAATTTATGAAAACAATTAACAATTTAAAATTACAAACAATGGAAGAAAACAAAAAACTTTGGGCATTTTTTAAAGACAATAAAGATGCCGTATCAGAATTATCTAAAAAATTTAATGAGTTTATGCAATCTATTCATCAAAAAGTTTATATATTGGAAGATGAATTGTCAAAAAATTTCACTTTACCTGAATGTAAACATCAGGTTTGGAAAGAAAAAGACGATGATAGGGCATTGATACATGATTTTGAAATAGATAAATATAAAATTTATGTCAATGTTTATAGTAGAGTTTCCGGTTGGGAGGTAATTATTGGCGGTCGCAATCCGGAATCTACAAATTATCTTTTCAATACAATAGAAAAGAGAGTAGGGTTTCTCCGTGACGATTTTGAGAAAGAAGATGATATTATTTATACTGACTTTAATGCGGATAAAAACATATCCGAGTTGGCTCAGGAAGTGTTCAATATTTTGCAGCAAATTGATACTTACAAAAAATCTATAAAATAAAAACAATCATGAAAAAAATCGTATTAACAACAATGTTCATGCTTTCCTCCATTTCATTATGGAGTCAAACGCTTGTAGATGGCATTTATTATCTATTTTCCGGAACACGGGCATTTGTGGTAGAAAGTCCTTCTGATAATAAATATTCAGGGGCTGTGGTAATTCCTTCCACAGTAAATTCCTGTTCTGTGACTGCCATTGGATATGATGCTTTTCGCAATTGTATTGGCTTGACATCAGTAACCATTCCTAATTCGGTCACTTCCATTAGCGATTATGCTTTTTACGAATGTAGCGGTCTTGCTTCCGTTACCATTCCAAATTCTGTCACTTCCATTGGACATTTTGCTTTTACGAATTGTAGCGGTCTTGCCTCCGTTACCATTGGAAATTCTGTCACTTCCATTGGAAATTATGCTTTTGCGAGTTGTCGCGGTCTTGCCTCCGTTACCATTCCAAATACTGTCACTTCCATTGGAGAATATGCTTTTAATAGTAGCGATCTTACCTCCGTTACCATTCCAAATTCTGTATCTTCCATTGGAATGGCTGCCTTTGAGTATTGTAGAGGTCTTACCTCCGTTACCATTGGAAATTCTGTCACTTCCATTGGACATTCTACTTTTCGTATGTGTAGTGTTCTTGCCTCCGTTACCATTGGAAATTCTGTCACTTCCATTGGAGATTATGCTTTTGATGGTTGTAGTGGCTTGACAGAAATACATAGTCAAAATTTAACCCCACCAGTGATAGGTAATAGAGCTCTTTATGCTACCCCCCTAACCTGCGCATTGTATGTTCCGAGAGGTTATGTTGAAGCATATAACAACGCCGGCTGGCGATTTGTCTATATCCTTGAAGAAGGTGATGTCCTTATAACCATAACGGGTATAACTCTTAACAAACCAACCGCTTCAATTACCATAGGTGACACAGAACAACTAACCGCCACTGTGCAACCTACGAATGCGACCAACAAAACCGTAACGTGGAGCAGCAACAATACAGGCATTGCAACAGTGAGCACAAGCGGCTTGGTAACAGCACTTGCGGCGGGTACTGCCACCATTACAGCAACCACAGCCGACGGCAAGAGGGCTACCTGTACGGTGACAGTTCCACCTATCCCCGTAGCGAGCGTGACACTCAACAAAAATACCACAACGCTTGCCGTCGGCAACTCGGAAACGCTAGCCGCCACCAGACTGCCCACT
>BNTR01000095.1 GCA_025996755.1 Bacteroidia bacterium
GCTTTGGCTTTTGGTGGCTTCGATTTGTGGTCGTGCGTGCTGGTGGCAACAGCGGGGAATTGGCTGGGAGGGATGTCCTGCTACTATTTAGGGCGAGTGGGGCGGTTAGACTGGATTAAGAAATATACGGGTGTGAACAAAGAAAAATTAGACAGGGTTGCCAATAAAATACAAAAACATGGCGACTGGCTCGCTTTTTTCTCTTTTTTGCCCGCTGTGGGTGATGTCATTGCTGTGGCAGCCGGTTTTTTTCGGTGCAATATATGGATTGCGAGTGTATCCATGCTGTTGGGGAAATTTCTGCGCTATGTGTTTTGGATGTATCTTAACGATTTATTTATTTGAATTATATAATGAAAACAAAAGCAGTATTCTTATTCTTTAGCCTGTGTGTTTCGGCTAACACGCAGGGACAGTCTATTTGGGATAAAAACCATTTGGAAGCAGTGAAACAGTCGCTCTCGCAACCGGCATACGCTGCGGCGTATCAGGAATTGCTGAACGATGCCGACCGGGCATTGAATCAAGAGCCGCTTTCGGTGCTGACGAAAGCGAAAAAGCCTGCCAGCGGCGATATGCACGACTATATGAGTCAGGCGCGCTATTTTTGGCCAGACCCCTCCAAGCCGGACGGGTTGCCCTACATCAACCGCGACGGCGAGTCTAATCCCGAAATTGAACAGTTAGACCGCAACCGGCTGGGCGAACTTGCCAACAGAGTTACTACGCTGTCGCTGGCGTGGTATTTCAGCGGCGAGGAGAAATATGCGCACAAGGCGGCCGTGCTGATTCGCGTGTGGTTTTTCAAATCCACCCGGATGAATCCCAACCTGAACTATGCCCAGATGATTCCCGGACACAATAACGGCAAAGGACGCTGCTACGGCGTGATTGATACCTATTCGTTTGTGGAAATGCTGGATGCCGTGCAACTTTTGGAGCACTCCAAAGCATTCACAAAAGGAGATTCCAAACAGTTGAAAGAGTGGTTTGGGCAACTTTTGAAATGGATACTCACCAGCGAGCAGGGACAGGAAGAAGCCCGCCAGAAGAACAACCACAGTGTGGCTTACGATGCCCAGGCAATCGCTTTTGCCCTCTATGCGGGCGACAGGGAGGTGGCAACACGCATCCTGACGGAGTTCCCCGAAAAGCGCATCTTCAAACAAATCGACCCCGACGGCAAGCAGCCCCACGAACTGACGCGCACGCTGGCGTTTCACTATTCCATGTATAACATCCACCATATCATAGACATCTTCCTGATGGGTCAAAAGATGGGCATCGCGATTGACAACGCCACCTCCGCCGACGGCAGAAATTTCTACAAAGCCGTCGATTTCCTGACACCCTACCTCGGCAAAGACGTGTCGGCGTGGCATCCCTACCAACAAATCAGCGGCTGGGAAGAAGCACAACAGGCATTGACGAACAACGTGTATCGGGCATATCTTCTAAATCCGTCGCGAAAAGATTATCTGCAAATCTATTTGAATAACAGAGTATTAAACGTCAAAGACCGCTTTTCCCTGCTATATGTATAAATTAGGAATTATAGGTGTCGGAAAAATGGGGCGGAGCTTTTTGGAAGGCATCCTAAACGCCGGAGTGCTGACAAAAGCAGAGGTATTGCTGTTTGGGAACAGCAAAAACGCCGGTTTGCGGCAGGAAGGTTACAATGTGGCGCACTCCGAGCGGGAAGTATTGCAAAAATCCAAACTGGTTTTGCTGGCATTCAAGCCACTGCAATTTGCAGCAGTATTGGAAAAACTGCGGGGAATAGACCGGGAAAATCCCGATTTAATTGTGATTTCTATGGCGGCAGGCATCAAAATGGACACTATCCGCAAGCAATTAGGCGACGTGCGCTATGCCCGAATTATGCCCAACACGCCGGTTGTTATCAATCGCGGAATGATTACCATTGCCATAGACCAATCCGGCAAAAAGATAACGCCCGCCGAATCGCGCGAACTGTTCCAATTATTGGAAATTCTGGGCACAGTGGTAGAAATAGACGAAACCGAGATGGACACCGCAATTCCGCTACACGGCAGTATGCCCGCCTACTTATACAGTTTTGCCCGCGCCTTCATCAACAACGCCCTAAAACACGGATTAGATGAAGAAAAAGCAAAAACATTAGTAACCGAAGCCATCATCGGCTCTGCCTGTATGCTTAAAAACAGCAACCGCCCGATTGACCAACTCATCGCCGATGTGTGCAGCAAAGGCGGCACAACGCTTGCGGGATTGGAAGTTTTGCAGAATAATGGATTTGAGGGAATAATTGATGCCGCTTGCGATGCTTGTATTCGCAGGTCGAAGGAATTATCAAATTTTTTTGTACCTTTGCAGAAATTTATTAAATAAAATATATATGAAAACTAAATGTTTGGTTCTTATCAATTTATTTATCTGTTTGCTGAGCGTGAACGGACAAAATGCTATTCAAATTACAACCGATAATGTCGGTTTGGTTTACCGTATCGGCGATAATGGTCGCCTGTATCAGACTTATATCGGGAAAAAACTGGCGCATAGCCGGGATTTCGTTCATCTGCCCAACCTGGGCGAGGCTTACATCGCGAACGGCATGGAAGATTATTTTGAGCCGGCAATCCGCGTGCTGCATGGCGACGGCAATCCCTCTCTGCTGCTCAAATATGTTTCGCACGAGACGAAACAGCTTCAACAGGACGTTGCGGAAACGGTCATTCTCTTGCGTGACGACAAATATCCGGTGGATGTAAAACTGTACTTCACGGCATACAGCAGGGAAGACATTATAAAAACGCATTCCGAAATAACGCACCGCGAGAAAAAACCGCTTACATTATATAATTACGCCTCGTCGATGCTCCACCTGAATGCCGGCAACTATCATCTTACGGAGTTTACCGGCGATTGGGCACACGAAGTGAATATGAGCGAAAGTCCACTGACTTTCGGAAAAAAAATGCTGGATACGAAGCTCGGAAGCCGCGCCGATATGTTTTGCAGTCCGTTTTTCCTCCTGTCGTTGAATGAATCCGCACGCGAAAACAGCGGAGATGTACTTTTCGGAACAATCGGATGGACGGGAAATTTCCGTTTCACGTTTGAAGTTGACCAGGAAAACAAACTGCGAATCATTTCGGGCATCAACCCCTTTGCATCGGAATACTCGCTGCAGCCGGGCGAAATATTCCACACACCGGAATTTATATTCACCTACAGTTCGGAAGGAAAGGGCAAAGCAAGCCGCAATTTCCACAAGTGGGCGCGCAAACATCAACTCAAGGATGGCGAAAAAACACGTTTTACCTTGCTGAACAATTGGGAAGCGACCTATTTTAATTTCAATGAAGACAAACTCATTACCATTATGGACGAGGCGGTCAAATTGGGCGTTGATATGTTTCTGCTCGACGACGGCTGGTTCGCCAACAAATACCCCCGCAGCAGCGACCGTCAGGGGCTGGGCGACTGGGAGGAAACGAAAGATAAATTGCCGCTCGGCGTTGGAAAACTTGTTGAAGAAGCAACCAAAAAAGGGCTCAAGTTCGGAATATGGATTGAGCCGGAAATGGTGAATCCCAAAAGCGAACTCTACGAGAAGCATAAAGACTGGGTCATTCATCTCCCCAACCGCGACGAATATTATTTCCGCAACCAGATGGTGCTCGACCTGAGCAATCCCGCCGTCCAGAACTTCGTCTTCGGCATCGTGGACAATCTGATGACCAAATACCCCGGCATAGCCTATTTCAAATGGGACTGCAACAGCCCCATCACAAACATTTATTCGCCTTACCTGAAAGACAAACAGTCGCACCTCTACATCGAACATGTCCGCGGTTTATACAAGGTGCTGGAACGGATAAAACAAAAATATCCCGATTTACCGATGATGCTGTGTTCCGGCGGCGGCGGTCGAAGCGACTACGAGGCATTGAAATATTTCACCGAATTTTGGCCGAGCGACAATACCGATGCCGTCGAAAGAATATTCATACAGTGGGGCTATTCCCATTTCTTCCCGTCGAAATCAATAGCGGCTCACGTAACAACCTGGGGCAAGCAGCCGGTAAAATTCCGCACGGACGTAGCCATGATGTGCAAACTCGGCTTTGACATCCGCATGAACGACCTGAAACCGGAAGAACAGCAATTTTGCCGCGAAGCGGTAGGCAATTTCAAACGCCTGGAAAGCACCCTGTTGGACGGAGATATGTATCGCCTGGCATCGCCCCGCGAAAGCGACCACGCTGCGGTAATGTACGTAGAAGAAGGCGGTAAAAAATCCGTTTTGTTTACCTTCGACATCCACCCCCGCTATGCAGAAAAAAATCAACCGGTACGGCTTGCCGGCTTGAATCCCAATAAGGAATACGAGCTGAAAGAGATAAATCTGCTGCCCGGAGCGAAATCGCGCCTATCGTGCAACAATAAGAAATATTCCGGCGAATATTTGATGACGGTGGGAATCCCTGTGTTTTCGTCGGGGCATACCGTGAGCCATGTTGTGGAAATAACGGAGATGTGAGCATACTAAAGTTAAAAAGGCAAAACCGAGGGTAGAGTAAAAAAATAATTCGTATATTTGTAGCATGAAACAAAGGGTATATATAGACACTTCGCAAGAATTGGCTAATGCTCCGGCACATGTGAAATCTTTGTTACAACAGTATGACGTGGAATAAAAGGCTATAATAGTGTAAATCTGAAAAAGGGATATACAACAATTGAAATTAGAAATCCTCAATATTTAGTAAATTATGGAAACGATTAAACGGCAAAAAGATTTTGATTGCGTTCAAATGAAGAACGACATTCAAGCAAAAATTTATGCAGAGATTAAAAAGATGAATACGGCAGAACGATTGTCTTATTTTAATCAGTGATGAATTATTTGTTTGCACATAGCACCCTGTATGCAGCCCCTGAAAAATCAGCGGCGTATCTGCCAATTGCTATTTCGTTATGGGCATCAAGTGTATAATGTTGTCAAAAAGTTAAATTTCAAAAAAACATTGAATATTTAAAAAACATTTATTACCTTTGCCCCCGTTATCGCGAGGTGTCATTGCGGGCTTGACCTGCAATCCCCCGCGACAACAAATTTGTTAAACAATTTAAATTAAGTTTTATGAGAAAAGCATTCAGAAACTTTGCAAACTTACTGCTGTTAAGCGGTGTAATCGTCGCGGGGGGGGGGCAAACCACCTAAGAGCCGAAATTCCCCAAGACGCAAAAATCGTCGTAACCGGCGTGGTGTCCGATGCGGAAGGTCCGGTCATCGGAGCCGGTGTAGTCGAAAAAGGCAATCCGGGCAACGGTGTAGCCACCGACATGGACGGAAAATACTCTCTCCGAGTATCGCCGAATGCCACCATCGAGGTGGCGTATCTGGGTTACGCAACCCAGGAGGTGCCCGTAAACGGGCAAACAACAATCAATGTTACTTTGTCGGAAGATGTCAGCCAACTCGATGAGGTGGTCGTGGTGGGCTACGGCACGCAAAAGAAGGTGAACCTGACCGGAGCGGTAGCCTCCGTCAGCGGGAAGGATATCGCCTCGAAAGCATCTACCGACGTGCTCAGTGCCTTGCAGGGGCAAATATCCGGCGTGGCTGTGTTGCGCAGTAGCGGACAACCCGGTTCGGAAACGGAAACCACAGGCTTGCGCATCCGCGGATTTTCTTCCGCCAATGAAGCCAGTGCGCTTATTCTTATTGACGGGGTGGAAGGTAGCCTGACATTGCTCAATTCCGAAGATATCGAATCTATCTCGGTATTGAAGGATGCTGCCGCCGCTTCCATTTACGGAGCGCGCGCTGCTGCGGGTGTGGTGTTGGTAACGACCAAAAAAGGCAGTTCGCAAAAACTGAAAGTGTCCTATAACGGTTCATTCGGCATCAATACGCCGGGTAATATGCCTCAACGCATGTCGTCGTGGGAGGAGCAGGATTACATCAATCGGGCGCGCAATGCCGACCGGGGTGCTCCCGAACAAAATTCCGAACAGACTTCGTGGGTCGGAAACCCGAACTACAATTATTATCCCAACGGCGCGCGCTGGAATTTTTTCAGTAACAGCAACTGGCTGGATGAAGGAACGAAGGACTATACCACGCAGCAGAACCATTCCGTTTCGGTAAGCGGCGGACATGGAGCTACGAAGTATTATCTATCCGGTGGATTCCATACCAAAAACGGATTGCTGAAATACGGACCGGATGATTACCAACGCTACAACCTGCGTGCCAATATCAGTACGGAAATGAGCAAGTATGTGGACTTCAACCTGCAAGCCGCTTATGAAGGAAACGTGGACAATCGGAACCCGTGGGGACCGGCAACGGTTTTGTCTCACTTGTACAACGACCGTGGACGTCAGGCTATTTACCTGCCCGAAGAGGATACGAATTATGCGAACAATCCTTTCAGCGCCGACTTGCAGAGCAATGCCATCGACGCCATGAAAAACGGTGGCACAGATGTCAGACAGAATCAATATTTTACCGGCAATGCCAATTTGCATATCAAGAACGTGGTAAAAGGATTGACGCTGGACTTGAATGTTTCGCGCCGCGCCGGATTCTACAGCAGGGAAGCAGATATGCGCTTTTTACAGAGTATGGGGCGTAACGGTGCAATTCGCAGCGGCTACGAAATCAACAATCCCAACCGGGTTATCAAAACCAAAAACAATAGTTATCAGGATAAATTGGAAGCGTTGTTAAACTACAACTTGAATATCGACAACCATTCGCTGCATATTTTGGGAGGCGCGTCTTACGAACAGTACCTCAAGGACGAAATGTCGGCTACGGCGCGTAATCTCCTGTCCAACGACTTTTTCAGTTTTAATTACTACGACAATACCTTGCCCACCAATACGGAAATCAGCGATGCTGTTCAACCATGGAAAATGGCTTCGCTGTTCGGTCGCGTGAATTACGACTTTGCAGGTCGCTATCTCTTTGAAGCGAATGTACGCTACGATGGCAGTTCCCGCCTTGCTCCCGGCAACCGCGGGGGCGTGTTTCCTTCGGCTTCCGTGGGATGGCGCGTGAGCGAAGAAGCCTTCTTTGAATCGGTAAAACCGTATGTGGACAACTTCAAAATGCGCTTTTCATGGGGGCAACTTGGTAACAGCACCGTGCTCAACAGTATGTATTATCCCTATTACGGACTGATTTCCAATAAGACGGAAGACAGTACCACGAATATACTGAGCATTATGGGAAACCCTGTTTATTATCAGAAAGAAATGGTATCCAATGATGTTACATGGGAAACGCTGACCTCCACCAACATCGGTGCGGATTTGGGTTTTTTCGAGAATCGACTTAGCGTTACCGGCGACTATTATTGGAAAACAAACGACAATATGCTGGCGCAACTGCGGGTAGGCAATATTGCCGGCGTAGTAAAACTGCCTTATCAAAATGCGGGTACCCTGAAGACCTGGGGATGGGAAGCATCAGCCGAATGGCGTGATAAAATAGGCGAAGTCTCCTACCATATCGGCTTCAATATTGACGACAGCCAAAATGAACTGGTAAGTTACGATGGCAATAATGTGATAAAGGCAGGTGCTGTGGACAAGTTGGAAGGCTATGCCCTCAACTCGGTCTGGGGATACAAGACGAACGGATTCTGGAGCAGCCGTGACGAATATCTTGAATACAAGAAGAACAATCCGGGTTACGAATCCTTTAACGACTCCAAAGTGAGCGGCGGCGATGTGCGTTATGTGGCGCAGGGCAAAGCCGACCACACCATCGGTATCGGCGGCGGAACGCCGGAAAATCCGGGCGACCTGGTGTATCTCGGCACTACCAACGGACGCTATTTGTATGGCATCAACATGGGCTTGCAATGGAACAGTTTTGATTTTACCATGCTCTGGCAAGGCGTGGGAAAACGTAGTTTCCTTATTAATACTGCTACGCTTGCTCCTTTGGGAAACTCGTATGAAATGCCGTGGACTGTTCACAGGGATTATTGGACGGAAGACAACCCCAATGCTTACTTTGCCCGCCCGTTTGAAGGCAATACATTCAATTATAATCCTTCCGACCGCTGGCTACAGGATGGTTCCTATATCCGCCTTAAAAACGTACAGCTGGGATATACGATTCCGGTTGCCAAAAAGGTCATTGAATCGTTGCGCGTCTATCTGACCGGAACAGACGTGTGGGAGCATACAAACGTATTGAATGTGTTTGACCCCGAAATCGGCAACGATAAGAATACGCAATACTATCCGTTCTTCCGCACATGGACGATGGGAGTTAATTTAACATTTTAAAAAATAGAAGTATGAAAAAGATATTATTTTTAAGTATTACAGGTATGATTGCCGTCCTGACCGGCTGTAGCGACTTATTGGATGTTACACCCAAAACGGATTTTACGGACGACAACTTTTGGAAATCAGAGAACGACCTGAAAGGAGCCTGCAACAGATTGTATGAACAACTCTCTTTTGGCGGGCACGACACGCGTGGCGACGACCAGTTCGGCAAAAGTTCCAACGGCACCAGTGCCGGAAGCTGGACGGTTCCTGCCGAAAGCGACGACTGGAAAGACCCGTATAAACGGATTTTTACCGCCAACAACATCATCGAAAAAGGTGCCAATGCGCCCGTCGATGAAAAAATACGCGACAAATACTTGGGAGAAGCCCGCTTTTTCCGCGCCTACAATTATTTTGACCTGGTGTGCAAATACGGCGATGTGCCTTTGTTGCTGAAAGTATTTACCAGCACGAGCGACCCTGACTTGAAAATGGGACGCACGCCGCGTGAAGAAGTAATCCAACAGTGTTACGCCGACCTTCAGTTTGCTGCCGAGCACCTGCCGACTCGCGCTGATTTACAGGGCGTTACCGATGAGTTTGCACGCCGCCGCGTAACCCGTTCGTCGGCGTTGGGATTGATTGTACACATCGGATTACATGAGGGTACGATGCAGAAATATCACAAATTAGGCAACGACACACAGTGGAAAGCTCACCTGCAAAAAAGCATCGATGCCTATACCTTGCTGAAAACGGAAGGGCACGCATTGTATGCCGACTATCAGGCGTTGTTTATGGATGAAAGCAACAGCACCAACAAGGAAGTTCTTTTTGCAAAGGCTTACGGTCCCAACGGGGGAAACGGTGCCGGTTACACCAATCATTCCTATTCCGGCGACTGTGAAGGAAGTTATGCCATTACCCGCCCCATGCTCGACCTGTATCTTTATGCCGATGGCTTGCCCCGTGAAAAGTCGCCGTTGGTCGTCTCTCCCGAAGCATCGTTCAACAACGTGTTCGGCTATGAAGCCGACGGAGTGACAGCACTTGCCGATGGCAAAGGAGCGCGCGACCCAAGATTGTCTCTGAGCATCTGGCGTATCAACGACCCGCAAGATGATGCCGCCGCAGTGGTGGGAGGAGTTAATATCGGCTGGATTCTCTCCGGCAAAGGTGCTTATAAACCGTTCGACCCGCAACGTCCGCTGGGCTACCAACAGAAAAAAGCGTTTGCCGGCAGTCGTTGGGGAGCGTCCAGAGATTATACCGACCGGATTATCATTCGCTGGGGCGAAATGTTGATTGCATACGCCGAAGCCTTATATGAATTGAACGGTTCCATTACCGACGAACAATTGGACGAAACGGTAAACGCTTTGCGTCAGCGCGTAGGATTCAGTGCGAAACTGACCAATGCCTTTGCAACGGCTAACGGCTTGAACCTGTCGGAAGAAATACGCCGCGAACGGACGGTGGAATTGATGGCGGAAAACCGCCGTTATGCCGACATCATCCGTTGGAAAATTGCTGAAACCGTATTGCCTAAAGCCGTCGTTGGCGCGAAGTTTACGGCAGACGAGGCTTACAACGGCACTTCGCAGGCGGGAGATTCCGAATTTGTAAAATGGCTTACGAACAATCAGGGAACCGTGGACGGCGTTTTCGTGTATGACGAACCAAACGTAAGGCTGATAGAAAAAGCCGATACGAGGCGGTTCAACGTCGCTAAAGACTACTATTATCCTGTTCCGACGTTCGAAATTGCACAATCCGGTGGAAATATCAAGCAAAATCCGACATGGTAATCAAGTATAAACAAATGTATATTAAAAACGATAAATTTATGAAAAAGATAGTATATATGTGTATGGCAGCGGTTTTACTTTGTATAACCGGTTGCGAAAAAGACAATATTTGGGGCGACGGGCTTCCTGAAATGGAACATGTTTATTACATCGGTTTTTATAAGACCAATGTCTTTTCGGATGCGCTCAACTACGAAATTGCCGCCGATGGCGCGGCGCAGTGGAGAATCGGTACGGGTACGTGGACACCCACAAGCGAAATCAATGTAAGCAGTCCGATTCCGTTGGAATTTCACAGCGAACGGATACGCTCCTACAATCCGGTAACTTACTTCTGGGTAACGAACAACGGAGCTTCAGCGTTGAAAGCCGGAACGGATTATACCGTTGTTGCCGAAAGCGGCGAAGCAATTGCGCCCGATGCGCAGGGTGCATACTCGCTTACGTGGGCGCAAGCAAAGAAAGGGGTGCAGAACGTCAAGATTAAGCGTTTGTCTCAGACCACAGGTGTTCTGAAAGTAAATACGCTGGACCCTGCCAAAGGTACGCCCAATGCAAGCGACATACCCACGACGGTAAATAATCATACGAACGACTACGAAATACGCGGACTCACATTTGATTTTGATAAAGTGACCGTTACGTTCAATTGAGTTAAGAGTTATCGAATAACTTCATGAACAAAAGAGGCTGTCTCAAAGGGGCAGCCTCATGTTTTTAATAAAAAATTTAAATTTCAAAAAAGCATTGAATATTTAAAAAACATTTACTACCTTTGCCCCCGTTAATCGCGAGATGTCATTGCGGGCTTGTCCCGCAATCCCCCGCGACAACAAATTTGTTAAACAATTTAAATTAAGTTTTATGAGAAAAGCATTCAGAAACTTTGCAAACTTACTGCTGTTAAGCGG
>BNTR01000096.1 GCA_025996755.1 Bacteroidia bacterium
CCGACAATGGTTTTGTTGGAAAACTACAACAAACGAACAATCCGGGAGGACACAATTTATTCTATTAAACCAGAGATAATTCAGACATGGAGAAAGCAGTCTTCTATAGATTCTTTTCTGATTGGCTATATAATTGATGTTTCAGAAACGCAAGATGAAATTTTTAATACTCCTGTTTCACTAGATGAATCTTTTTATTTTTTCCTAAATAACATATATGGCGGTGAAGACATTGAGAAAATTCCATTTCCGTCATTAGGAAAATCCAGTGTGACTATTCGTAATGTAGGACAAGGCAATTGGAACGAAATAAATTACGATAATAAGGTAAAAGTTGTTTATGATGCTGGTCAGGGCAAACGCATCAAAATTTAACAAATTTTAAATACTAAAACCTTTCGCTTTCCGTTAGTATAATAAAAAGAGTTATGCAAACACCGATTAGTTATTTTACAGAGCTGACAGACCCGCGCGTGGATAGGAGTAAAGTGCATTTGATGGAGGACATTATTTTTATCACCATTGCAGCAGTTATTTGTGGGGCAGAAACGTGGAATGATATTGAAGATTATGGCAAAGCCAAAGAATCTTGGTTACGGCACTATCTGAAATTGCCCAACGGCATCCCCAGTCACGACACTTTCAACCGATTTTTCAGTGCGTTAGACCCTGACGAATTTGAGCGCGCCTTCTTGTCATGGATAAAAGACATCTCAGAGCTCACGGACGGCGACATTGTCAGCATTGATGGAAAAACCATTTGCGGCTCGCGAGCGGGCAATTCCAAACGTGCGGTTCATATTGTCAGCGCGTGGTCAAAAGCCAATCAGTTGAGTTTAGGGCAAATCAAAGTTGATGAAAAGTCGAATGAAATCACGGCGATACCTAAGCTGTTGGATGTTTTGGCTCTACAAGGCTGCCTGGTCACCCTGGATGCGATGGGCTGTCAGCGGGAAATTGCTGCCAAGATAAGGGAAAAAGGAGCCGATTATATTTTAGCCGTCAAAGGCAATCAGGGTTGCTTGGAAGAAGATGCAGAACGAACGGTTCGCTTCACCAAGCCGGAATCAGAATGGATAGAAAATGATTTTGGACATGGTCGCATTGAGCGACGGAAATGCACACTCTACAACAATCTGTCGCTTATAGACAACGCTACGGCATGGAAAGACTTGCGTGCGATAGTCAGGATAGAATCCACACGCTACTTCAAATCAAGTGGCAAAGAGGAAAAAGAGACACGGCTCTATATCACCAGTTCCGGCGGCGATGCAAAAATAATCGGCACCGGCGTTCGCTCGCACTGGGGTATTGAAAACAATCTGCATTGGCAATTAGATGTGTCATTCAATGAGGATGATAGCCGAAAAAGGGCTGGCTATGCGGCGCAAAATTTTTCCATGCTCAATAGAATTGCCCTTAATCTCCTTAAACAGGAACAATCTAAAAAGCGAAGTGTCAGAGGCAAAAGGCTTGATGCCGGATGGAATAATGATTATTTATGGACAGTCCTAACTAATTAAGATGCGTTTGCCCTGTGATGCTGGTGCACCGATGAATGCGCCAAGAAATGAAGTAATAAGAATTATTGGAAACAGAAACATTTTATACAATGAGTCAAAACCAATTCTCGTTTTATCACACTGGGATAAGGATCATTATCATTCTCTAATAGGAATGACTGATGTTGAATTGCAAAACAATTTCTCAGCCTTTGTTTGCCGAGACCATATTCCTAATTTAACAAGTAGAAGTCTTTTTAATCGACTAAAAGCAGCCGTTGGCACATTAAACACCTTTGCTATTAAAGCAGACATAAGATATGCCAGAGGAGGTCCGACCTTTTTTAATAGTATTACTCCAGCTAATAATCAAATAATTCTATACAATGCACAACATCATAAAAACAGAAATATCTCTGGACTTATTTTGACTGTAAAATCTGCAAATAAGAGTGTTGTTTTATCTGGAGATGCGCATTACGAACAGATTTCAAGAGATATTCTACCTCAACTTAATTATTCACATAAACACAATTTAGTCGTTCCTCATCATGGTGGTAAAGCCGGAACATATATTTACAACATTCCTCCTTTAATGACAGTTGAAGATGCGATTATTTCAGTAGGAATAAATCATTATGGACATCCTTTATCTTGTTACACTACTGCATTAAGAGCAGGTTCTTTCTGTATCAGACAAACAATATCAGTACAAAATGACATCATCATTAATTTATAAAATGGCAATAATCACAATTCCTTACCAGCTATGGTGTTTTTAAAGTGTTTTTCGGGTGATAAAAAATCATCTTGAAAACACTTCTTTTATTTGCACTTCATTCATTAAAAAGAATAATATGAATGCAGATGAAATTACTTTCGATAGCCTGCCCTCGGAGCTTGCGTCGGAGTTAAAAGCAAGGCTTCAGCCTTGCATAGAGCAGCAAGAGCCGTCCGAAAGTGCAATCTTTCGGGCGGCTTTTGTATCGCATATAAACCTTTATTTTCAAAAATTCCCTTAGTAGCAGATAGATAAATTTTCACAAAATCCTCCCTTATTCCCTTATTTTTGTTGGGATTGAAATAAGGGAATAAGGGGTGGGGGATGTGTGTGGATTTTGGTGCTACTAAGGGAGCCCTTGCATACGAGCAGCAAGCAAACAAAGGCATTCACTCCCAATAGGGGAAACTCTTTTTTATGATGAATTTCTGAAAATAAAACATAGTTCAAAATTTATTTGTACCTTTGCATCCTAAGTCATTTTTATGAAACATCGAATATATTTAGATAATTGTTGCTTCAACCGTCCGTATGACAATCAGTCGCAACCCAAAGTGCAGTTTGAAACACAGGCAAAACTGTTTATTCAAGGCTTGGTGCTCAAAAATAAAGTTGAACTCGTTTGGTCTTACATACTGAAATTTGAAAACAGCCGTAATATTTTTGAAGCCAAAAGAACAGCGATTTCCCAATGGGAAAAGTTTAGTTGCCTTTTTGTTGCAGCATCGGATAGCACTGTTGCCTTGGCAAAAGATATTGCAAAAACCGGCATTAAAGAATTTGATGCACTTCATATTGCCTGCGCCATTGCAGCCAAATGCAATTATTTTATTACGGTTGATAGACGTGT
Organism: Bacteroidia bacterium; assembly: GCA_025996755.1. Classification (GTDB taxonomy): domain Bacteria; phylum Bacteroidota; class Bacteroidia; order Bacteroidales; family Azobacteroidaceae; genus Azobacteroides. Next base: position 3,134 of record BNTR01000096.1, read on the forward strand.
ATTGAACTATCGCAATGAAAAAATTAAAATTTGTAATCCAATAGAATTTTTAAATACTTATATAATATACGAAGATGAATAATACAGCATTACTTGACAAGGGGCTAACGTACCTCACCAATGAATTGGGCTTGTTGGAAACAGAACAATTTGTTTATTTGTTATTAAGTCAGCCGTTCGACTATACCGAATGGCGGAAAAACAATTTGTTTGTTGGCTTGAGCGTTGATGAAATCAGCAACGCCGCCGACAGATATTGCAAAGTTTTATGTTAAAATGTAGCATCCAACCAACGCAATAAAAATACGTTGTAAACACGGAAGAACGTCTTTTCGGGTGTTTCAATTGTGCAAATCATCTCTTTTTCAAGCAGAGCATCCAATGCCTTTTTTGCCGATGATGCGCCGCCGACTTTATATTTATGCAAGAAGGTTTGTGCCTGAATTTCAGATACTTGCCCCTCTTTGGCGATGGCAATCAGGAGTCGCCATTGCACCGGAGCGAGCAGGCTGCGATACTGCATATAAGTAACTTGTTGCAGGCTCAACTGCTCGCTGCAAACCTGCTTTGCAACATCCTGTGTGATGTTTTTCTCCGGTCGGGCAAACATATTGTTGCAAATCACCTGCGTATAAAAAGTGTGGGAGAGTGTCCACGAAAGAACAAAATCAACTGCCTCATCATCAATTGTCCGGTTGCGTTCTTCAAACTTTTCGTGGATAAACTGCTTATATTTCATCTCCGGAATCTCCTGTAAACCAAGCATTTGAGTACTCGAAAAGAACGGGCGGTCGGCAGTATTAAACATTTCAAGCATCAGGTGTTTTTTGCTACCGCTAAAAATAAATTGACTGTTTTTGAGCGTTTGGATAATGGTGCGCAGCAATGCCTCCGTATTCGTTTCGGGATAGTTGAGAACCTGCTGAAATTCATCAATAGCCAGCACCACTTTCACCTGTTGGCTGTCTAAAAACAGGAAAATGCTGCGCAAAGTGTGCTCACATTCCTCCGACCGCGTAAATTCAAAATGGATTTCAGGCTCGCTGCTAAGCACATTGTAGGTGATAACCGGACGAAAACCTTTTAGAACGTCAAGAAAGCGCTTGCCAAACCCTTTTTTTTCGGGAAAACGCTTAAAAATCGTCAATGCCAACGCTTCGGTGAAGTCCTTTAAATTTTGGCTTGCATAGATGTCGGTATAGATACAGATAAAATTTTCGTGCTCTAAACGTTCAAAAAGTCGATAAATTAGGGCAGATTTTCCTAATCTTCGATTAGAAATAAGCGTCACATTGACCTCATTTTTCATACACCGCTCCAAGATATTCAGTTCTTGCTCGCGGTCGCAAAAATACTTTTCAGAGGCATAACCTACTGTTACAAAAGGATTTAATTCTTTATTCATATCAATTATAAATTATCAATTACCAATTAGAGTGCAAAGATACAAATTATTTTCATCACACAAAAGGTGTCACACTTTTTGTGTGATGAAAACTCCGGTTTTAATTCGCTTTTTAGTGTATGATTGCGAATAATCAAAAAAAAGTGTAACTTTGCACCTTAAAATTAAAAATAAAAAAACAATGGCAAAAAAGAAAGCATTATTGGTTATCCTCGACGGTTGGGGATTTGGCGACCACACAAAGCGTGACGTAATCTCCTCTACGCCAACGCCTTATTGGGACAGTTTGTTGAAAACCTATCCGTATTCGCAGTTGCAAGCCTCCGGCGAAAACGTGGGCTTGCCCGACGGACAAATGGGCAATTCGGAAGTGGGACATCTCAATATCGGTGCCGGACGTGTTGTGTATCAAGACCTTGTGAAAATCAACAAGGCGTGTCGCGAAAACACGATTTTGGAAAACGAAGAAATCAAGCGCGCGTATAGTTATGCCAAGAAAAACGGCAAACAGATACACCTGATGGGGCTTGTTTCCAACGGCGGCGTGCACAGTTCGCTGGAGCACCTGCTGAAACTGACCGACATCAGCAAGTCGTATGGCATCGACAAGACGTTTGTGCACTGCTTTATGGACGGTCGCGACACCGACCCCAAGAGCGGCGCGGGCTTTCTGAAAGAGTTGGAAGCCCATCTGAAAACGTCCACCGGACATATCGCCTCAGTCGTCGGTCGCTACTATGCGATGGACCGCGACAAACGTTGGGAGCGCGTGAAAGAAGCCTACGACCTGCTCGTGAGTGGGGTGGGGGAGGCGACCGAAAATCCCGTTGCTGCAGTAGAAAAGTCCTATTGCGATGGTTTGACCGACGAATTTATCAAGCCAATCGTCTGCACGAAGGGAGGAAAACCCCTCGCCGTGATTCAGGACGGCGATGTGGTGATTTTCTTCAACTACCGCAACGACCGCGCCAAAGAATTGACCGTCGTGCTGTCGCAGCAGGAGATGCCTGAGCAGGGGATGCACACCATTCCAAACCTGCAATATTTCACGATGACACCTTACGATGCAAGTTTCAAAAACGTGCATATTTTATTCGATAAAGACAACGTAACCAACACGTTAGGTGAGTATCTTTCAAGTAAAAGTTTAAAACAATTGCACACCGCCGAAACGGAAAAATACGCCCACGTGACGTTCTTTTTCAACGGCGGACGAGAAGCCCCCTTCGACGGCGAGGAGCGCATCCTCGTGGCAAGTCCGAAAGTGGCAACCTACGACCTGCAACCCGAAATGTCTGCCCACGAAGTGAAAGACAATTTGGAAAAAGCCATCCAATCCCAAAAATTCGACTTCATCGTGGTGAACTACGCCAACGGCGATATGGTAGGTCACACAGGCATTTACAGCGCGATTGAAAAAGCCGTAGTAGCAGTAGATGCCTGCCTGAAAGCCACCATCGAAGCCGCCAAAGCCAACGGCTACGAGGCAATCATCATCGCCGACCACGGCAACGCCGACTACGCCATCAACGACGACGGCACGCCCAACACGGCACATTCCCTGAATCCGGTGCCTTTCGTCTATGTGTCCGAAAACAAAGCCGCCAAAGTAGAAAATGGCAAACTGGCGGACGTAGCCCCCAGCATCCTGCATATTTTGGGCTTGCAACAGCCGAAAGAGATGACGGGGCGGAATTTGATTAAGGATTAACAACGCCGTCAGATATGTGAAGCGCGTTACCGATTATTTTATTTTAAAATAATCGGTTTTCAGCCAGATTTTGAATATAGGGTCTTGAATATCAATGACTTGTGCATTGACATCAATGATTTCTTTCGACAGCAATGCCTCCCTTATTTTAATGACGTTGGCAGATGTCCCAAGTTTGTATTTTTCCAAAATTTCTTGCGAACTTAACGCTGTTTCACCCGATACAATGGCTTTGAGGAAATCAATTTGCTTGTTGGTGAGCGATTCTATCAAGCCTACGAAGAGCAAACTCAGTTGATTTTTAACACCTTCATAAGCATCCATTATGATGCTCTTGTCACAGATTTGGTCAGTTCTCAGCCACGCTTGCTGAGCTAACTGCTGCACGTAGTACGAATGGTTTTCGACTAATTCGGCTAACATTTTAGCATCGTCTTTTGAGATTTCTTTTCCGGTATCGCGAAACCGCTTTTGTATGAATTTTCCCCAAACGGCGTTATTTATTTTTTCCAAAAACAGGATGTCGCCAAATTTGTAAAACGGCATAGATGGATTTGAAAAAATGTCCAACAGCATGTGCCTTTTGCTGCCATAAAGGCAATAGCTAACGTGTTGATGCTGTTGCCAATGCGAGCGCAATTTGCGTTGAAAAGCTTGCGGGTTTGCAAATTCGTTGACGCTTTGAAATTCGTCAATGCAGACCACAATATTGATGTTTTTTGCCTTTGCAATGGTCTCTGCGAGGTCTAAAATCTTATCAACATTCTGTGTCTGTTTTTCCCAACCGATGCCAAATGAAATTTCGGATATGGCATCCGGCGAAAATGATATTTTAGGCAACAGGTGCGAAAGAAATTGCTTGGCATTGTCTGCCAATTCTTCCCATTTGCTCGACGTGGCTTGCAAAATGGCTTGTGCCAGAGCCACATAAAACTCTGTCTCTGTTTTTACATTGAAAATATCCAATGTGCAGATTTTTATATCTTTGTTTTCCACGGTTACTTTTTGCGCCACATTTTTCACCAGCGATGTTTTCCCCCACCTTCTGGGAGAGATAATAATCGTATTGACAAGCGATTGGAAATTTTGATACAATCGTTTGCGCTCCGTTTCCCTGTCTGTAAAGTTCTTTGTATCAGCGATTCTGCCAAAGACAAAAGGTGTTTCCTCTTTCATAAAACAAATTTTTCTGCAAAGGTAAGCATTTTTTTTCAACTTACCAAAAGGTAACTTACCAAAAGGTAAGTTACCTTTTGGTAAGTTACCTTTTGGTAAGTTACCTTTTGGTAAGTTGCAAAACCTCCGCGATGCTGTCAGCATCCATCCCACACAGCCGATACAGCTCCGGAATGGTGCCGTGCGGAATAAATTCGTCGGGGATGCCCACGCGCGTCACTTCGGGCGAATAGCCGTTGGCGGACATAAATTCCATCACTGCTGTGCCCAAACCGCCTTGAATGGTGCCGTTTTCGACCGTGACCACGCGCTTGTAATGCGTTCCAATCTCGTGCAACAGTTCTTCGTCGATGGGCTTCAAATAAATCATATCGTAATGCGCTACTTCGATGCCCGCCGCTTTCGCCTTTTCTACTGCCTGTGCCGCGATGTTGCCGATTGGACCGAGGCTGACAACTGCGGTATTATTTTTTGGTGGGGATTGCGGGTCAAGCCCGCAATGACAGTTACTGGCTGTTAATCGCCGACCTTTGCCCACCGGAAGCACCTCAAACGGGCGTTGCCAATCTTTCAATTCGCCTTTGCCGCGTGGGTAGCGGATGACGAACACGCCCTGATGGGGCTGTGAGGCGGTGTACATCAGGTTGCGCAGGTCAATTTCATTGAGCGGCGAGGCTATCGTAACGTTGGGGATGCACCGCAGATAGGCTAAATCCAACGCGCCGTGGTGCGTGGCACCGTCTTCGCCCACCAAGCCGGCGCGGTCTAAGCAGAGCACCATATCCAACTGTTGCAACGCGGCATCGTGTATCAGATTGTCATAAGCCCGCTGCATAAACGATGAATAGATATTGCAAAACGGCAGCATACCCTCTTTCGCCAACCCTGCCGAAAAAGTGACGGCGTGCCCTTCGGCAATGCCCACGTCGAATGCTCTGTCGGGCATTTCGTGCATCATAAAAGTCATTGAACAGCCCGTGGGCATCGCCGGTGTGATGCCCACAATGCGGGGATTTTGCCGCGCCAACTCCACTAAGGTGTGTCCGAAAATATCCTGATATAACTGCGGCTCGTCGAGGGATTTTTTGATGATGCGCTCGCCCGTTTCGGGATTGAATTTGCCCGGCGCGTGCCAAATTGTGGCATCGTTTTCAGCCGGCACGAAGCCTTTGCCTTTTTTCGTGAGGAGGTGCAGCAGTTTCGGACCGCGCATTTGCTGGATGTCCTGCAAGATTTTGACCAATTCTTTCACATTGTGCCCGTCCACCGGACCAAAATAGCGCACGTTGAAGCCCTCAAAGGCATTGTGCTGCTTGGTGAGCAGGGCTTTCAGGCTGTTGTTGAAGCGCAAAATGAAGCCTTTGCTCGATTCTTTGATGATGCCGTGCTTTTTGAAAAAGAGGTATAATTTGTAGCGAATGGTGTTGTAAGTCTTTGACGTAGTGAGGTTTACGAGTGATTGGCTCAACCCGCCCACGGACTTGTCAATCGCCATATTGTTGTCGTTGAGGATGATGAGCAGGTCGTTGGGCTGCGACGACACGTTGTTGAGTCCCTCGAAAGCCAACCCGCCGGTCATAGAGCCGTCGCCGATGACGGCTACCACTTTGCGGTCTTCACCTTTCAGGCGAGATGCCACCGCCATACCCAAAGCGGCTGATATAGAGTTGGATGCGTGCCCCGAAATGAAAGAATCGTACTCGCTTTCCTCAGGATTGGGGAAGCCGCCGATGCCGCCAAATTGGCGCAGGGTGTGAAACAGTTCGCGCCGACCGGTGAGGATTTTGTGTCCATACGCCTGATGCCCCACGTCCCACACGATGTGGTCGTAGGGGGTGTTGAACGCATAGTGCAACGCCACGGTCAGTTCCACACAGCCCAAACTGGAGCCAAAATGTCCCGGATTTTCCGACAACACCTCGATAATGTATTGTCGCAACTCGTGGCACACTTGCTCCAACTGCCCCTGCTCTAATCGCCGCAAATCGTGTGGCGAATTGATGCTTTCCAACAATGCTGTTGTGTTCACTTAAAAACAAATGCCGTTTTTGAATAAAACTTCTCTCCCGCCTTCAAAACCGTTGTAGGGTATGTCGGTTGGTGGATGCTGTCGGGATAATGCTGTGTTTCCAAGCAGAACGCCGACCGCTTGGGATAGGTGTGCCCGTTTTTGCCGGTGAAACTGCCGTCCAGCCAATTACCCGTGTAGAGTTGCACGCCCGGCTCGGTGGAATATACCTCCATTGTGATGCCCGTCTTCGGCGAATTTGCCTTTGCCACAAAAGCATATTCGTCTGATTTTGACTTGTTTATGATATAATTGTGGTCGTAGCCAACGCCCCAAATCAGTTGTTGGTTGTCATCGTTGATGCGCTCGCCAATCGTGTATGCCGAGCGAAAATCAAACGACGTGCCCTCCACTTTTTCGGGTTTGCCCAACGGAATAGCCACGTCATTCGTTGGCAAATAGGTGTCTGCATTGATTTGCAGCGTCTGGTCGCCCACGTAGGGGTCGCCCTCGCCCGACAGGTTGAAATAACTGTGATTGGTGAGGTTTAAAATCGTCGTTTTGTCCGTTGTGGCATTGTAAGCAATCTCTATGGCATTATTATTGGTCAATTGGTAGGTAACGGTTACTTTCAGATTGCCCGGATAGCCCTCTTCGCCGTCTTTGGATAGGTAAGCCAATTCAAGTGTCTGACTGTCAATCTGTTTGGCATCCCACACGACCGAATTGAAGCCCTTGATGCCGCCGTGCAGCGCATTCGGTCCGTTATTGACCGCCAAGGTGTAGTCTTTGCCCTCCAACGTGAATTTCCCGTTGGCAATGCGGTTCGCCACGCGCCCGCAAATTGCGCCGAAATACGGCTCATTGTCGTCCATATAGTCGTCGAGGTTATTTTTCCCCAACACCACATCAACCAATTTGCCGTTTTTGTCGGGCACGTGGATGGACACGATTTTTCCACCCCAATTCGTAATTTCCACTTTCGCCCCGCCGGCATTGCTCAGCGTATATAAACGCACGGGCTTGCCATCCACTGTTTTTTCAAAATCTGTTGCTTTCATCATATTGCTATTTTAACAATTATTTTCCTCAACGCCCCCGTCCCCACGCAAGGTGCGTGCGCATCTTCCGGAAAAAAGATGCAGAATTGCTCTGGCTGGAGCGTGAAATACGTGGTGGGGGTGTCGTCATAAAACATTATATCTTTCTCTGTATCAAATGGTTTCAACACCGTGGCGCATTGGTCGCGGGTTTTCCAGCCGTAACTTTCAGATGCCGAGATGGGCACCTGAATGTCCACATACTTGCGGTGCACTTCCAATTTGGCATCGCCCTTGGCTTTCAGTTGGGTGTCGCTGACATTTATAAACAAGGCATCAGGCTCCAACACCGTTTTGCCGGTTTCTAACTGCGCAAAATT
>BNTR01000097.1 GCA_025996755.1 Bacteroidia bacterium
CTTCGCCAAAAACGAGGTTACATCCAAATCGTCGTCGGGGAATGGCACGCGAATGTCGTTTTCCAGCAACTTCGTTTTTTCGGCTTCGCGCGCAATGTTCGACATCGTGCGCACAGCCTCCACGGGGAATTTGCCGTAAGCCGTTTCGCCGCTCAACATAACGGCATCGGTGCGGTAATAAATCGCGTTGGCAACGTCCGTCACCTCGGCGCGGGTGGGTCGCGGGTTGGTTATCATCGAATGGAGCATCTGTGTTGCCACAATCACCGGTTTTTTGACGGCGATGCACTTGCGAATCAGCACGCGCTGCAAGCCGGGGATTTTTTCCTGCGGCACTTCGATGCCCAGGTCGCCCCGCGCAATCATAATGCCGTAAGCCACTTTCAGGATTTCGTCGATATTGTCTACGCCCTCCTGATTTTCGATTTTCGCGATGATTTTGATGGGGCTATTGTGCTCATCCAGAATCTTTTGGATGTCCAGCACGTCCTGTTTCGTGCGCACAAACGAATGGGCGATGAAGTCGATTTTGTTTTCGATGGCGTAGAGGATATTTGTGCGGTCTTTTTCCGTCAGCGACGGCAGACTGATGCGCACGCCGGGGATGTTCACGCTCTTGCGACTACCGAGCACGGCATCGTTTAATGCCTCGATGGTCAGGTATTTAGCATCTTTCCCAACGACCTTAAATTCGAGTTCGCCATCGTCGATGAGCAGCACATCGCCGATTTTCAGGTCGTGCGTGAGGTTGGCATAATTGACCGAGATGATTTCTTTCGTCGTTTTTTGGTCGGGCGCCCCCTGAATTTTCAAAATATCGCCCGTTTTGAACGCGATGGATTCGTCGCACGCCGTGGTGCGCACTTCGGGACCTTTGGTGTCCATCAAAATGCCGATGCGATTAGACACGGCACGCACGCTCGCAACAATCTTGTCGAACCCCTCCTGAGCGAGATGGGCAGAATTCATCCGCACCACATTCATCCCCGCCTCAAATAAATCGCGCATAAAGTCCACATCGCACCGTTTGTCGGACACTGTGGCTACTATCTTTGTCTGTTTTAACATATCATATTTGCTTTAAATCAGGTTACAAAGGTACGACAAAAAAGTGAGTTTTTTCACTTCCCATTTGTTTTTCACAAAAAAAATCGCAAAAATGCTTGCGTATTTGAAAAATTAGTTGTACCTTTGCGGCAGATATCGGAAAGATAAGGTCATAGCCAATTGTGACCCGGACTGGAAACAGAGAAGATATCGAGGTCTTTCTACGGATAGGCACCCGCGGGACGGATTGGTACCGTTACTGTACGTAAATACAATAGGAAACTTCGGTTTCCTATTGTTGTTTATATAAAAGCCGAATTTTGCCGCTTTCAAGCAGCCACACTTCATCAATGTTATACAAAAAAGTTTTCTCGTTTATGCGATTCAAAATACATTTTTGAATAAAATTATCATCTGCCCCCCCATTATTGATGATAATTCGCGCGGATTGCTTGAATCCTGCAGACATCATATTGGATATTTTTTCTTTTTTGAATGGCGGAACATAACTTTCGTACTCATAAAATTCGCCGTCAATACTCAAATCGGGGCATTTGCGCTCATAGACTGTCCCCATAAGACTGCCGAATATCTGTCTGTATTTTGCATCTTTGTAATGCACTTCGGTTGGGATTAGCACAAGATGACCTTGCTGCGCAAAGAAATTGGCAATCAACAATAAATCTTCATAGTCGGATTTTTTGACAAATCCATCCATGAGTTCGACACGCCCGCCATTTGGGAAGGCTTTGAGTAATGTAAAGTATTGCATTCGGCAAGTAATTGAAATTCGGTTGCAAAGATAGTGTTTTTTTTCGATTAAATACACAAATTTTTGTCGCACTTAGAAGTTGAATCCGCCCTGACAAAAAAATATTTTTAAAAACATTTGGCAGTTCCAAAAAAATGTCGTACCTTTGCACCGCTTAACGGGTAAAAAAGCGCATTTTTGGGGGCTAATTGCTTGATTATTAGTGAATTGAGTTGTGCTTTTTATCTGCGGAACAGGTTTAAATTAAATGAAAAATGGCTAAGCAGTCTGCTATTGAGCAAGATGGAGTTATTGTGGAGGCGTTGTCGAATGCAATGTTTCGCGTGGAGTTGGAGAATGGGCATGAGATTACGGCTCATATCTCGGGGAAGATGCGGATGCACTACATCAAAATCCTTCCGGGGGATAAGGTGAAAATCGAAATGTCGCCATACGACCTTTCCAAAGGCAGAATTTCGTTTAGATATAAGTAATAAAAATAAAAAAAAAGATAATATGAAAGTAAGAGCATCAATTAAAAAACGCGGTCCCGAGAGTAAAATCGTGCGCCGAAAAGGACGTTTGTATGTGATAGATAAGAAAAATCCGAAATTTAAACAACGTCAAGGATAATTTTATTACCTTTGCAAAAAATTTTTTACTAAATGGCAATAAGAATAGTCGGGGTGGATTTACCCCAAAACAAGAGAGGCGAGATAGCACTGACCTACATCTACGGATTGGGTCGCAGTTCCTCGAACAAAATCCTGTCTGAGGCAGGAATAAATCGGGACATCAAAGTGAAAGATTGGACAGACGACCAGGCGGCTGCAGTGCGTGAAATCATCGGTCGGACGTTCAAAGTGGAAGGAGACCTTCGTTCTGAGGTTCAGTTGAATATCAAACGATTGATGGATATCGGTTGTTACCGCGGCGTGCGTCACCGTATCGGGCTCCCAGTGAGAGGTCAGAGTACTAAAAACAATGCCCGCACACGCAAGGGCAAGAAAAAGACTGTTGCTAACAAGAAAAAGGCAACGAAGTAATTTATTGAATTATGGCAAAAAAAGCAGTTGTAGCTAAAAAAAGAGTTGTTAAGGTGGATGCCAACGGTCAGTTGCATGTTCACTCTTCTTTCAACAACATCATTGTGACACTCACCAACAGCGATGGACAGGTGATTTCCTGGTCGTCCGCCGGAAAATGTGGGTTCAGAAGTTCCAAAAAGAACACCCCGTATGCCGCCCAAATGGCAGCACAGGATTGTGCAAAAATCGCATACGACTTGGGGTTGAGACGGGTGAAAGCCTACGTGAAAGGTCCGGGCAACGGTCGTGAATCGGCTATTCGCACGGTGCACGGTGCCGGCATCGAAGTGCTCGAAATCATCGACGTGACACCGCTGCCACACAACGGATGTCGTCCTCCAAAGAGAAGAAGAGTATAAATTTTTAAAATTAAAGAACAATGGCAAGATATACAGGACCCAAGACACGAATTGCGCGCAAATTCGGTGAGCCAATTTTCGGACCGGATAAAGTTCTTAGCAAAAAGAACTATCCTCCCGGACAGCATGGCAATGGTCGCAAAAAGAAAACGTCGGAATACGGCATTCAGTTGCGCGAAAAACAAAAGGCGAAATACACTTACGGTGTGCTGGAAAAGCAATTCCGCAACCTGTTTGAAAAGGCTTCCCGCAGTAAAGGAATTACCGGCGAGGTGCTTTTGCAGTTGCTGGAAAGCCGTTTGGACAACATCGTTTACCGTATGGGACTGGCGAAGACGCGCGCAGGAGCCCGTCAGTTGGTTTCTCACCGCCACATCGTGGTGGACGGCAAGGTGGTGAACATCCCCTCCTATTCCGTGAAACCCGGACAGATTGTGGGTGTGCGTGAAAAAGCGAAATCTCTTGAAGTGATTCAGGCGAGTGTTGCCGGCGTGAATCACAGTAAATATCCGTGGATAGCTTACGAAAAGTCGTCCCTGAGTGCAAATTATTTGCATATTCCGGAGCGCGCGGATATTCCCGAGAACATCAAAGAGCAATTAATTGTAGAATTATATTCTAAATAAACCGGTATCATAATGGCGATATTAGCATTTCAGAAACCCGACCAGGTAATAATGTCGGAAGCGAGCAATAAGTTCGGCAAGTTTGAATTTCGTCCGCTGGAACCCGGCTACGGAATTACGATAGGTAACTCCCTGCGCCGTATCCTCCTGTCTTCTTTGGAAGGATTTGCGATTACGTCTATTAAGATTGATGGCGTAGATCACGAATTTGCAGCCGTGCCGGGGGTGTTGGAAGATGTAACAAACATCATCCTCAAACTCAAACAGGTGCGGTTTAAGCAGACGTCGAAAGAAACTGACGGCGAAACGGTGTCTATCAAGGTGTCAGGAACGGAAGAGTTTAAGGCTGAACAGATTGGCAAACAATTGGCAGGCTTTGATGTCTTAAATCCGGAGTTGGTGATTGCCCATTTGGACAAAAAAGCCGTGCTGAAAATAGACTTGACCATCGGAAAAGGACGCGGCTATGTGCCTGCGGATGAGAACAAGAAGGAAGAAGACGCAGCCAATCAGATTGCGATTGACTCGATTTTCACGCCTATTGTCAATGTAAAATACACCGTTGAGCCTTTCCGTGTGGAACAAAAAACGGACTACGAAAAATTGGTTATTGAGATTGCGACGGATGGCTCTATCCTCCCGAAAGAAGCCTTGAAAGAGGCGGCTCGCATCCTGATTTTCCATTTTATGCTGTTTTCGGACGATAAAATTCATATCGACATTTCCGAAGGAAGCATTGAGGGGCAGTTCGACGAAACAATGTTGCACACCCGCCAACTTTTGCAGTCGAAAATGAGCGAACTTGGGTTGTCTGTTCGCGCACTCAACTGTTTGAAAACGGCGGACGTGGAAACATTGGCGGGCTTGGTGAAATTCCAACGCAACGACCTGTTGAAGTTCCGTAATTTTGGCAAGAAATCTCTGACCGAACTCGATGATTTGCTCGAAACGCATCATCTGTCATTCGGGATGGACCTTTCTAAGTATAAATTAGATAAAGTATAATAAAAAATGAGACACAATAAAAAAATCAATCATTTAGGTCGTACCTATTCTCACCGTGAGGCGATGTTGTCGAATATGGCAACCTCTCTGATTAAGCACAAGCGGATTTTTACGACTTTGGCAAAAGCCAAGGAGTTGCGCAAATTCGTGGAGCCACTGATTTCCAAATCGAAGGAAGACACGACCCATTCGCGCCGTTTGGCGTTCGCCGAACTGCGCGACAAATACGCCGTGACCGAACTGTTTCAGGAAGTGGCACAAAAAGTGGGCGACCGTCCGGGAGGCTACACGCGCATCATCAAGACGGGCAACCGCTTGGGCGACAACGCCGAAACGTGCTTCATCGAGCTGGTCGATTACAACGAATTGATGCTCAAAGAAGGCAAAAAAGTAGCCGCAAAAACCCGCCGTTCGCGTCGTGGAGGCGGCAGTGCAGGTGCCGCAAGTGTCCCCGTCGTAGCGAGTGCTCCGGTCGCAAAGGCTGCTGTGGAAGAAGTGGAGGAAGTGGTGGATGCCACTGAAGTCCCTGAAGTCGTTGAAGTCGTTGCAGAGGAAGTAAAAACAGAAGAATAAAAAATAAAAAATATGGAAATTATAAAAATTTGGGGACGGGAAATCTTGGATTCCCGTGGCAACCCTACCGTTGAGGTAGAAGTTACATTGGCGTCGGGCATCATTGGTCGCGCATCAGTGCCATCGGGCGCATCTACGGGCGAAAATGAAGCGTTGGAATTGCGCGACGGCGACAAAGGTCGCTACTTGGGCAAGGGCGTTCAGAAAGCGGTGGACAACATCAACAAGGTGATTGCACCCGCATTGCTGGGCATCAGCACGTTGGAACAACGCGCCATCGACAAGAAAATGCTTGCCTTGGACGGCACAAAAACGAAGTCTAAATTGGGTGCAAACGCTATTTTGGGCGTTTCATTGGCGGTTGCAAAAGCGGCTGCCAACTATTTGGATGTGCCTTTGTATCGCTATATCGGCGGCACAAACACCTACACATTGCCCGTGCCGATGATGAACATCATCAATGGCGGTTCACACTCGGATGCTCCTATCGCATTTCAGGAATTTATGATTCGTCCGGTGGGCGCACCATCGTTCAAAGAAGGCTTGCGCTATGGTGCGGAAGTGTTCCACGCATTGAAGAAAGTGTTGCACGACAAGGGATTAAGCACCGCAGTAGGCGACGAAGGCGGTTTTGCTCCCAACTTTGCCGGCGGCACCACCGAAGCATTGGAGGCTATCCTTTTGGCTATCAAAAACGCAGGTTATGTGGCAGGAAAAGACATCACAATCGGTTTGGACTGCGCTTCTTCGGAATTTTACAGCGACGGTGTCTATGATTATTCCAAGTTTGAAGGCAAGAGCGGCGCAAAACGCAACTCCAAGCAACAAGTGGAATATTTGGCTGATTTGGTGGCTAAATACCCCATCGACTCCATCGAAGACGGCATGAACGAAAACGATTGGGACGGCTGGAAACTCCTGACCGACGAATTGGGCAGCAAAGTGCAATTGGTGGGCGACGACTTGTTCGTGACCAACGTGGAATACCTGAAAAAAGGTATCGAATTGGGCTGTGCCAACTCCATCCTCATCAAAGTGAACCAAATCGGTTCGCTGAGCGAAACTTTGGATGCCATCGAAATGGCTCACCGCGCAGGCTACACCAGCGTAACTTCTCACCGCTCCGGCGAAACGGAAGACGCTACGATTGCCGACATCGCCGTGGCTACCAATTCGGGACAAATCAAGACAGGCTCGCTGAGCCGCTCCGACCGTATGGCAAAATACAACCAACTGCTTCGCATCGAAGAAGAATTGGGTGATTTGGCTGTGTATGGCTACAAAGCTATCAAGAAAAAGTAAACTTTTGTTCATATAGTTTGTACGAAGAGGAGGAACGGGACGATTTTCGTTCCTCCTCGCATTTTTCCTTACATTATGTCAAAAATAATGCGTAACTTTGCAGAATATTTATAAAAATATCTAAATGAAATCATTTAATATAGGAAATCTTGAAATAAAGTTGCCGATTGTACAGGGTGGAATGGGCATAGGAGTATCTCTATCGGGGTTAGCCGCTGCGGTTGCCAACGAAGGCGGGGTCGGCGTAATCTCTGTTGCCGGATTGGGCATGATTCACAACGAAAGGCATCTTGGCTTTTTGGAGGATAACAATTGGGGCGTGCAGAAAGAAATTCGGTTGGCAAGAGAAAAGACCAAAGGCGTGATTGGTGTCAATATCATGGTCGCGTTGAGCAATTTTGCCGACCTCGTGCGCACGTCAATCGCCGAAAAGGTGGATATTATCTTTTCCGGAGCCGGTTTGCCGCTCGATTTGCCCGCCTATTTGAAGCCGGGAAGTGTGACCAAACTGGTGCCCATCATCTCGTCGTCGCGGGCTGCCAAACTGATTTGCAACAAGTGGAAAAGTGCCTACGGATACCTCCCTGATGCTATTGTGGTGGAAGGACCGAAGGCGGGCGGACATCTGGGATTTAAGCCGGAAGATATTGACGACCCCAATTTCGCGCTGGAAAAAATCATCCCGGAAGTGGTCGAAGTCGCCAATTCATATAAGGACGAAAAAGAAATTCCGGTCATCGCTGCCGGAGGGATTTATTCGGGCGGCGACATCCGCAAGTTTCTGAATATGGGCGCAACAGGTGTGCAGATGGGCACTATCTTCGTTACGACCAAAGAATGTGATGCTTCAGACACCTTCAAAAACGAATATATAAAGGCAAAAAAAGATGATTTGCGCATCATCCACAGTCCCGTTGGGATGCCGGGACGGGCACTCGACGGCGAATTTATCCAAGGGGTGGAAGCCGGTTTGAAGCATCCCAAAGCATGTCCGCTCCACTGCATCAAAACGTGCGACTACGTCAATGCCCCCTACTGCATCAGTCAGGCACTTTTTCAGGCTGCCAGAGGCAATCTGGACAAAGGCTTCGTTTTCGCGGGCTTCAACGCCTATTTAGCGGACAAAATCAACACCGTCAAAGAGGTGATTGCCAAGCTGAAAAGGGAGTTTGCCGCGGCACAATAAATAGGGGAAATCACATCAGCAGCGAACTGTCGCCATAACTCAGGAAGCGAAAATCGTGGGCGAGGGCATAGTCGTAAATCTCCCGCCAATGGTTGTTGCCCGTGAATGCCGCAATCAGCAGCAGCAGGGTGCTTTTGGGCTGGTGAAAATTGGTGATTATGCCGTTTACGAGTTTAAATTCATAGCCGGGAGCAATCAGGATGCGCGTGTGGGTAGTCAGTGTCGCCATCTTTTTGCGTGTCATATAATCCAAAACATTCTGCAAAGAGTGCGAAACACGTAATTCGTAATTCGTAATTCGTAATTGAAAGGGCATCCATTGCGTAACAGCCAATTCGTCGGGCGTGGCATCGGGATTTTTTTCGAGGATTGCGCCGATGTAATAGAGGCTTTCGAGGGTGCGGACGGAGGTGGTGCCTACGGCGAAGACTTGCCCTGCGTGTTTCAACAGTTTTTCGATGGTCGTTTTTTTGACGGAGATGCACTCGGAGTGCATTTCGTGGTCTGCCAAGCGGTTGGCTTTGACGGGCTTGAATGTGCCTGCGCCCACGTGCAGGGTCAGTTCTTCCAAGTGGATATGCTTCTTTTTCAGGGCTTCCAACACCGCGTCGGTAAAGTGCAAACCGGCAGTGGGAGCCGCCACGGAGCCTTTTATCTTTGAATAAATCGTCTGGTAGGTTTCCTTGTCGCGCTCCTCCGTGGGGCGGTGGAGGTAGGGCGGGATGGGCAGTTCGCCGAATTTTTCCAAAATGTCGGCAAAACTCCAATCGGGGTTGTTCCACTCGAAGCGGACGAGGTGTGTGTCGCCGCAGTTGGCGATGCGTTCGGCAGCCACCGTACAGGGCGGGCAGCCCCCCTCCCCGCTGTGCATGGTCAGCGTTTCGCCTTTCCAGCGTTTGGAATTGCCCACCATACAGAGCCATGTGCATGAGCGATTTTGCACAAACGCTCGCGCATAGTCTGCCGGCTCTTTCGGCTCCATACAGAAAATCTCAATCGCCGCGCCGGTTGCTTTTTGAAACACCATCCGCGCCTGAATCACCTTCGTGTTGTTGAACACCAACAACGCATTTTCGGGCAGGAAAGCATCTATTTGGCTGAATCGGCTCTCCGAAATTTCCTGATTGCGATAAATCAGCAACTTACTCCGGTCGCGCTGAGGCAACGGAAACTTTGCAATCCGCTCATCCGGCAATTCGTAGGTAAACTCCTCAATACTAATATCTTGTGCGTCAATCATCCTGATTTTGAAACCACAAAGATACAAAATAATTGAACGCACCCGCGTTTCATCATTCACGCACAAAGTGCCGATAATGGCACAATCTGCACACCGCTCTCGTGCGTTGCGGCAACCCCGGAGCCTGTTATCACCGCCATCGCTTTGGGCTTGCCCACTTTTTCGGTATCCACGTTTTCCAAAAATTTCAAGAGCGATTGAATGCCGTCTTCCGCGGCACCAAACCCTAATTTTATTTCAAATGCTGCCCACGAGCCGTCGGGCATCTCTAAAATGGCATCGACTTCGCGACCGGAAGAATCCCGATAGTGAAACAGTTTTGCCCCCATTGTTTGCGCATAGATTCGGAGGTCGCGGATGGCAAGTGATTCAAAAACGTAGCCCATATATTCAAAATCCTGCTGCAATCGCGCGCCATTTATTCCCAGCGCGGCAATGGCAATGGAGGGGTCCACAAAATGCCGCTTCCTGCTCTTCCGGAGCGTTGCCGAAGAGCGTATGTGCGTATTCCACGCGGGCAAATCCTCAATAATCATCAACCTTTCCAACGCATCCACGTAGTCGCGCACCGTGTCGTAAGAAAGTGTCGAGCCGTCAAGCCCCGCATCCTTGGCAATGGTTTCAATTTTGACCTCATTCGATATATTTCGCGCGATGGACGACATCAGTCGCTTCACTTTTATGGGGTCGCGCTTCATCGTGCTGATTTTGCTGATGTCAACTTCCGTAATAAGTTCCAGCATATCAAGCACAGAGAGCCTTGCATCCTCGATGTCGAGTTCCTGTATGCCGGGCCAGCCGCCTCTTATCAGGTTATCCACAATGTGCGGAATGTTTGCCTCGTGATAATTCGACCCAATTTTTTCGCCGGCAAGTATGGCTTTCAGGCTGACTTCACCGGATGATTTCCCGCTCTCAAAAAGCGACATTGGGCGCATTTGCATAATCGAAAACCGCCCGACACCCGAATGAAGTTTCGCATCATCATTCGGCGTGGCAGAGCCGGTCAGGATGAATTGACCCTTCAATTTGCGGTTATCCACCTCGTGGCGCACATAATTCCAAAGGTCGGGCTGCTCTTGCCATTCGTCCAGCAAGTGCGGCGTGTCGCCTGCAAGCAGCAATTTCGGGTCAAGCGTCATTATATTTTTTGTATTGGGGCTTGCGTCTATCACCGTCTCGCTTTTCGCAAAATACCGCGCCGTTTCGGTCTTCCCGCAGCCTTTTGGTCCGCGAATCAATACCGCTCCGGCTCGTTTAAGCCGACTGCCCAATTCATCCTCTACATACCTGTTTCTATAGCCCATAACCGCATTTTAATCTCCATTAGTAAAAATGTAAGCATTTCATTAGTAAAAATGTAAACGTTTCATTAGTAAAAATATGAATGTTTCATTAGTAAAAATATGAATGTTTCATTAGTAAAAATATAAACGTTTCATTCGTAATTTTGTGAGTTTCCGGCTGCGAAATTACAAAAAAATTTTGATTGTTGTTGCAATATTGGTAAATTATGTCTATTTTTGTGCAAAAATTCGTACCTATTAAAAAGTTTATACATATAGTGATGTACACCTTCGCTGCTTTGGTG
>BNTR01000098.1 GCA_025996755.1 Bacteroidia bacterium
GTGGTGGATAATATCTACAAGCAGCCGGAGATGAAGCAACTGTGGCAGACACTATGCGGTCAGGCGAGCACCTGCCTCGACCTGAAACATATCGGGCTGGCTTTTTTCAATCCGCGACTGCCGAAAAAACTGTATAAATCCTATTGGCGCGACAGGGAAAGTGCCTACGCACCGATATGGAAATAATCTGAGGAGGAAAATAAAGCGAATGAAATTTGAATTGGTATCGGATTACAAGCCCACCGGCGACCAGCCGGAGGCGATTAAGGAGTTGGTGGCAGGGCTGGAGCAGCAGTTGCCCTACCAAACTCTGCTCGGCGTGACTGGCTCCGGAAAGACATTCACCATCGCCAATGTCATCAAGGAGGTGAACCGCCCAACCCTCGTGCTCAGCCACAACAAAACGCTTGCCGCACAGTTGTATAGCGAGTTTAAGGCGTTTTTTCCTCACAATGCGGTGGAATATTTTGTGTCGTATTACGACTACTATCAGCCGGAGGCGTATCTTCCGGCGAGCAACACCTACATCGAAAAGGATTTGTCTATCAATCAGGAAATTGATAAATTGCGGCTGGCAGCCACCTCGTCGCTGCTTTCGGGGCGGCAGGACGTGATTATTGTGTCGTCGGTGTCGTGCCTCTACGGTATCGGCAATCCCGAAGATTTTCGCGAAAATGTGGTAACAATAAATAAAGGGATGAACATTTCGCGCGATGCTTTTTTGCGCAAATTGGTGGCGGGGCTTTATTCGCGCAATCAATTGGAATTTGGGCGGGGCAATTTTCGCGTGAATGGCGACACGGTCGATGTGTTTCCCGCGTATGGCGACATCGCGTTGCGCGTGCTGTTTTGGGGCGATGAAATCGAGGAAATTTACACCTTCGACCCCGACACAGGGCTGCGGATTGAGACTTTTGAGACGTACAATATCTTCCCTTCCAAACTGTTTGTTACCACGCAGGAGCGCATCAACATGGCGGTTGACCAAATCGTGCTGGATATGGGCGAGCGGGTGCAGGCTTTTCGCGACGGCGGGCAAATGTTGGAAGCCAAACGCCTCTATGAGCGTGTTACCTACGATGTGGAGATGATTAAGGAACTTGGCTACTGTTCGGGAATTGAAAACTATTCGCGCTATTTTGATGCGCGACAGCCCGGAACGCGCCCGTTTTGCCTGATTGACTATTTTCCCAAGAATTTTCTGACGGTGATTGACGAGAGCCACGTTACCGTGCCGCAAATCCGCGCGATGTTTGGCGGCGACCACTCGCGCAAAATCAATCTGGTGGAATACGGCTTTCGCCTTCCCGCCGCGATAGACAACCGCCCGCTGACGTTCGACGAGTTTGAAGCCATCACGCCGCAAAAGATATTCATCTCTGCCACGCCCGCCGACTTTGAGTTGGAAGCCAGCGAAGGCGTTGTGGTAGAGCAGGTTGTGCGCCCAACGGGACTGCTCGACCCCGTCATCGAAATTCGCCCCAGCCTCAACCAGATTGACGACCTGATGGAAGAAATTGCCCAACGCGCCGAAAAAGGCGAGCGCACCCTCGTTACCACCCTCACCAAGCGTATGGCGGAGGAACTCAACACCTATTTCATCCGCTCAGGCATCCAAACGGCGTATATCCACTCCGATGTGGAGACCCTTGAGCGCATCGAAATCTTGGACAAACTCCGCGACGGCATTTTCGACGTGCTGATTGGCGTGAACCTCCTGCGCGAGGGCTTAGACTTGCCCGAAGTGTCGCTCGTGGCTATCCTCGATGCCGATAAGGAAGGCTTTTTGCGGTCGCACCGCTCGCTCACCCAAACGGCAGGTCGCGCCGCCCGCAACATCAACGGCAAAGTGATTTTCTACGCCGACAAAATCACCGACAGTATGCAAAAAACCATCGACGAAACCACCCGCAGGCGCGAAAAACAACTTCTCTACAACGAACAAAACAACATCACACCAACGCCAATTCGCAAATCGGGCGGCGATTCGCACCTGACAAATCCGTATGCCAAGCAATCCGGAGGGGCTTCCCACCCATATCCCGAATACCAGGCGGACATTCTGATGGCAGCCGACCCCGTCCTCAACCACATGACCGACAAGCAGTTGCAAAAAACCATCGACCAAACGCGCAAACTGATGCAGGAAGCCGCCAAAAAACTCGACTTCCTCCAAGCGGCGCAATATCGCGACGAGTTGCTGAAATTGGAGGCGATGCGCAAGTCATAGATTTTTTGTACCTTTGCAGGCATGGCAGAATCAAATTTAAAACACAAAACGGCAAACGGGCTTCTCTGGGGAGGCATCAACAACGGTATTCAGCAGTTGCTCGGATTGGTGTTCGGCATCTTCATGGCGCGTATCCTCAACCAAACGGATTATGGGATGGTGGGCGTGCTGACTATTTTTGGGGGAATTGCCAGCACCATTATCAACAGCGGTTTTTATGTCGCATTAGTCAACAAACAGGATGCCACTCATCGGGATTACAATGCGGTGTTTTGGTTTACGGTGTTCGTGGGGACGGCTCTGTACGTGATTTTGTTCTTTTGTGCCCCGCTGATTGCTCGATTTTATCACCAGCCGGTATTGACGGGGTTATCTCGCTTTCTGTTTCTTTCGTTCCTGTTTAATGGCTTTGCAATGGCATCGGCGAGCGTGATGTTCAAAAAAATGATGGTCAAGCAAACGGCTGTCATCAGCATTATTGCGCTGTTATTATCCCTTGTTACAGGCTTGGTGATGGCGTTAAAGGGGTATGCCTATTGGGCAATCGCCGCTCAGACTGTTTTGTATGGCTTTTTTTACGGCTCACTGACTATCATCGTTGCGCCGTGGAAGCCTACTTTTGAGATTGATTTATCGCCGATAAAGTCTATGCTTGCGTTCAGTGTAAAATTGTTTGCCACCAGTGTTTTTTGGATTATCAACAGCAATATATTTTCGGTCATTTTCGGCAAATTTTACAGCGTGGAGCAGGTGGGCATCTACGACCAGGGGCAGAAATGGGCGAGCAGGGGCGGTCTGTTTATCTCAGGCATGATTGGCTCCGTCACACAGCCGGTGCTGGTGCAGGCAAACGAAGATAAAACCCGACAGGTGAGTATGTTACGCAAACTCATCCGCTTCAGCGCATTCGTGTCTTTCCCGTTGATGCTGGGAATGGCATTTATCGGACGCGAATTTATTGTGATTACCATCACCGAGAAATGGCTCGAGAGCGTGCCGTATCTCCAATTGTTCTGCGTCTGGGGAGCTGTGTCGTTTCTATCAACGCTGTACACCAATTTGGTTATCACCCACGGCAAGTCCAATCTGTTTATGTACGGCACGATTATCACGGGGCTGTTGCAGTTGGCGGTGGTGTTTTTGATGTATCCTTTTGGCATTTTTCCGATGGTGATTGCCTACCTCGCGATGAATTTTGTCAGCCTGCTGATGTGGCAATATTTTGTGCATACATTGGTCAGGCTGCGGTTTAAGGACGTTTTGAGGGATATTTTCCCCTATTTGGGTGTCACGCTCGTCAGTTTTTTCGTGGCGTGGCTGTGCACGCGGAGCATCACCAATTTGTATGCGCTCATCTCGCTTAAAATCGTCATTTCGGGAATACTGTACATTCTTATTTTGTGGTGCACCAATTCGGTGATGCTGAAAGAAAGTCTGGCATTTTTGAATAAAAAATCGAAATACATAACCCATAATAATTAAGTCATAATGCAAAAAACAATTCGCACATTACTCGCATTTTTGTTGCTGAGTACCGTTTCTTTGATGCCACTCATGGCGCAAATGCAAGAGGCAGTTCGTTGGAACTATTCCATCAACGACAAGGCAGAAATCGTGTTCCGAACATCGATAGACCGCGGCTGGCACCTCTACGACATGAATCAGCCCGAAGGCGGACCTAATCCGACGGTGTTTCACATCGAAAAAATCGCCGGCGCGGAAAGGCTCGGCAAAGTTACCACTTCGACGGGAATTACCACCAAGTGGGACGAGAGTTTCGACATGAACGTGAGTTGGTATAGCAGCAACCCCACGTTTGTGCAACGGCTGAAAATCACCGACCCCGAAAAATTCACCGTCACGGGCTACGTGGAGTATATGACGTGCAACGACGAATCGTGCCTGCCCGGGCAACTCGAATTTTCGCTGACAAAAAAAGACCTCCCTGCCGCCGTTATTGCAAGCGTGCCCCGCACTTCCCTGAAAAAAAACATACAGTCGGAGGGTGATTCTGTCATTGCGGGCGTGACCCGCAATCCCCTGACAGATAGCGCAAATGAAGAAGAGATTGCGGGTCAAGCCCGCAATGACAAGGTAGAGGGCAATGACAAGGTTGAGAGCGGCGACAAGGCTGCGGACAATAGCAATGTGGACTTGTGGCGACCGGTCATCAAAGAGTTGCAGGCATTGGGCGAAAGTCAAACGGGCGGCGACAACTCGCTGTGGTCGGTGTTTTGGCTGTGCTTCGTTGGCGGCTTGTTGGCACTGCTCACGCCCTGTGTGTGGCCCATTATCCCGATGACGGTCAGTTTTTTCCTGAAGCGGTCGAAATCTAACCGTGCCCAAGCGGTGCGCGATGCGCTGATTTACGGGCTGTCGATTATCGTGATTTATCTTGCTCTGGGACTTGTTGTTACGTCTATTTTCGGAGCGAGTGCGCTGAACGATTTGTCGACCAATGCGGTGTTTAATCTGATTTTCTTTGCGCTGCTGGTGCTGTTTGCGGTGTCGTTTTTGGGTGCGTTTGAACTTACTTTGCCGGCTTCGTGGTCGAGCAAGATGGACAGCAAAGCCGAAGCGACCACCGGCATTTTGAGCATTTTCTTTATGGCGTTCACGCTGGTGCTGGTGTCGTTTTCGTGCACCGGACCTATCATTGGCGGCTTGCTGGTGGAGGCGGCGAGCATGGGCAGTTTGGCGGGTCCGGCTGTCGGGATGTTTGGCTTCGGTTTGGCGTTGGCAATTCCGTTTGCGCTGTTCGCGATTTTCCCGTCCATGTTGCAAAAAATGCCGAAGTCGGGCGGGTGGCTCAATACGGTGAAGGTGGTGCTGGGATTTTTGGAGTTGGCATTGGCACTTAAATTCCTGTCGGTGGCTGACTTAGCGTATGGTTGGCACATCCTTGACCGCGAAACATTCCTCGCGCTCTGGATAGTGATTTTCGCACTGTTGGGCGTTTATCTGCTGGGGAAAATTCGCTTTGCGCACGACGACGAGGTGCAACATGTGTCTGTGCCGCACTTTTTCATGGCAGTGATTTCGTTCGCATTTGCAATATATATGGTGCCCGGACTGTGGGGTGCCCCGCTGAAAGCCATCAGCGCTTTCTCGCCCCCGCTCTACACGCAAGATTTCAACCTCTACGACGGCGAAGTGCTCCCCAAATTCCACGACTACGACGAAGGTATGGCGTATGCAAGGAGGCACAACAAGCCGGCAATGCTCGATTTCACAGGCTACGGCTGCGTAAACTGCCGAAAAATGGAAGCCGCAGTATGGTCAAACCCGCGCGTAAAAAGCATAATAGACAACGACTACGTCCTGATTTCGCTCTACGTGGACGACAAAACCAAGCTACCGGAGCCAATCCTAATCAAAGAAGACGGCAAAGAAACCAAACTGCGCACCATAGGCGACAAGTGGAGCTACCTGCAAAGGCACAAATTCGGAGCCAATGCGCAGCCCTATTATGTGCTGGTGGACAATGACGGGTTGCCGCTTGCGCCGTGGTATGCCTTTGATGAGGATGTGGATAAGTATGTGCAGTTTTTGCGCGGTGGGCTGAAAAAATAGTCTGAATAATGCAAAAAAAACGTACCTTTGTGGAGTAATAGAAAAATTCAATACTAACAAAAATAATAATATGGCAAACGAAAATTTGCACGCAGCAAAAAATGCGAAAAAAGACGAGTTCTATACACAAATGACAGATGTTAATAATGAACTCAATCATTACAGGGAGCAATTTAGAGGCAAAGTTGTTCTTTGCAATTGTGATGACCCGCGAGTAAGCAATTTCTTTCGCTATTTCTTTTCCCAATTCCATGCTATGGGGCTGAAAGGGCTTATTGCTACCTGTTACAAAAATCTGAACCCTGATTTGTTTACCCAAAACAAAGACGAATATGCTGTTTATTGCATTTACAACGGTAGTGATAGAAACGATGATGTGATAATAGATTATGAAAAGTTTATCAAACAAAATGAATGGAATATACTAAAAGGAGACGGCGATTTTCGCAGTGCAGAATGTATAGAGTTACTTAAACAAGCTGATATTGTATGCACCAACCCGCCATTTTCTCTGTTCCGCGAATATGTGGAACAACTTGCAAAATACGATAAAAAATTTTTGATAATCGGCGACCAAAATGCAATTACCTACAAAGAGATTTTTAAGTTAATAAAAGAAAATAAACTTTGGTTAGGATATGAAAATGGGGGCACCAAATGGTTTCAAGTTCCAATAGATTATGAAGACATACCAACAAAGACAAGAATAAAGATTGAAAATGGCAATAAATATTTCAGCAAGGGAAGCATTATGTGGTACACCAATCTTGATACCAAAAAGCGCCACGAAGAGTTGATTATTTGGAAAAATTATACTCCCGAAAAATATCCGGAATATGATAACTACTATGCCATTAATGTAGATAAAACAGATGATATTCCTTGCGATTATGCCGGTTGTATGGGCGTTCCAATTACTTTTTTGGACAAATATAATCCCGAACAATTTGAAATAATAGACTGTAACGATATAAGAAAACCGCACATGCACATAAAAAATTATGGACTTATCAAAGATAAGGACGGTGCAATAGACGGAAAACCTAAGTATGTTCGAGTAGTAATAAAAAATAAAAAACCACAATGAAAATTGACTTAAAAGAAATCACCGTTCGCGAATTGACAAACGGGTACAAAGACAATGCCGAAAATGGTGTTGTTGGTTATGAGGGTAAATTGGATATTCGCCCACCCTATCAGCGTGAATTTATATACAATGACAAGCAGCGTGATGCGGTAATTCATACCATCACGAAAGAGTTTCCATTGAATGTAATGTATTGGGCGGTGCGTGACGGTGGAGGCTATGAAGTAATTGATGGACAGCAGCGTACTATTTCTGTTTGCCAATATATTAATGATAGTTTTATTGTAAAAATAGGTGATAATTTTTTCAAATTCAGCAATTTGCCAAAAGACAAGCAGGAACAAATTCTCAACTATAAATTAATGATTTATTTTTGTGAAGGCACAGACAGCGAAAAGTTGGAATGGTTTCGCACCATTAACATTGCGGGCGAAAAATTGACTGACCAGGAATTACGCAATGCCGTTTATTCAGGCTCGTGGGTTACGGATGCCAAACGGTATTTCAGCAGACGCAACTGCGTAGCATACCAAAGCGGGGGCAATTATCTTAACGGCAGTGCCATTCGTCAAGAGTATTTGGAAACGGCTATTGATTGGATTTCCGAAGGTCACATTGAAAAATATATGTCCGAACACCAGCACGACCCAAACGCGACTGCTCTGTGGATTTATTTTCAAAGCATAATATCTTGGGTAACAGCCACATTTCCAACGTATCGCAGGGAAATGAAAGGGATTGAATGGGGCGTTTTATACAACCAATTCAAGGATACGCTGCTTGACGCGATTAAGTTGGAAAAGAAAATTGCAAAGTTGATGGAAGACGAAGATGTAACCAAGAAATCAGGAATTTACCGCTATGTTTTGACTCGCGAAGAGAAATACCTCTCAATCCGCGCATTTAGCGACAACCAAAAGCGAGAAAGTTATGAAAAGCAAAAAGGAATTTGCCCGGTTTGTAAAAATCATTTTGAGCTCGGCGGCATGGAAGCCGACCACATAACGCCTTGGCATAGTGGAGGAAAAACAACTGCCGAAAATTGCCGGATGCTGTGCAGGGATTGCAATCGGAGGAAATCGGGGAAATAATATATGAACACAGACGACAAAAAACAACATTGGGAAGTTCTCAAAAGTGAATATTTGTTCACAGAGCCGTGGTTTACGGTGCGGCGCGAATACGAATAAGGTTTTTTAAAGGCATAGATATGAAACCAATAAAACTATTCATCAGCAGCGTGCAATCTGAATTTGCAAACGAAAGAATCGCCCTCTGTGATTATATTCGGGGCGATGCCTTGCTCGGCAAGTTTTTTCAGCCGTTCATTTTTGAAGAACTTCCGGCTGAAAATTGTTCTGTGCCACAAGCCTTTCTTCCCGAGGCGGCGAATTGCGATATATATGTAGGTCTGCTGGGCGATTTGTATGGCTATGAAAATGAAGCGGGGATTTCCCCTACCGAGCAGGAATACGATATAGCCACGCAAAACAAGAAACATCGGCTGATATTTATCAAGACATGTAGAGACGCGGCGCGCCACGTCTCTACTCGGCAGCCGAAAGAAACAGCTTTTATTGCGAAAGTTGAAAAGTCGGTGGTGCGCAAGACTTTTTCGAGTTTTGAAGAATTAAGAAATACGGTCTATGCCGCATTGATTCGGTATTTGGAAGAAAAAGAATACCTCCGCTTGCTGCCTTTCGATGCAACATTTCATCATACAGCAACGTTGAAGGACATTGATAACGAAAAAGTTGCTTTGTTTGTGCAAATGGCTCAAAAGAAAAGGGGTTTTCCTCTGGCGGCAGGAGCAAACACCAAAACGGTTTTGACCCACTTGGATTTACTGTCGGAAAATGGACAAATCACCAATTCGGCTCTTTTGCTTTTCGGCAAACAGCCTCAGCGTTTTTTTATTACATCGGAAGTCAAATGCGCTCAGTTCTACGGAAACGAAATCACAAAGCCCATTCCGGCGTATCAAGTTTACCGGGGGACGGTGTTTGAACTAATCGACCAGGCGGTTTCATTTGTGATGTCACGGATTGATGCCAGGGTGGGCACTCGCGACAAAAGTGCGGATGTAGATATAGATTACGAATTGCCGTTAAAGGCTGTAACAGAGGCAATTGTCAACGCCATCACCCATCGCGATTATACCAGCAACGGCAGTGTGCAAATCATGCTTTTCAAGAATCGTTTGGAAATATGGAATCCGGGCTATTTGCCGTATGGCTTGACGGTCGAGCGATTACTAATCCCGCATCCATCGCTTCCACCCAATCCGTTGTTAGCAAATCCTATCTATTTGGCAGGATACATTGAACGCATGGGAACAGGTACGGGCGATATTGTTCGCAAATGTTTAGACTTGGGATTAAAGCACCCGGATTTTGAACAAGGCGAAGATTTTAAGGTCACGCTTTGGCGTTCCGAACAAGATAATGAGGGTGTAAATATAGATTTTGAGGGTGTAAATGATAAAATTGAGGGTGTAAACATAGATTTTGAGGGTGTAAATGATAAAATTGAGGGTGTAAATATAGATTTTGAGGGTGTAAATGATAAAATTGAGGGTGTAAACATAGATTTTGAGGGTGTAAATATAAAAATTGAGGGTGTAAATGCAGATTTTGAGGGTGTAAATATAAAATTTGAGGGTGTAAAAGAAAGTTTGCAAAAAGAATTGCTTCAAATATATGATTATATTAAACAGAATCCATCAATAAAAGCAGCAGATGTAGAAAATTTGATTGGAAAAAGCAATGCTACGGCTGAACGTTATTTGAAAATTTTAAAAGATAATAAATTAATAGAATATACAGGGTCGGATAAAACAGGAGGATATAGAATCACACAAAATGAACTTACAAAAAACAAGATATAATATTTTATGAAAATTCGTTTTTTAGGCACAGGAACATCCACCGGCGTACCGGAAATCGGTTGCCAATGCGCTGTGTGTCTGTCCACCGACCCGCGCGACAAGCGGTTGCGCACCTCGTTGCTGGTCGAAACAGAGGGCAAACATCTGCTTCTCGACTGCGGTCCCGACTTCCACCAGCAGATGCTGGACGCAGTTAAATCCGACCCGTTCGACAAGTTGGACGGCGTGTTGCTCACTCACGAGCACTACGACCACTGCGGCGGATTGGACGATTTGCGGGCATTCACCAAAGCGGGCGAACTCAATGTGTATGCGGAAGACTATGTGGCAGAGGCGATTAAGACCCGCATCCCATACGTGTTCAGAGACAATAAATACCCGGCAGTAGCCAACATAAATATGGTGTCGATTGAGAATAAGCCGTTCACAGTCAGCGGGATAGAGATTATTCCGGTGCGCCTGATGCACGGCAACCTGCCCATTTTTGGCTACCGCATCGGCAATATGGCGTATCTGACCGATTTGAAAACCATCCCCGAAGAAGAATACGCCAAATTGCACAATTTGGACGTTCTGGTGATGAATGCGCTGCACGAAAAAGAGCATTTCTCGCACCAAAACACCGCCTCAGCCCTCGCCA
>BNTR01000099.1 GCA_025996755.1 Bacteroidia bacterium
TATTGGGTCCGGTTTCGATTAAAGAATTACGAATTACGAATTAAAAATTACGAATAATTATGAAAGCATCTGCCTTTTTTGTCCCGCAGGGACAGCACTTTATTAACCGTAGACTTCAGTCTACGGTTGGTATCATCGTATTGTGCGCTGTTTGCAGTTGGAATAGTTTTTCTCAACCGGCACAGCGGTTTTTTCCGAAGGAAGACCTGCTTATCACCGGCACGTATTATTATCCCGAGCATTGGGATGAGTCGCAGTGGGAGCGCGACCTCAAGCAAATCAAGGCTTTGGGCTTTGAGTTTGTGCATTATGCGGAGTTTGCCTGGGCGCAGATGGAGCCTTCTGAGGGCGTGTATGACTTCGCTTGGCTCGACCGTGCGGTTGAGATTGCCGCTCGCAACGGCTTGAAAGTCATTATGTGTACGTCCACCGCCACGCCGCCGGTGTGGTTGGTGCGAAAATATCCGGAGGTGCTGATAGAGCACGAAAATGGCACGCACACCGACCACGGTGCCCGCCAGCACCCGTCTGTATCCGGCACTTTTTATAGGGAATATTCCCTAAAAATGATTGAAAAATTGGCGCAGCATTATGCTCACGACAAGCGCATCATCGGCTGGCAGTTGGATAATGAGCCGCGACCCAATCGCGATTATGGACAAGATGCACAGCAACGCTTCCGAAATTGGGTAAAAAACAAATATCAAACCATTGACGCGCTGAACAGGGCTTGGGGAACGGTTTTTTGGAGCCAAGTATATGGCAGTTTCGACGAAATCAATATTCCCCGCTTTGCACAGATGTTTATGAATGCCCACCAGATACTTGACTACAACCGCTTCTCTACCGAAGAAATGTCCTCTTTTTTAGACGAGCAGGCAAAAACTATTCGTCTGCAAGTGGGTAAAGACCAATGGATTACGACCAATTACATACCGGATTATGACGATGGGCATTTGCGGCAAAGTCAGGAGCTGGATTTTCATTCCTACACCCGCTATATGGTGTATGGCGAAAATCGGGGCATTGGTCGCAAGGGCTATCGCTTGGGGCACGTGGAGCGTATTGCCAAAGCCAACGACTTTTTTCGCACGATTGACGGCGTTTATGGCGTGATGGAACTGCAACCCGGGCAGGTCAATTGGGGGCGCATCAATCCGCAGCCGCTTCCGGGTGCCGTGCGCCTGTGGCTGTGGCACGTGTTCGCGGGTGGCAGTCAATTTGTGTGCACCTATCGCTACCGGCAGCCGATTGTGGGCACGGAATTGTATCACTACGGCATTGTGGGGTCGGACGGCGTGACACCCACCCCCGGCGGGTTGGAATATGCCAAATTCATTCAGGAAATAAAAACGCTGCGCAAGGAATACGCCCCGAAGGCGAAAAACCCCGCAGCGTATGAGCACCGCCGCACCGCCATCCTCTACAATCACGAGAATGCGTGGGAAATCGGACGCAATCGGCAGACCACCGAATGGGATACCGAAAAGCATATAGATAAATACTACGACGCTTTGAAAAATTTCAATGCTCCGGTCGATTTTATCGACGAACAAACGGATTTCACGAAATATCCGGTCATCATTGCACCTGCCTACGAAATGGTGGACGAGGCATTAGTAAAACGTTGGAAAACATACGTGGAACAAGGCGGGAATTTGCTCCTTACGTGTCGCACAGGACATAAAAACCGCAACGGGCAACTGTTTGAGGCTCCTTTTGCCGAACCAATTCATTCATTGACTGGCGCAAAAATAGATTTTTATGATTTGTTGCTCCCCCAAACACCGGATTTGATTGCGTTTGAAGGACAAAAATACCCATGGACAAGTTGGGGCGAAATACTTGTCCCTGATAAGGGCACAGAAACTTGGGCAACTTACTTAGGCGATTTCTACGAAGGGCGACCTGCCGTCACTTTTCGCAAACTCGGAAAAGGAACAGTTACTTACGTTGGTGTAGATTCGCAAACCGGACAATTGGAAAAATCTGTTTTGCAAAAAGTATATGCGCAATTGAATATTCCGCTATTGGATTTGCCCGCCGGATTGCACATCGAATATCGCGACGGCTTCGGCATAGCAGTCAATTATGCGGATAAGACCTGCACCTTGCCCATATCCGGCAATGTGAAATATCTCATTGGTGGCAAAGAGATACCTACAGCAGGTGTTTCGGTTTGGAAAAATTAATATAATAAATGAAGCAATTATTTATCCTGTTTTTCTTACTCATCGGATGGACTCTTCAGGCTTCTGAAAGTTTTCATCTGATTAGAAAAGATGCCGGTGCCCCGATATATTATCAAGGGAATGAGCCGGTTGTGAAAACTGCTATCGAAATGCTGATACAGGATTCAAAATCAGTATGCCGGCATCCTTTCACTCGCACCGAAACAGTTGTCAATCAATCTATTATCGTTGGCGTTCTTGGTCAGGACGCGGCGTTCCAAAAACGACTGTCAGAACATAAGATAGATGTTTCTGCCATTCAAGGGCAATGGGAGGCTTTTCAAATTCAGTCGGTAGTAGAGAATGGGAAAGATTACTTATTTGTGACAGGCAGTGATTCGCGTGGAGCCGCTTACGGAGTACTCGAACTGTCTCGACTGATTGGCGTTTCCCCTTGGCTCTGGTGGGCGGATGCCGTTCCCGGAAAAAAATCGGAAGTTGTATTGCCTGCTCATTTTAAAAACATCCAACAGCCCTCCGTGCAATATCGAGGCATTTTTCTCAACGACGAAGATTGGGGACTGCTGCCGTGGAGCGGTCAGAATATCGGACCCAAAACATACGCGCGGATATTTGAACTCTTGCTGCGATTGCGTGCCAACACCATCTGGCCGGCGATGCACGAGAAGACACCGCCATTCTATCTGGTCGAAGGCAACAAAGAAGTTGCAGCCCAATATGGCATCGTGGTGGGCACTTCGCATTGCGAGCCATTGATGCGCAACTCGGCAACCGAATGGGACATTGTGGGAAAAGGTGACTACAATTATGTGACCAATAAAGAGGAAATATTGTCGTATTGGACGAAACGATTGCAAGAACTAAACGGCGCAGAGAATATCTACACCATCGGATTGCGCGGGAAACACGATGGCATGATGCAAGGCGTAAAAACCTTGGAAGAGCACAAATCGGTACTGTCGCAAGTGCTGACCGACCAGCGGGAATTGCTCCGAGAATACGTCAATCCCGACCCATCCAAAATACCGCAAG
The DNA here is from genome assembly GCA_025996755.1 of Bacteroidia bacterium. Lineage (GTDB taxonomy): Bacteria > Bacteroidota > Bacteroidia > Bacteroidales > Azobacteroidaceae > Azobacteroides. The sequence continues at coordinate 3,225 of BNTR01000099.1, forward strand.
CATTCATCCCCTACAAGGAAGTGCTGGATGCGTATGATGCCGGACTTGAGGTGCCGGACGATGTCACTTTGGTTTGGTGCGACGACAATTACGGTTATATTCGTCGCCTGTGTAACGAAAAAGAACGTCTGCGCTCCGGCGGGTCGGGAGTATATTATCATGTATCGTATTGGGGTCGCCCGCACGACTATCTGTGGCTGGCTTCCACCTCGCCCGCACTGGTGCATACCGAAATGAAACGGGCTTATGACCACGGTGCCAACAAACTTTGGATTCTGAATGTAGGCGATATAAAACCTGCCGAATACCTGATGGAGTTTTTCTTGGATATGGCTTGGAATATCAATGTGCCGTCCGGTTTCAATCATCTGAACGCATGGGCTACAAGAGAATTTGGCAAACAACATACCGAAGAAATCACCGCCATAATGAAAGAATATTATCGTTTGGCAAATTTCCGTAAGCCGGAGCATACCGGCTGGAGCCGAGTGGAAGAGTCGGGCTATCCGAGAAATCTCACGCCGGTGGTTGATTCGGAATACAACCCTCAATTTAATAATGAGTTGCAAAATCGCTTGCAGAACTATTTGTCGTTAGAAAATAGGGTCAAACAATTGCGCCCGGCTATACCGAAAAATAAACAAAGTGCCTTTTTCCAGTTGGTGGAATATCCTGTACGGGGCGCGTCTTTAATAAATCAAAAATGGCTGTATGCACAATTAAACGATTCCCTTAGTAGCATGAATACCTATCGTGAAATAGAACGCATAACCGCCGATTACAATAGCATAGAAAACGGCAAATGGAATCGCATGATGTCCTCGCATCCCCGCAATCTGCCTGTTTTTGAAGCCCCAATATTTCCTTACCCACGTAGAGACGCGGCGCGCCACGTCTCTACCAACGATGCCACAATTATTGCGCAAAACGCCACAAATGCAGTAGAGACGTGGCGTGCCGCGTCTTCTAAAGCCATCGAAGGGCTGGGGCACAGTTTCGCCGCCGTCCCTATAGAACAATCAGATTCTCTCACGTTCGTTTTTGACATATCTTTTGAAGGCGATGGTTGGATTAAAGTTGCCGCCATTCCCAACCACGACGTAGACGGACAAGGTATGAAAATAGCCGTGTCTGTCAATGGACAAACGCTTCCGATTGCCGATTACAGCGTGGAAGGGCGCAGCGAAACATGGAAGCAAAACGTTTTGCGCGGACAAGCAGTAGTAACGTTTCCCTTCAATTTCCGGCACAAGGGCAAGACGACCATTAGTGTGAAAGCACTGCCCCCCTATATTATTATCGACCAGATAATGGTAGGCAATGGCGAGATGAATTTTTATGAATTTCCAATTAAATAAAATTTACAATATGAAACGAGTAGCATTTAAAATGAAATTGAAGCCCGGCTTCAAGGCAGAGTACATCAAGCGGCACAACGAAGTGTGGGCAGAGATTGTGGAACTTATCAAAAGTTCGGGTATCAGCGACTATTCTATCTTCCTTGACGAAGAAACGAATACCCTGTTTGGCGTGCAAAAAGTGAGCGGCGAGGTGTCGTCGCAGGGGTTGGGCAGCGTGGCGAGCCAACAAAAATGGTGGGATTATATGAGCGACATTATGGAGGTGAACCCCGACAACTCGCCGGTATCCATCCCGTTAGAAGAAGTATTTTATTTGGCATAATATTATGAAAAAGACAATCAATTTAGTACTGTTTCTCGCGGCAAGTTGCTGCTGTGTGTCGGCGCAAGTCGGCAAACTTCAATTAGGCGACCTCCCCGCCATCAACACGCAGGAGTTTAAGGGGAAAGCAAATTATAGCATTGGAAAAGGGAAAATCCAAGTGGCGGTGCAATCTTTGCGCGATACAAAAGGCGTGATTGTAGAAGTCGTGCCTGCCGCCAACACGGAATTAACGTGGTCGTTCGGCGGAGGCACCAAAGACGATGTGTTCAGCGTGGAAGGGAATGCTTTTACATTATACTATGGCGAAAGTATGGCTCTGCGGACAATACAAGGCTGCGTACCGCCCGAATCGCAATTGCAAATCATTGATAATCAATCATTATCCGGTCGCCTGCCTGTTCTATCGGGACAGAAATACTACCTCTGTTTTTATACGCAAAATGCAAAAGCAGATTACAACTACTTTATGCTGAGCGACTTGTTTAATAAAGGCTCGGCAGTTCAGCCGGGGATGGCGAGTGAAGCCCGCAATGACGTGAAAATAGCGGCATCATCCGGAACAATCAATGTAAAAGACTTCGGCGCAAAAGGCGATGGCACAACGATTGATTCTTATGCCATCAACGCAGCCATCGAAGCCGCAGCGGCTCAAGGTGGCGGCACAATTTATTTCCCCGCCGGCAATTATTTGTCGTATTCTATTCGCCTGAAAAGCCATATCCGCCTGTTTTTGGATGCCGGTGCCAAGATTATTGCCGCATTCCCGTCTGCCACCGAAGGCTACGATGAGGCGGAGGCGAATGAGCACAACCGTTTTCAGGATTTCGGACACAGCCATTGGAAAAACAGTCTGCTGTGGGCTATTGGCGAGGAAGATATTACTATTTGCGGCACGGGCACTATCTACGGTATGGGCTTGACCCGCGAAGAAAGTCGCCTTGCAGGTGTTGGCAACAAAGCGATTAGCCTGAAAGAGTGCAAGAACATCACATTAAAAGATATTCGGATGCTGCATTGCGGGCATTTCGCTTTATTGGCGACCGGCGTAGAGAATATGACCATCGACAACTTGTTTATCGACACCAACCGCGATGGCTTGGATATTGACGCTTGCCGCAATGTGCGCATCGCCAACTGCACCGTCAATTCGCCGTGGGACGATGCCATTGTCCTGAAAGCGAGTTATGGCTTGGGCTATTTCAAAGACACAGAGAACGTTACAATCACCAACTGCTTTGTGAGTGGCTACGACCAGGGCAGCGTAGCCAATGGCACTTACCTCAGCACCCAACCGCAAGCCCCCGACCACGGCTTCAACTGCGGACGGATTAAATTTGGCACCGAATCCAGCGGCGGGTTCAAAAACATTGCCATCACTAATTGCGTCTTTGAACATTGCCGCGGCTTGGCTCTCGAAACGGTGGACGGCGGCAACTTGGAAGATATTACCATCTCCAACATCACGATGCGGGATATTGTGAATGCACCCCTGTTTCTGCGTTTGGGTGCTCGGATGCGCAGTCCCGAAGGCACGCCTGTGGGCAGGATGCGGCGGATTTTGCTTGATAACATCAATGTATATAATGCCGATTCGCGCTATGCCTCCATCATCAGCGGCATACCCGGGCACGCCATTGAGGACGTTACTTTGAGCAATATCCGCATCCGCTACAAAGGCGGCTACAGCAAAGATGATGCGAAGATGGTGCCGCCCGAAAACGAGAAAGTTTATCCCGAACCGTGGATGTTCGGCACGATACCGGCTTCGGCGTTTTATATCCGCCACGCCCGCAACATCCAATTTCATCAGGTCTATGTCGATTTTATGAAAGAGGATGGTCGCCCGCCCTTTGTGTTGGATGATGCGGTTAATATCGACATCAAAGACACTAATTTGCCGCTTCCCAACACCGGCAATTTGCCCGATTGGGTGCAGACGGTGGGTGCGCAAACGCAGCCTGCTGCGAAATACAGTGTCAAAGCCAATGACTTCGGTGCGCGTGGCGACGGCATCACATTGAACACATCCGCTATCCAAAAGGCGATTGATGCCTGCGCCAAAAAGGGCGGAGGACGAGTGGAACTGCTCGCGGGCACTTATTTGACCGGCGCGCTCTTCCTCAAAAGCAATGTGGAACTGCATCTCGGCAAGGAGGTAACGCTCAAAGCGGTCAATCGCATAGAAGATTTTCCGGATATGCCCACACGTGTTGCCGGTATTGAAATGGTATGGTCTGCTGCGATTATCAACGTAATCAACCAGCAAAATGTCGCCGTCACGGGCGAGGGCACGATTGATGGCAACGGCAAATATCTTTGGGATAAGTATTGGGAGATGCGCAAGGATTATGACAAGCGAGGGCTGCGGTGGATAGTCGATTACGACTGCAAACGGGTGCGCTCGCTGTTGGTGTCCGAATCAAAAGACGTAACTATCAGCAACTTAACCTTCCTGCGAGCAGGCTTTTGGACAATTCAACTGCTGTATTCGTCCTATTGCACGGTTGATGGTGTAACAATTCAAAACAATATGGGCGGACACGGACCCAGCACCGACGGCATAGACGTGGATTCGTCGCACCACATCCGCATTGAGGGCTGCGACATTGATTGCAACGACGACAATATCTGCCTCAAAGCCGGTCGAGATGCCGACGGACTGCGAGTAAACCGCCCCACCGAATACGTCTTTATCCGCAATTGCATCACCCGCAAAGGGGCAGGACTGATGACGTGCGGCAGCGAAACTTCGGGCGACATCCGCTATATCTATTGCACTGCAAGTAAGGCAATTGGCACAAGTGCCGCCCTGCGCATCAAGTCGGCAACAACCCGCGGCGGCACAGTAGAGCACATCTATATGAACAACGTGCAAACCGATAGCGTGAAACACGTCCTCAACTGCGATATGAATTGGAATCCGGCGTACAGTTATTCCACCCTACCGGCTGAGTATCAAGGAAAAACACTGCCCAAGCATTGGGAGGTGATGCTGCAACAAGTGTCGCCGGAACAGGGAATGCCGCATTTCAGAAACATCTATCTGTCTAATATTCAGGCACGCAACACCAACACATTCATAAATTGCATCGGCACAGAGCAATCGCCCATTCAAGAGGTGGAAATAAAAGATTGCAACATCGAGGCGAAGCAATACGGAACGGTTCAATTTGCAGAACATTTCCGGGAAATAAACAACAATGTAATAGTAAAATGAAAGGGAAGAAGTATCAACTCATTTAGCAGACAGGCATCGCATTATTTTTCAAATTCATATTCATAAGAGTCATTTAAAATAACCAATTATTTGTGCAAAGATACAAAAATAATCGGTTATAATCCCAAATTTTCCATTAGCCGCATAGGGTGTGATTTGCGCTATTGTATGGGGTTTTGCGCACATTAAAAGTAAAAATGTTATTAGAATTTGTTTCATGGTTTTTCGCATTATGTTTTTATAATCTTACACGTTTTATAAATTGAAGAGTTAGACGCTTTTACGATATATATTCCCAATTCGGCGCAGGCAGAGCCTACCTGAACAGGGCACCAATTTCGCAGACAGGCATCGAGTTGTTTTTCAAATTCATATTCATAAGAGTCATATTTTAAAAGTATGCAAAGGTATAAAAATAATTTTGAACTATGGATGATTGTCTGAACCACGATTTTAATAAGATTTTGAGGATTAGCAGGATTACAAAAAAATCTTGTCAATCCTCCATCCTGTTAATCTTGAAAATCTTATTAAAATCGTGGTTCAGACTCTCAGTTCGGCGTAGGCTCTGCCGTCGTACTAAACGCAAGCCTCCAGCCTTGCAACAAGCCGTAAGGCGTGCATTCTTCGACTTTTTATTTTCATATTCTCTATTCATTAAATTTTATCTTTTTCATTTTATCCTTTATTTTATGATTATTTTTTCTGTCTTAACAACACCATTTTGCAATCTGATTTTTGCCAGATAAACTCCGGATATGGGAGAATGTTTGCTCAAAGCGTATTGCAATTCTCCATCCACTTTTATGCTCTGCAACAGGGCACCATTCAGATTATAAATTTGTAGTTGGCTGCATGGGCAATGACGACACAATTAACCGATTTTCGGCAATGTAATGGATGCTAACTGCCTCTCTATCTGTGGTTTCTATTTTGTTGGCACCGTTCCCCTTTTTAAGTGGACAATCCTTAAAATCCGGACTTAGCCACAGCACTTCATCATTTTGAGAAAAACAAATCAATCGTTTCCGGCAACCAGCACTCCAAGCTATATATTCAATTGTTTCAAATAAGTTTCGAGGGCTTCCCATTCCTTCAATATAATTATAAGTAAGAGTTCCTAGCACAGGGTCTGGAATTGAAGAAAAACAAAATCTTCTTCTTTCGATATTACCCAAAGCAATCATATCAATCTCGGATAAAAAAACTTTCTTTCCCATTGTTTCGCAACCAGGATAAATGGCATCTTTTTCAAGCGTGAAATCGTATAAAAGTATATCTATATCGCCCTGTTCACATAAATCAAGGTAGTCTGAAGACCAACCTAAACCCTTTTGATGTCTGAAATACACCTTCCCTTTTTCTTCGTGAATAAATCCTATCAATTCCGAATAATCTTGCTCAATATCCGGACAACAATAGAGTTTACTTCTGCGGAGACCATCAAAAATGGTATCGCCCCGTAATGAATAACTAATATATTTATCTTCCGAAAGTGGACGACCCTCTTCAGTAATTTCATAATCACAGTGTACCACTTCCGTCCATGTTGCATTATCCAACGGAAACACCTCTTGCGAATATGAATGATGACTTGCAAACAGCAAGAACATCGTAGCGAACAATAATTTTTTCATAATTTCTAATTTTTATTATTTTCTAATTCCTCAATCTTTTTATCCCTGTTCGGCGTAGGCAGAGCCTACCTGAACAGGGCACCAATTTCGCAGACAGGCATCGAGTTGTTTTTCAAATTCATATTCATAAGAGTCATAATTTTAAAAATTATGCAAAGGTATAAAAATAATCGGTTATAAAACAAGCAAAACACTTATAGGACAAATACTTTGTGTGATTTTTGCAAAACATTTGGTTGTTCAAAATAAATGTTGTAACTTTGCATCCAAAAAGTTTGATTAAAAAAGAGTATGAACGGCTAAAAAGCGACCCGAACTATACGGATGTTGCCTTCAATCCGGCAAATGGCGGGTTAAAAGCAACGCACAAGGAACATAGTTTTGACCCAAGCCCAAGCCCATTTGGCATAAATATGCAAAGAGGCGATTATGAAAAGAAAAGCCGCGATATTTTGTTTGAAAGCGGGCACAAGGTTATTTTACAATCTGAGAAAACAGAAGATAAATCCAAAGTATCAGACGGGTTTTTAGATGACAAAAAGTTTGATATTAAAGGTATTGAAACTCTAAATAATCGTAATATTAAAGACAAATTATTTGCTGCAAGTAAGCAA
>BNTR01000100.1 GCA_025996755.1 Bacteroidia bacterium
ACAAGAAATATCTGGTGTTGTCGCTCCATCAGGGCGAATCGTTTGAAAATCTCAACCCCTCGAAGACGCGCGCGTCTGCCGACAAGCCCATCCCCTACCGCCGCGAGACATTCAAATTCAGGGAGGTGCTCATCAATTTTGACACCGGTTTCAGTATGGAAGACGAATCCGTGCTGGGCAGTCGCGCCGACGGCAAAAACATCAACGATTTGGTGCAGTTCATCGACTCGGTGCAAGCACTGCAAGACAGCATCAATTGGCAAACTTCGCGCTCTATGCGGCGGTCGACCTACACCAATGTGTTCAAACTGCCCAATCACTATGCCGCATCCACCACAGAGGGCGATTCGCTGTTTGCCGACGGTTTCGATGTCTATTTCAAGCGGTTGTCGCTGGAGCAAAAAATCGGTGCCGTCCAAAAGGCGCAGGGAAAATCCCGACAGGTAGCATCGGAATATGCGTTTAATCAGCACAAGCAGGAGGATACCTACACGCAGTTGCGTACCTATAAGATACAACTGCAAACCAAATTCGCATTGTCGCTCTCTTGCCTGCTCTTCTTCTTCATCGGCGCGCCTCTGGGAGCCATCATCCGCAAGGGGGGGCTGGGGATGCCGACCGTGCTGTCGGTGTTCATCTATCTGGCGTATTACACCATCAACGATTTTGGCACGAAAATGGCACGAACAGGCATCTGGGATGTCTGGCTCGGCGTGTGGATAAGCACTTTCGTACTCGCCGCCATGGACATTTTCTTCACCTACAAAGCCGGCAACGACTCCACCATGTTCAACATGGACGTGTGGAAAACGCGGCTCAAAAAATTGAACCGGAAGATGAAGAAAAATCGTTTCTTTCGCAGAAAAATAAAAGGCTAAATCTTTTTTTGAAGTGCTATTTCCGATATTGCCACATTTAACATTCCGTTAGGAATGTATCGCTCGGTAGAAACAGATTGAAACCTCCCCTCTCTGCAATCCGTAGGATTGCAACCATCTGCTATATAATAGGTGTTGCTTTTGCTACTGAGCGATGCATCCCTACGGGATGCCGATAGGTAATATATCCGATAGTCATTAAAAAAATTATCGGAGCACGAAACCGTGCCCCGACAAAATCATCGTTTGCTTTTGAAAGCAATTCACAAGGGTGAAATTTTTACTGTGCCCAAAGGTCACCACCATCAATCATGTCCCAATCGGCAATCGTCACGTCATCAAAAGCAACTGCACCACGTCTTAAAGTGGCAGTTACGATGTAGTGTTTATTACCGGCTTGCAAAGCAGGAGAAGCCTGACTGCTTTCACCTACATAGGGAAACCGCGCCACGAAATCTTCAGCAACCTGACCCTTCTCTGTCAACTTTATTGCAATATTTTTGTTTCCATAGTGCGCCGGTATCACGAGAGCGGTATATTTGGAGCGGTTGGTGGCAGGGAAGAAAGAAATAACTCCATATTTAGTGTGGTTATCCGGATAATCCATATACCCGCCTAAATTAATACCTCCTGCCATAGTACTTCCTCCGTTAGCACTATCAGAGTCTGCACGGTCCATGTGAAATGTAGCGTTCAAAGGAACTGTATCTCCCCATATAACACGCCCCTTAGGGAACCCTGTACCCCCGATTACACCCATTGTTACCTGTGCAATTGAGTTTTGGTCAATGTTAGCACCATCACCAGACCTTATTTTGATAGTGATTTTAGATAACATGTGACGAAATTTCAGTACGACATTTTGAGGAGGCAGAGTAGGGTCCGTTCCAAGTTGAATCTTGCCAAACCCAACACCGGTGTTGTTGTCACTCGCTCTCAGCAAGTCTAATTTCGATTGGTCAGACTGGTCGGCTACAGACCAAGCAATGTCAGGCCATGCGGTGTTCTCATCCCACGGATAGTAAGCAAAGAACTTAACCATACCTGCGGTTGGGAGGCGAATAGAGTCAGTACCTGTTGCCAGCAAGAACGTGTCGCCGGACACTTTTTTGTACGCTACATTTGCTCTCAGCACGTTAAGAAACGGGGCGTTCGAAATGGTATCCACCATGTAGATACCGATGAGGTCACCTCTTTCAAACACCGCACTGTCCTCGCCGTAACCAAAAGCACCGGGTCCGCCCTGTACTTTCCCGTAGTTTTGAAGACGCAGGTTCAAGTCATTGACTTGACCATCCCAGAATCGCACGGAAGGATTCGAACTTCCGCCACCGGATGATCCTCCCCCCAATTCATCCAAATCAACTCTGGTACACGAGGTACCAACCATGATGGCTGCAAGAGCCATCGCACACATTTTTTTTGTTTTCATAACTTTTTAATTTTTAATGTACATTTTTTATTAATTATATTATTTTAATTTTTTAATTTTAGTTTCAAAGTAGTTACTTTGCCTGCTTCCAATTCCAGCTGCACTGCTGTTGCCGGTGCCGACGTTGACATTGAATCTGCCGCAATGTAGACTGAGTCCCGCCGACTAAACAGCAATGTACCTGTTTTTTTTGATACCGTACTTGAATCGGTTCCCACCGCGATTTTTTGCGGCGGCACTACCGCCCAATAAACAACGGTATCCACACTACTCGTACCGGTGATTATGCCTCTGTTATACATGACAATACTATCTATCCTTGAAGAAAAGTAAGGCGGCGGAGCATTACCAACTTTCTTGGCTGACGAATCCGACAAACTTATCGAAGCGGCGGATTTTACATTTATTAGAGCCAAATTTACAGTAGGGTCAACCGGCTCACCCGGAGGGTAAAATACTTTAGCCTCCACCAACGCCATAGCGTGTTTGGGTTGCATGGTTACCAAACTTTTAGGAACAGACTTGCGTATGTTGCGTGCTATCCCAAGCAAAAAATCGCTGCCATAAAAACCGGCAGGGGTATTCTGATTCATATTTGCCTTGTAAGGAATATCGTTAGGGTCGGGTGGGTAGAAGTCCCATGTCGGATACCCATAGTGGATGTCGGGCTGATACGGATAGTAGGCATAAAAATCCAACTCAGAGTCACCTCCGGGGTGATAAATGGAGTCCGTCAATGTCCACGTTGCACGAGTACCCGGAACACTATCATACACGGCTTTAATATTGTTTGCAAAATTTTCGGAAATAAAGGAACTCAAAGCCCCCGGTACTCCCGGGTAATGTTTCACCACATAAATGCCAATGGCATCGCCGTTGACAAATTTTGTTCTGTAGCGAAAGGGCAGAGCACTATTATCAGGACCAGGGTTGTAACCCGTATCAATAGGGAAACCCGCCGTTCTTGTGTCGGGTTCACCAAGGAACAACTGCGGTTGTTCAAAATTAAAATCAAACTGAATGGCATCTCCCGGCGACGGTTGGAAGCCAATCGCGCCTTCTATATCATATCTGGTGCAAGCCCCAAAAAGGCAAACTATTGATAACAGACCAAAGCAGAAAAGATTAAACCCTACCCCACCACAAGGCGTGTAAGTCCTGATTTCTTCAAAAATCTGCGACCGAAGCCGAAACTTTTTACTGTTTCCCACTGTTGATAAAATAACTCTCATTTAATAAAAACGTGTTAATAACTTTCATTATCGGGTACAAAGGTAAACTTTCTTTTAATACAATACACCGAAAATGTCGCTAAAAAAAAAAAAAAAACATAATAAATGTTAAGCACTCGTTTAACCTTCTTTTTTTGCTTCCGCCCCTTCGAGCCAAGCGGCTGCAAAGGTAGAAAAAAAATTTCAATCCGCCAAATCCATTAAATTAAAAAATATTTCTTACCTTTGCACCCTCAAATGAAACGCATCTTATTTATCGGGTTATTTATCAGCGTGTCTTTGGGCATATTTGCCCAAAACTATCCTTTTATGGATATGTCTTACAACTGCATTCAGGTGCCCGGAGGCGATTCGGAGCGTCTCAATCGGGCGTTGCTGCGGTTAAATCCGAGGTCGCTGAAGCAAAACGGACTTAATATACTGCATATCGGCGGCTCGCACGTGCAGGCAGATATTTTTTCCAATCAGGTGCGACAAAATTTGAAAAAGCGGTTTGTAAACGACGACGTGGCTGTTTTCAGGGGGTATATTTTTCCCTACACGGTGGCGAAAACGAACAATCCGAGCAATTATAAGGTGACCTATTCCGGACAGTGGAACTCGGCACGCAATGTGCAGCGGAAGCGCGCAGTGCCGCTGGGCGTGGGGGGCGTGGCTGTTTACACGGACGATCCGGATGCGCAAATCAACGTCGCGCTCAATCCGCCGTCCACCCCCCAGGTGAATTGGGAGTTTAACATCCTCCGGATGCTGGGCTATTCGCTGGACAAGAGCACGGCGGTGAAGCCCGTTTTGAGCTATCAGGACAACCTGATTGAAGGCATCCCGAATGCCACGGGCACGAGCTATCTGTTTTTTGTTCCGAAATCGGAAAGTGAGTTTAGCCTCAAAATTGTGCAACAGGAAAATGAGCCGCACACGTTTGTGGTGGATGGTTTCATCATCTCGGAGCGCAACACGCGCGGGCTGGTTTATCACGCCATCGGCGTGAATGGAGCCTCTGTGCCGTCCTATCTGCGCTGCGAAAATTGGGAGTCCGAACTGCACTATTTGAACCCCGACTTGGTGATTTTTGGCATCGGCGTCAACGATGCGGCGGGCGACAATTTCTCCAAAGCGCGGTTTATTGCCAACTACAATGCCTTGATTGAGCGCATCGAGCGGGTAAATCCCAATTGTGCGTATATTTTCATCACCAACAACGACTCGTTTCGGAAGACGGGAAAGGGTCGCTACGTGGTCAATCCCAACGGCGTGGTTGCCCGCGAGGCGTTCTATGAGTTGGCAAAACAGCATCAGGGCGGCTTGTGGGACTTGTTTGAATTGATGGGCGGCTTAGGCTCGATGCAAAAATGGCAAAAAGAGGGCTTGGCAGCCTCCGACAAAATCCATTTCAAGCGCGGCGGCTATCTCTATTTGGGCGATTTATTATATGAGGCACTTATGAATTATAATTCATCTTATGTTAAAGAATAAATAATGTTGGATTTTTTACAAAATATATTCGCATTCAACTCCAACTCGCCGTTGTTGTTCACGCAGTTCTATTTCTGGGTGTTTTTTGCGCTGGTGTTTGCTGTTTTTTCGCGGCTGCAAAACCGACAGTTGATGCGAAACACGTGGTTGTGCGTTGTCAGCCTGTTTTTTTATTACAAAACGAGCGGCTTGTTTGTGCTCATTTTGCTGTTCACCACCGCCTTCAACTACAAGCAGGCGCACCTGATTGATGAAGTGAAAACCAATGAATGGAAGCGGCGCAACCTCATCATCGGGCTGCTGGTCAATGTGTTTTTCCTCTTTTATTTCAAGTATGCGTATTTCATCACGGATGTCATCAACAATCTTTTTGACACCGACTTCCGCATTTTCAATGCCTTTGCCTTTTTTGGCAACGTGCTGAGCGGCTCCGAGCGGTTTGATGTGTCGAGCATCCTGCTGCCGATTGGGATTTCGTTTTACACCTTTCAAAACATCAGTTACCTGATGGATGTCTATCGGAAGCGCATTCGACCGATGCAGGAAATTCTGAATTTCGGTCTGTATGTGAGTTTCTTCCCGTCGTTGGTGGCAGGACCAATCATCCGCGCCGCCGAATTTGTGCCGCAAATTTATAAAAAATACCACCTCACGCAGAAATATTTCGGGCTGGCGGTGTTCTGGATTTTGAACGGGCTGGCGAAAAAAATCATCCTGAGCGACTACATCGCCGTGAATTTTGTGGACCGCGTGTTTGAAAATCCGGGTATGTTTTCGGGCTTTGAAAACCTTGTCGCACTGTTTGGCTACTCCTTGCAGGTGTATGCCGACTTCTCCGGCTACACCGACATCGCCATCGGCGTGGCACTGCTGATGGGCTTTCACTTGCCGAAAAACTTTAATGCGCCCTACAAAGCCCCAAACGCCGCCAATTTTTGGAAACGTTGGCATATCTCGCTATCCAAATGGCTGCAAGACTACCTCTACATCCCATTGGGCGGCAATCGCGCGGTTACGTTTGCCACCTACCTGCTGATTATCCTTATCGCGCTCACAGCCATGATGCTGGCGCACAATGCGTGGGTGAGCCTGACTATTTTGGCGGTTTTGCTGCGCGTCTTTTACTTGTTTTATTCCCGCCCCGAACTGCGCAAAAAAATCAATACCGACCTCAACCTGATGAACACCATGCTGCTGGGCGGCTTGTGGCACGGGGCAAGTTGGAATTTTATGATTTGGGGCGGACTGAATGGCGTGGGAATCGTGGCGTACAAGTATTGGCGCGATAAAAGTGCGTGGCGCCAGGTGATGATTCAAGCCTCGCTACTCGCAGGATGCCTCCTTTTCAAATACTTTTTTGATGCCCCGCTGGCGAATATCCTGCTCGTGTGGGTGGCGATTATTTTTGTGGGCACGCTCGTTCGCTATTGCTACATCATGACGGACATCAAGCGCAAATTTGCATGGTTAGACAATGCGTGGGGCATTTTTCAGACGTTTGTATATGTCTCATTCACGCGCCTCTTTTTCCGTTCCGGCTCCAATCTAAACCCATCGGATGCCAACCAAACGGCTTGGAGCACGGCACAAAACATGGTCAATCAAATCGGCAGCCAATGGAATGTGTCGCAAATCGGCACAATGGTGTATGAATATCGCTTCGTGTTCTCGCTGATTATCATCGGGATGCTTATCCACTGGCTCCCCGACAATTTTAAACGTCGCTACCGCTATGCTTTCGCCAAAATGCACCTTGCACTTATGGCAACCATCGTGGTCGTGTCCGTCTTCCTGATTTATCAATTCGTAACGGCTGATTTGCAGGCGTTTATCTATTTCCAATTTTAGTCTGTCATGAGACGTTATGATAGCCGACTGCGCCGTATGCCGTAGCAGAAATAAATTGCCAAGCCCACCGCCGTCCAGATAATCAGCCGCAGCCACGTGCTCCACGGCAGCGAAACCATTTGCAGGATACACACGCCTGCGCCGAGCAGAGGTATCCACGGCACGAATGGGACACGGAAAGGGCGTTTCAAATCCGGTTGGGTCTTGCGCAGCACGAGCACGGAGATGCAGACGATGGCGAATGCCATCAGGGTGCCTATCGACACCATTTCCACCAGCACGTGGAGGGGAAAAAGCCCTGCCACCAAGCTGCAGCCGATGCAGGCAAAGATGGTGGCGTTTTGAGGCACGCCGGTTTTTGCGTTCACTTTGGCGAACATCCGGGGCAGCAATCCGTCGTGCGCAATCGCATAATAGATGCGCGTCAATCCATACGTCATCACCAAAATCACCGAACTGATGCCCGCTATGGCACCTATTTTGATGAACGGACTGAGCCACAACAGATTTTCTCCCGCCCGGTCAATCGCCAGCGCGATGGGCGCGTCCACGTTCAGTTCCCTGTAATTGACCATCCCCGTGAGGACGGCTGTGACGGCTACATACAGCACGGCGCATATCAACAGCGAAATAAGAATGCCTTTGGGCATATTCTTCTGCGGGTTGCGGGTTTCCTGAGCGGCGGTCGAAAGGGCATCGAAGCCCAGATAGGCGAAAAACACCACCGCCGTGGCGCGCAAAATGCCGCTCCAGCCAAATGAGCCAAACGAGCCGGTGTTTTCGGGGATATACGGATGGTAGTTGCTCGTGTCGATATACGACATCCCGAAGCCGATAAAGAGCAGGATGACGCTCACTTTCACCACCACAATGATGGTGTTGATGCGCGTCGATTGCTTCACGCCCGCCAGCAGCAGCGACGATACCAGAGCGATGATGAACACGGCGGGGAAATTGATGATGCTACCCGTGAGCACCCAGCCCGCGCCCGAAACGTGGTCGAATGTCGGCTGAATGAGATGCGGCGGGAGTTCCAACCCCCAGCCGCTCAGCAAGTTGCACGCATAGCCCGACCAGCCGACCGCAACGCTCGAAACGGCAAAGAGATATTCGAGAATCAAGTCCCAGCCGATAAACCACGCGAGGAGTTCGCCAACCGTGGCATAACTGTAAGAATAGACGCTGCCCGAAACGGGTATCATCGCAGAAAATTCGGCATAGCACAACCCCGCCAGCACACACCCGAAGGCGGAAATGAGAAACGAGATGGTGAGTGCCGGACCCGCATATTGAGCCGCCGCCTGACCGGTAACAACAAAAATGCCCGTGCCCACAATAGCCCCAATGCCCAATGTAACCAGATTGGTGGCGGAGAGCGTCCGTTTCAAGCCGCCGCCATCGGAGGTGTCCGCCTCCCGAAGCATCGCCGTGATGCTTTTCTTCCTGAATAAATCGTGTTTCATCTTTTGAAATAATTGAACGGCAAAGGTACAATTTATTTCATAGATTAAAAAAAAATATCTACCTTTGCACCCAAAATATTGAAAAAATGATTTACAGATTTATTTTAGTTTCAGACGAGGTGGATGATTTTCGGCGCGACATCACCATTGATTCGGATGCCACGTTTCATACATTGCACGAGGCGATTTTGGATGCCGTGAACTACCGGCAAGACCAAATCACGTCGTTTTTCCTCTGCAACGACGAGTGGGAAAAAGATACGGAAATCACGCTCATTGATATGGGTTCCGACTTCGAGAAAGACCTGTATATAATGGACAGCACCCGCCTCAGCGAATTGTTGGAAGAGGAGCACCAAAAAATGCTCTACGTGTTTGAGCCGCTCACCGACCGCTGCTTTTTTATGGAACTGAAAGAAATCATCCCCGGAAAAAACCAAGCCAAGCCGCAAGTAGTGAAATCCGAAGGCAAGCCCCCCCGCCAAATCGCCCCCGAAGAAACGATGGATTTCGCAAAAATCGCCGCCGCACCCATCCCTGCAGCGGATGACTTGCTCGACGACGATTTAGGCTTTGATGACGAGGAGGGTTACAATGAAGATGAATTGGCAGATTTCAACGAAGATGCCCTGTTTTAAGAGTTCCTTTCAAGATTCTGCCACCCTAATCATCAGAGTTTCAACTGCTTGATGATTTCCTCCATAATAAATGCCATCTTGGGTTGGGCGATTTTCGCCGCTGCCTGCACCTCTTCGTGGCTCACTTCCATCACTTTTCCAATCACGCCGAGGTCGGTGATGATGGAAAACGCGAGCACTTTCAGCCCGCCGTGATGCGCTACGATTACTTCCGGCACGGTGGACATCCCCACCGCATCGCCGCCGATGATGCGGAAATAGTAATACTCGGCGGGCGTTTCAAACGTCGGTCCCTGCAAGCCCACATAGACGCCTTTTTGCAACTTGATGCGGTTTTTTTCTGCCACCGCGACGGCTAATTTGCGCAACTCCTTGCTGTAGGTTTCGCTCATGTCGAGGAAGCGCACGCCAAGTTCCTCGTAGTTTTTGCCGCGCAGGGGATGCTCCGGAAACAGGTTGATGTGGTCTTCAATCAGCATGATGTCGCCCACCTCAAACGAGCCGTTCATACCGCCCGCCGCGTTGCTCACAAACAGGTATTCAAAGCCCAGCAACTGCATCACGCGCACCGGGAAAGTTACCTGCTTCATGTCGTAGCCCTCGTAATAGTGAAACCGCCCCTGCATCGCCAAAATGGGTTTGCCGCCCAATTTGCCGACAATCAGTTTGCCACTGTGCCCTTCCACCGTTGAAACGGGGAAATGCGGGATTTTTTCGTAAGAAATCTCTTTCTTGTCCGTAATCGCATCCGCCAAATCGCCCAAGCCGGTGCCCAAAATAACGCCAATTTTCGTGTCCGCAGGTATCTGTGGTCTAAGCCAAGCTGCGGTCTCCTTTAAAATTTGTAACATGTTCTTCTATTTTTTTTGTGAATAATTCTTCCTGATTGTTGCAAAAAACGACGCGGATGGGCAGATAATAGAGTTCGGATTTGAGTGTTTCCGGAATAAAAGGGCTGCCCATCAGGCGCACGGCATCTTTTTCGGAGGTGATGAGCATCTTTTTTTCGTTCTTAATCGCCGCAAATTGGGCAGCGATTTTCTCCACGTCGTGTTTTGAAAAATGGTGGTGGTCGGGGAAAATCAGCGTTTGCAAATCCTCCGTATAATTTTTCAGATACGCCGCCATATCCTCCGGCAGAGCCAATCCTGCCACCATCAGCAGGCTGTAAGCCTCTTTTTGCAGGCGTTCGAGGCTTTCTTTTTTCACCGGCGTGCTATCCGGAAAAACGGGCAGTAGCCCCTTGTAATGGTAGCCCGTGAAATACAGTTGCTGCTGTTTGTGCAGCGGAATATGCTCCGAGAGTACCTGCAAGTCGTGTTCCGACAAATCTTCGTCGCACTTGGTGCAAATCACGATATGG
>BNTR01000101.1 GCA_025996755.1 Bacteroidia bacterium
TAGGTAACGATTTGGTAACGGAAGTCTGTCCGTTTTTGACTTTTTCTTGACTTTCAGGAGAAATCAAAAACAAAGAAAAAGCCTGTAAAATGCTAATTTTACAGACTTTGTGTGCTGTTTGTCGCCTATTGGTAGCGACTCTGAGCGGAGAGGAAGGGATTCGAACCCCCGGTGCAGTTTTGCCGCACATACGCTTTCCAAGCGTACCTCTTAAACCACTCGAGCACCTCTCCTGCTGCAATAAAATAAGGGCAAGCTATCTACATCGCGTCGCTACAACCAACTACCCTTGCTGTCGTCAAACCCTGGGGGATTCGCAGGGAGCTGACCGTATAGGACTTACCCTCGCTCTCCCTCTTGGACTTGAACCAAGGACCCTCTGATTAACAGTCAGATGCTCTAACCAACTGAGCTAAGGAAGAATTTTCTAATTGCGGGTGCAAAGGTATTGCTTTTTTCGCAAATAAACAATACCTTTGCACAAAAATTTTAATAAAAAATGAAAATAAAATTTGTAGTGTTAGCAGCCGGAGTAGGATTGTGTGCCAATGTGTCGGCTCAACTTTCTGAAAATCAACGGTTTGAGATTGTTAAGAATATGGACGTCTTTAATACCGTGTTCAGAGACCTCAACCTCTATTATGTGGATTCGTTGGATGCGCAAAAGTTGGTGCGAGATGCGATTGACTACACGCTGGGGCATTTAGACCCCTACACCGAGTATGTGCCGGAAGAGGGAATGCCCGATTTTAAGTACCTCATCACGGGCGAATATGGCGGCATCGGGGCGATTATCACGATGCGCGCCGACAAAATTTACATCAATCAGCCGTATGAAAATATGCCTGCCGCGCGTGCAGGGCTGATTCCGGGTTATGAAATCGTGGCAATCGACACCGTCAGTATGCGCGGAAAAACAACGGTGGAAGCCAGCGCACTCCTCAAAGGGCAGCCTAACACGCCGCTCAAACTCACCTATCGGCGACGCGGCGACAACACCCCGCGCGAAGTTACAATCAACCGCTCATTGGTGCATATCGACCCCGTAACCTATTATGGCACCGTTGGCAAGGACATCGGCTACATCTATTTGTCGGGATTTTCGGCGGGCAGTGCGGCGGAGTCGTTCAAAAAAGCACTGTTGGATTTGCAGAAAAAGAACAAAATTCATTCGCTGATAATCGACGTGCGCGACAATGGCGGCGGGTCGGTGGAAGAATGTTTGGAGATTCTCAATCTTTTTTTGCCGAAAGGCGAGACGCTGCTGTCGATGCGCGGCAAAAATCCGCAATCCGACCGCGTGTATAAAGCCCCCAATCAGCCCCTTGCGCCGGATATGCCGCTGGTGGTGCTGGTGAACGGCAATTCGGCTTCGGCTTCGGAAATTTTGGCGGGCACGATTCAGGACCTGGACAGGGGTGTGGTTATCGGCTCGCGCACCTTTGGCAAGGGGCTGGTGCAATCCATTCACGAGTTGCCCTACGGCGGGCAGTTGAAGGTAACGACCTCCAAATATTACATCCCCAGCGGGCGGTCGATTCAGGCGATTAACTACGCACAGCGCGACAATGAGGGGCGCGTATCGGCGATTCCCGACACTCTGACGCGGGTTTATTACACGCGCAACCACCGCCCCGTGCGCGATGGCGGCGGCATTTTGCCCGACAGCGTGCTCGCCGACGAGAATTTGCCGACGATGCTCTACTATTTGCAGGCGCACGACCTGTATTTCGATTTCGTAGCCACCGCGTGGCGCGAAAAGCACCCCACCATCGCCGCCCCCGACAAGTTTGTGCTGACGGATGCCACCTACGCCGAATTTGCCGATTTCGTAAAGTCGAAAAACTTCACCTATGACCGCCAGAGTGAAAAAACAATGGAAAATCTCAAACGAATAATGGAGTTTGAGGGCTATTACGACGGTGCTGCCACCGAATTTCAAAACCTCGAAAACAAACTCAAACCCGACTTAGACCGCGATTTGCAACTCTACAAAAAGCAGGTTTCCGAAGCCCTCGCCCAGGAAATCATGCAGCAGTATTACTACGAAAGGGGAACAGTCATCTACGAATTGCGCACCGACCCCGCCGTGAAAGTAGCGCAGGCACTGCTGCAAAATGCGAAAGCGTATGAAAAAATCTTGAAAAATTGAGATGATTATCCGCAATCGTGCCACTAAATTTTGATTTTTCCGCAAAAAAACTTTGCCAATTCAAAAAGAAGTTTTACCTTTGCAGCCGATATTTGCTCTACTAATGAAAGAGTTTAATATCAGACGATATTTGCTCGAATGAATGAGCGAATACGAGTGATAACATTCTAAATTATAGGAGATTATGAAGACATAGGTGTGTTAATACGCACATTTTAAGATTGGAAAAAGCGTTTAGCTTGTTTTCTTGTGTACGAAACTTCGCAAATTTCAGATACTATCAAGGAATAAAGTGATGACGTTCACGCTCCGGCGTGGGCTAATTCATGTTTGTTTGATAGTAGGTAATGCGAAGACCTCGTACACGGATAAATTTTAGAGTTTTGTCCGCGCTTTTTTTTATGTGTGTATCATGAATATCCAGGGCAAAAAAAAATTATAAATTAAAGGTCTGTTTAAGGAACGGACGTAAAACAAAATTTCAAATGAAAAAGATTTTTTTCAATGTAACTGCCTGTATTTGTGCAGGTTTACTTTTTGCAGGTTGCAACAAAGAAGACGACGAGGATGTTAATAACAGTGGCGGCAGCGGCTTTGACGGTGTGATTAAGGCAACTGCTGTGAATTTACCTCCTGGGCTAACAGCTGACGAGGTGGATATTGACGAAGTAAGAGTGGTTTTCCATTCCCGTGAAGACTACAATGATGAGTATGTGGTAAGAAGTGGCTACGATAATGGCAGGTTTATACTCAATTTACCGTTAATAGTACAGGATAAATATCTTTCTACCACAGCGGAGGGTTTGAGCGGAAACGTAAAGGCAAGCGATGTAAATGCTAAAGGTTGTAGTGTCAAATCCATTGAAGCGTATAAAGGTGAAAATGAAGTAGGTGAGTTAGTCTATTATAAGGCGGATGATGAGGACCCTAATGCTGCCGCTGAAGTGGAAACTATCTGGTACATGTACGTTGATAGAGATGTTAACATAACCGGTTCTACCATAGACGATCACTTTATAGCAAAGAATGTAAAGTATAGTCTATCGCTGAAAAGAGGATGGAACAAAGTGTATCTGAAACTAGAAAAAACAGGGACAACTTCGTTAGAAACGCTGAGAACAGAACCAAGCGGATTGACGTGGCATTTAAATAACTATCGTCCGAAGTGAATTAATGAGAGTCAAAAAATAATTTTAAAATAAAATGAAAAAAATTCTTGAAATAGGTAAAATCCTTTGCGTTTTGCGCAGGTTATTTCGGGGCTTAGTAATTGTTTTCTGTATAGTATTCATTTGGAAGTTGCATATCACACTATGTGATTACAACAGTCAGTGTCAGTTATATGGATTAATTTTCAATTGGTATTTTCTGAAATCCTTGTTGATAGCTTGTTTTAGCATACTCACTTTATATGTGGCAGGCAGTCAATTAAAAAAGCGTTCCGATATGGCTTGTATCACGGCTTTGGTAGAATTGCGGAAGCAATTAACTACGGATGAGCATAACCGAAACGCGCACTATGCCTTATTGTCGGATGGGGATGATAACACTTTTTCCAACGAAAAAGAATCAAGCGAAGAAAAAAGGGACGGAAAAATACCTCCATTCGATGACATTCTCAAGATTGACATATTTAATTACCTTGGCACAATTGAATTAGGTGCATTGATGGTAAAAAGAGAGTTAATTGATATACAAACTTTTTATAATCAAATGGGGTATCGTGTGGAAAATATTTTTGCAGATAAAACGGTTGCGCAACAGACAATCAAAAAACACGTACAAGATGAAAAAAAGTATTATAAAAATTTGAATTGGATATATGAAGAAATAAAGAAAATGGATGAGTAAAAATAACTGAATGCTAATCGTTTGGCATCATATTCGATAAGCAAAGGCATCTTAATCGGTAGAGGATGTCCCCTTGTTCGGCGTAAGCTCTGCTTACGTCGGAGTTAAGACGCAAGGCTCCAGCCTTGCATACGAGCAGCAAGAGCCGTCCGAAGGCGCAATCTTTCGGACGGCTTTTGGTGTCCGCACGTTGCGTTCAGGGCAAACGCATCTTAATTTGTGTCAATCTCTTTTGTGTGTGCCGTTAGGCACACACAACACATCTTTCCACACAAATACCAGTAGAGCCAAAAAATGGTAGGATTGCGGATAATCAATAAAATTGACGACCGGTCAAATAAACTTGATTTTGCGCGCGGCAAAAAAACTCATTTGAAACAGCAGAATGCCGTGTCGGAAGCGGCTAATCTGCGTGGAGCCATATTCGCGGTCTTTGTAGCGGATGATGATTTCCGTGATTTTGAGGTTTTGCTTGGCGGCACCAAACAGCAAATCGAAATCGCCAAACGGGTCAAATTCGCCGAAATAGGAGCGGTTGGCTTTGATTTTCTCGTAATCTTCGCGATACAAAACCTTTGTGCCGCAGAGCGTGTCTTTCAGGTTTTGGCTCAACAGGTAGGAGAAGAACATCCCGAAAAACTTGTTACCCAACAAGTTAAGAAACCGCATCGCGTGCTTGTCCATCGGATACACCAGCCGGCAACCGTTGATAAATTCGCCCTTATTGTCGCGCAAAGCATCGTAAAATTTCGGTAATTCTTCCGGTGGGACGGTCAAATCGGCATCCAAAATCATCAGCACATCGCCTGTGGCGGCATCGAACGCCTCGCGTACGGCATTGCCCTTGCCTTTTTCGGTCTGTTGCATCAGGCGGATATTTTTGTCGGGATAAGCAGCCTTCACGCGCTCCATTTCTTCATACGTCCCGTCATGCGAGCCGCCTTCGATGAAAATAAACTCTTGCGCGGTGCCAAAATGGGGCGTGCGCTTGATGGCATTCTCGATATTGCCGCGTTCGTTGCGCGCCGGCACAACGATGGTTACACTCGAATGCGTTTCCGCCGGCGGAACAGGACGCGCCACAATAATATCCACCAAATTGAGGTGGTTCAGCACGGGCAAATTTGCCAAAATCGTATTAAACAGCGAACTAATGAGCGGAATGTAGAGCGGAAACATAATTTTTCGCTCCGTTTTGATGACCTGATAGTTTTCCAACGCCAGCAAATTTTCGACATCCCGATTGGAAAGCCAGTTCGACATAAACTGCTTTTGCTTCAAGCCGGTGGTTTCCAACAGTTTAATCACAGGCTCCCACAAGAAACTGTAATTAGAAATGACGATGCGCGTTTGCGGGTGGCACAAGTTTCTAATATTGTGGATGGCTTTTTGAGCATCCCACAAGCATCCCATCGTGTCGCTCAAAATCACATAATCGAAGCGTTCGCCCAGCCCGTTTTCAGAAATTTCTTCAATGTCAAGCGTCTCAAAATGCAAATCGGGGTATTTCCGCCGCGCAATTTCAATCGTTTCCGGCGCAAAATCAATGCCCACGCCATACGAGGGGCGCACCGCGTGCAGCAAATCGCCCGAACCGCACCCAATTTCAATCACCCGCTTGCCCACCGGAACGATAAATGAAAAATATTTTTCGAGCAGTTTATGATAAAACCGGTCTTTTTTGTTCCATTTTTCCCGTTTCTCGGCGTTCTGTCGAAAAAAATCCTGAATTTCTGTCTTTGTCATTACGCATCAATATTGGCATACGTTGCATTGTCTTCGATAAATTCGCGGCGGGGAGCCACTTCTTCGCCCATCAGCATGGCGAACACGCGGTCGGCGGTGGCGGCATTTTCGATGGAAACGCGGCGCAGGGTGCGCTGTTCGGGATTCATCGTGGTGTCCCAAAGTTGTGTGGCGTTCATTTCGCCCAAACCTTTGTAGCGTTGCGTGTGCACCTGTTTTTCGTCGCCGTCGGCATAGCGGTCGATAAACGTTTGCCGCTGTTGGTCGGTCCAGCAATACTCTTCCACCTTGCCCTTTTTCATCAGATAGAGCGGCGGCGTGGCGATATATATGTAGCCGTGTTCAATCATCGGGCGCATGTGGCGGAAAAAGAATGTCAAAATCAACGTCGCGATGTGGCTGCCGTCCACGTCGGCATCGGTCATAATCACCACTTTGTGGTAGCGTAACTTCTCTATATTCAGTTCCTTAGCATCGTCGTTGGTGCCAATCGTTACGCCCAAAGCGGTGAAGATATTGCGGATTTCCTGACTTTCAAACACCTTGTGAGGCATCGCCTTTTCGACATTCAAAATCTTACCGCGCAGGGGCAAAATAGCCTGATATTTGCGCTCACGACCCTGTTTGGCGGTGCCGCCTGCCGAATCTCCCTCGACGAGGAATATCTCGCACAGTTCGGGGTTGCGGTCGGAGCAGTCTGCCAACTTGCCGGGCAATCCACCGCCCGAAAGCGGCGATTTGCGCTGCACGAGTTCGCGGGCGTTGCGGGCTGCGTGACGGGCTGTGGTTGCCAAAATCACCTTATCGACAATCGTTTTTGCCTCTTTCGGATGCTCTTCGAGATAGTTTCCGAGCACTTCGCCCACCGCCTGGTCGACGGCTCCACGCACCTCGTTGTTGCCCAACTTGGTTTTCGTTTGTCCCTCAAACTGAGGCTCTTGCACCTTCACGGAGATGATGGCGGTCAATCCTTCGCGGAAGTCGTCGGGCGAGATTTCGATTTTCACCTTGTCCAACAACTTGCTGGTTTCCGCATATTTTTTCAACGTGCGGGTGAGCGCGCTGCGGAAGCCCGCCACGTGTGTGCCGTGCTCTATCGTGTTGATATTATTGACATACGACGAGATGCTCTCGTTGTACGATGTGTTGTAAGTCATCGCCACTTCCACCGGCATACCCTCTTTTTCGGTGATGATATGAATCACGTCATCGCCGAGCAGCGGCTCTTTGGCGGCATCAATGAAGCGCACAAACTCGCTCAAGCCCAGCGTCGAAAAGAACGTTTCGTTTTTATATTCGCCGGCTTCGTTTTTGAGGCGTTTATCGGTCAAAATCAGACGCACACCGGCATTCAGATACGCCAATTCGCGCAAGCGACCCGCCAAAATGTCGTATTTATATTCGGTAACAGTGAAAATCGTGGCATCGGGCTTAAACGTAATAGTCGTGCCGCGCTCGGTGGTGTCGCCGATTGTTTGCAGTTGCGAAATGGCTTTGCCGCACGAAAATTCCTGCATATACACCTTGCCATCGAGGCGCACTTCTGCCCGCAGATAGGTCGAGAGGGCATTCACACACGACACGCCCACCCCGTGCAAACCGCCGGACACCTTATAGGAATCTTTATCAAACTTGCCACCGGCGTGAAGCACCGTCAGCACCACTTCGAGGGCAGATTTCTTCTCTTTTTCGTGATAGCCGACCGGAATGCCGCGCCCGTCGTCCTTCACGGTAACGGAATTGTCCTCATTGATGAACACCTCAATGTTCTTACAATGCCCCGCAAGGGCTTCGTCGATGGAATTGTCCACCACTTCATACACCAAATGGTGCAACCCTTTCTGACTCGTGTCGCCAATATACATGGAAGGACGTTTCCGAACAGCCTCCAACCCCTCCAAAACCTGAATACTGTCGGCAGAATACTCCGCCGCATCGTGCAATTTATCTTCGCTCATTGTTTTTTAATTTCTTTTTTTTGACACGCAAAGGTACGCATTTTTTTTGAAAAAATGCGTGTTTTTTCAAAAAAGATTACCTCGGTGGATTCAACGCTTGTACGGGGTGAGCAAAATTTAACGCCTTCCGGCGTAGCGTACTTTGAGAAAAAATGATTACATTTGTGGAAAAATTTGCAATAAGAATATGAAAACAGAGCAACACATTGTTTTTTTGACCGGCGCGGGGATGAGTGCCGAGAGCGGGATTAGCACTTTTCGGGATTCCGGCGGGCTGTGGGATGGGTATGACCCCAATAAGGTGGCGAGCATCGAGGGTTGGTATGCCGACAAAGAGATGGTTCAGGCGTTTTATAATCTGCGCCGCAGGGAGTTGGAAACGGTGGAGCCGAACGCGGGGCATAGAGCCATTGCCGCATTGGAGGCGCATTATCGCGTTACTGTTGTTACGCAGAATGTGGACAATTTGCACGAGCGGGCGGGCAGCACGCGCGTGGTTCATTTGCACGGCGAACTCACCAAAGCCTGCAACGAATCTAAGACACAGGTGGTTGAGATAGGTACGCGCGCCATTGAGAAGGACGAAAAGGCGGCAGACGGCTCCCTTCTTCGTCCGTTTATTGTGTGGTTTGGCGAAGCCGTGCCGTTGATTGAGAAAGCCGCCGAGATAGTGTCTACGGCTGATATTGTTGTGATAGTCGGCACTTCGATGCAGGTCTATCCGGCTGCCGGACTGATAAATTATGCCAAAGCCGACACGCCCATTTACCTTATCGACCCGGCGGATGTATCTGTCCCGTCTAAGGTGCAGATTATCAAGGAGAAGGCGAGTGCCGGAATGGCGAAGTTTGTGGAATCGCTGCCGCTTGCATATCCGCCCCAAAAGTAGTACCTTTGCATCAAAAAAGATGAAAAAAGGATGTATTAAACTTTTCGACAAGCTGATTGTCGTTTTGCTGGGCGCGACGGGGCTGTTTGCGGGCTGTAAAATAGACGACCCTCTGGATGAGTACGGCTCGCCGGTAGCGGAGTATGGCGTGCCTGTCGCAATGTATGAAATCAACGGGAGGGTGACGGATGCCGCCACTTCCGAGCCTATTCGGGACATACGGGTGGTTCGCCCGTGGTATTGGAATGAGCCTTCTCCTGAATTTGGTGACACCACTTACACCGATGAGGCAGGAAAATATCACTTTGAATTTGGCGATTTCCCCAATCCCAACAAAGACTATCAATTAAGATTTGCAGATATTGACGGCGAAGAAAACGGCACGTATGGCTTCAAAACCGTTGAGGGCGAGTTTACCAAGGACGACCAAGTGGAACAAAGCACCGGTTGGTATGGCGGCAAGTTCGTGAAAACGCAAGATGTGACATTAGATGAGCCTCTGGTGGCACCTATGTACGGCGTTCCATCTGCTCCTTTTCAACCTTAAAGCAAGTTTATCGTGAACCTCAAAAAGAAAATTGCCCTGTCGCTTTTTCGGCTGCACAAGCGCAATCAAGCGCAATTGCACGAACTCAGTTATCTGTTTTGGGAATGTACCTTGCGTTGCAACCTGCACTGCCTGCACTGTGGCAGCGATTGCACGCAGGAAGCGGCTCCCGATATGCCTTTGGCGGATTTTTTGAACGTGCTGGACGGGATTGCGCCGCATGTGAATTGCCACAAAACGATGATTGTGCTCACCGGCGGCGAGCCGCTGATGCGCAAAGATTTGGCGCAATGCGGGCAGGAATTTCACCGGCGCGAATTTCCGTGGGGGATGGTTACTAACGGCTACGCACTCACGCCGACGCGCTTTGCGGAACTGCTCAGGGCGGGTTTAGGCTCCATCACGGTGAGTTTTGACGGACCCACTGCCGATGCGCACGACTGGTTGCGCGGCAAAAACGGCTCGTGGGAACGTGCCAAAGATGCTATCGCGATGGTCGCCTCCACCAAAGGGTTGGTTTATGATGTGGTAACGTGCGTCAATAAGCGCACTATCAACGAGTTAGCAAGTATCAAGGAACTGCTTATCAGTTTGGGCGTAACGCATTGGCGGCTGTTCAGCATCTTCCCCAAGGGGCGTGCGGCAGACAACCCCCTGCTGAAACTCGCGCCGCACGAATTTGTGCAACTCTTTGAATTTATCAAGCAAACGCGCCAAGAGGGGCACATCAAGGCATCGTATGGCTGTGAGGGCTATCTGGGCGACTACGAAATGGAAGTGCGCGACACGCCGTTTTTCTGTCAGGCGGGCATCCACATCGGCTCCGTGCTCGTGGACGGCTCCATCAGTGCCTGCCCTAGCCTCCGCGCCGACTACATACAGGGCAATATCTATCAAGACGATTTTTGGACGGTCTGGAACTCCCGCTACCAAAATATGCGCGACCGCTCGTGGACAAAAACAGGGAAATGTGCCCGCTGCAAGTCATATAAATACTGCGAAGGCAATGGATTGCACCTGCGCGACCAACAGACAGGCAGTCTGTTGTGCTGCCATCTGGATATGATTAGTT
The DNA here is from genome assembly GCA_025996755.1 of Bacteroidia bacterium. GTDB lineage: Bacteria > Bacteroidota > Bacteroidia > Bacteroidales > Azobacteroidaceae > Azobacteroides. The sequence goes on from BNTR01000101.1 coordinate 10,216, forward strand.
AATGATTATTGGAAAATTATTTTGATTTTTTTTCAAAAACGCTTGCGTATCTCAAAAAAATCACATACCTTTGTCGCCGAAAATGATGAGAAAGTTAGCAC
>BNTR01000102.1 GCA_025996755.1 Bacteroidia bacterium
GCAGAGGAGTACGCCCAACTTGCCCAAGGAGGTCTGTATGGGCTTAAAATCCAAGTCGCCGGGGGTGAAATAAAATTTTTCGTAGTAGGCAGGGTCGTCGGGGATGTGCATTTTGCGGTATTTGCCCGCGATGGTGCCGTCGCGCTCGACCACCACGGCGGTGTTGTGGTAAACGCCCGCCGTGCGCTTTTCAAACAGCGACAGCACGAGCACGATGCCCAATTCTTTGGCTAATTTTCCGAACAGGTCGGTGGACACTCCGGGGATGGTTTCGCCGCGGTCAAACGCCTGCGTATCTTCCGTTTGACAAAAATACAAGCCGTTGTGCAACTCCTGAAGCACCACGAGTTGCGCCCCTTGGGCGGCACATACGCGAATGTTGGCAGTCAGTTTAGTGATATTTGCCTGACTGTCGGCGGTGTTTGCCTGTTGAATCAATCCGAGTTTCATTATGTCCAAAATTTTATGCAAAGGTAAGATTTTTTTGCAAAAAAGTTTTGCCAATTAAAAAATAACTCTTACCTTTGTCGCAATTCCAAGCGCAACATAGCGATGTTGGTTGGAAGGACATAGTAAAAAAAGCGTTTAACGCTATTCTTGTCTTGAAACTTAGACAATTTCAATATGAATAAGAATGAGTGAACGCTCGCAGTAATGCGGGCTTGCTTATCTATTCATTAGGTAGTCTAAGACCTCAAGACGGATAATTAAGTCCGTTTTTTTTATGTCCAAAAAACAATAAAAAATAATTTGGAAATGTTACAAATGAAGACAAATTTTTGCAAAAGACTGCTGGTGAGCCTGTTATTTTTACTATTTGCTCATTATTCCTCTTTTTCTCAGACGGCGTATTGGGGCGCGGTTGCCACTGAAATCGGACCGATGATAGATGTTTCGAGCAAGGCGAGTGTTTTTAAAGAGGCAAATGTCGGGCGGCAAGCCGTCAGCGACAGTCGCTATCAAGGGTATGAAATCAAATTTGCCATGCAGCCATACAACAACAGTTTTGCGTCGTTGTATCATTTTCCGAAATATGGTTTTGGGGCTTATTTCGGGGATTTTCATAATCCTAACATCGGCAAGCCTGTAGCGGTTTTCGGTTGGGGCGAAATTCCCTTTTCGGCAATGCGCGAAGGGCAAAAGTTTTCTTTCGGGTATGGCGGCGAATTTGGCGTGGCTTGGAATTTTAATCCCTACGACAAGAGCACCAATGCCACCAATGTATTTATGGGATTATCAGTCAGTTATATCGCCGGCGTTCATTTTTATGGCGATTATCACATCAATCGTTTTCTGTCCATCGGCACTACTCTGGGCTTCAAGCATTTTTCCAATGGCGCGTGGAAACAACCCAACATCGGGATAAATCTATTTCCGGTATCCGTTTCGGCAAAATATCAAATCAATGCCGTGCAGCCACCGCAACAACCGCTGGAGCATCTGCCGGAATACGATAAGCGATGGAAATTAGACGTAAGAATTGCGGCAGGACGCAAACAAAACGAACTCGAAACGCCATATTACTACAAAATGCTGACAGGCATTAAGTTATTGCGTCAATTATCACATAAAAATATCATCGGTGGAGGTCTTGAAACAACATTTTCATTCGGCAAAAAAAACGATGGCAAGCAACGAACAGGGCGGAAAGATAGGGTCAGCCCTGCCGTCGTGGGCTATTATGAACAGATTTTATCGCCTCAACTGCATATACCCATCGAATGCGGCGTATATCTTTTCCCCAAGAACATTGAAAATGGCGAACACGACCGCGTGTATGTGCGAACAGGACTAAAATATCACCTTACACCTAATTTCTGGGCAGGTTTGACCGTAAAAGCGCATACGAATTTGGAGCACGTACTGGTTGATTTTTCCGAATGGGGCATCGGATATACATTTTTTTTACTACCTTTGTTGCCGTGATGACTGTCAAAAAAGCGGAATTTGTAGTGAGCAACGTTGATGTGGCACGATGCCCACAGGATATGCACCCCGAATATGCGTTTATCGGGCGTTCCAACGTGGGCAAATCCTCCCTCATCAATATGCTGACGGGCAAGAAAGGGCTGGCAATGACCTCCTCCAAGCCGGGGAAAACGCTGCTAATCAACCACTTCCTAATCAACAACGAATGGTATCTCGTGGATTTGCCCGGCTACGGCTATGCGCAACGCGGAAAGAAGCAGCGCGACGAAATCCGCTCAATCATCGACACGTATTTGGAAAAACGGGAGGCGTTGACGAACTTGTTTGTGCTGCTGGACTGCCGCCACGAGCCGCAGCAGATTGACTTGGATTTTCTCCGCACGCAGGGCGAAAATGGCGTACCGCTGGCAATAGTTTTCACGAAAATCGACAAGATTTCGACCAATCAACTAAAAGAAAACACCGCCGCCTACAAGGCGCGACTGCTGGAAGATTGGGAGGAACTGCCGCCGATTTTTTTCACCTCGTCGGAGAGAAATAGCGGGCGGGATGAGGTTTTGAATTATATTGAAAAAATAAATAACTCGTTATTGGAATGATGTGCAGGTTAAAGAAAATGTGTACCTTTGTGGAATGAAAAATAGTGATAGAATGGCAGGAACCGAAGATATGATAGAGCCGGATGAAGGGAATGAAAATGTCAAAAATGAAATTCCTTTTGACCCCAATGAAATATCTGTTCATATAGAAAATAAATCTATATGGCAAGTAATTGATATGTTGGAAAGTGATAAAATTCTAATTCCAAAATATCAGCGTTTGCCGAATTTATGGGACACAAAGAAAAAAAGTAGGTTTATAGAATCACTAATGCTTAATTTGCCAATTCCTCTTTTTTATTTTGACGAAATCGAAATTGAAAATGCAGAAAAAAAGAAAGAAAAAAAATGGATGGTAATTGATGGATTGCAAAGGATAAGCACTCTTGAACATTTTGTGTTAAGCGATTCTAAAAAAGACACCATAAGTAAAAATGAATCTGCATTGATACTGAGTGATTTAGAATTTAAAACAGAATTTAATGGCAAAACATGGAAAGAATTACCTCGTGATATTCAACGCCGTATAGAAGGGTGTCAGGTTACTATCAATTTAATAGGTAAAGGCACGCCGGAGGAAGTAAAATATAATATTTTTAGTCGCATCAATCAGGGAGGTACGGTATTGAAGGCGCAAGAAATCAGAACAGCTCTTTTCCAAGGCTATAGAATTAATTTTGTAGAACAATTAATATCGCCGAAAACACCGACAGGAAAAAGTTTTATAAAGGCAACAGGCGGTTCGGTTTCTAATGTGCGGCAAGAAGATTTAGATTTTGCTACCCGATTTTTGAGTTTTTATCTTCTTGGTTATGAAGAATATGAACCCGACATGGATTCTTTTTTAACAAAAGGAACAAAATCTATTCCATCAGAAATAGAACAGCAAGAAGTGATACTCCGGAATTTTCAAAAAGCGATGGATTTGTCTTTTAATATATTTGGCAAAGATGCTTTTAGAAAAACATGGCGAGTTAAATATAGGTTTATCAATAAATCGCTATTTGAAATCATTAGTGTTCATTTTGCAAAACTTACTCAAATTCAACAAGACAAACTGATTCAGCAAAAGAAAAACTTTAAAAATGAGTTCAAACAATTACAGCAAAATAATTCTTTTTGGGATGCTATCACGACAAGTACAGCAAGTAAAGATAAAGTAAAAAAGAGACATGAAATTTTTTCTGATTTATTAAATAAATACATAGTATGATACGAAAAGTTGAATTAAATAATTTCAAATCGCACAAAGAAACCAAATTAGATTTTTCCAATTTGACCGTGTTGTGTGGCGCAAACAGCAGTGGAAAATCTTCGGTTATTCAAGCCTTATTGTTATTGAGAGAGTCGTTTTTTAATAAATCGCAATTTGATTATTTGGACTTAAAATCCAATCCTGTCACTGTGGGTACAGCCAAAGATGCTCTATATCAATTTACTGAAATAGACGAAATTAAATTTGTAATAGATACTACAAATCAAAATATGATTTTTGACTTTGAAATAAAAGACCCAACAAAAACGCTGATACCCAAGGCAAACCACTCATTTGACAACAATCAATTAGAAAAAGAACCTTTATTTGACAAAAATTGTCAATTTATAAGTGCTGCTCGCTTGGGACCTGAAGGAACCTATGTGAAGGACGATGTTGTGGTAGATGTTTACAATCAAATATCAGTAATAGAAGGGCAAGCTGAACATTTTGTCCATTTTTTGCAAAGGCATAAAGATGAAGATGTTATACCTGAATTACATTTAAAAAAACACATTAAATTTGCAGACCTTTTTTCTCAAGTGACTGCATGGGAAAGAGAAATATGCTCGGGAGTAAATATAATTGTTAAAGATATTGGGATATTGGGATATGAATTGAAATATCAATTTAACACAAAAGACGGCAAAACAGATGAGTTTAGTGCAAAAAATGTAGGGTTTGGTTTATCGTATGCAATGCCAATCATTGTTGCAATATTATCAGCAAAGCCTAACGAATCCATCTTATTTATTGAAAATCCCGAAGCTCATTTGCACCCAAAGGGGCAAGCAAAATTGGCAGAACTAATCTGTTTGGCAGCGCAAGCAGGTGTTCAAATAGTTATAGAAACGCATAGCGACCATATTATTAACGGTATTTTGGTGCAATGTAAAAACTTTGAAGATGAACAAATCGGCATTTCCAAAGATAATGTTTCTGTTTATTATCTTGATATGGATGGAGAAAAGCATTGCTCTGTTGCTACTCCAGTGAAGATAGAAGAAAATGGGCGTATTATATACCCTCCAAAAGGTTTTTTTGACCAATTTACAATTGACCGTAAACACTTAATGGGATTTTAAAATGTATTCAGATTTTCATTTTTATATAGACTTTGACTGGGAAGAAGCCCTAAATAAACCAGTTGGTGATTATTTAAAAGAATTATATCAACTTGTTGAGTTGGCTTATCAACATAAGGCATCTGTATTTTACAGCAAGGAACGATTAGATGAATTTAAAGAAATAATAGAGGAAGATATAAATGGAAATTTTTCAAAATCAATCGGCAACCAATTAGATGTTATTCTCGAAAATGCGACAGAAAAAATAAATAAATCTTATGTGTTTGGATTGTCTTTTGATGCAGATAAAACGACAATTTACCCCATTAGTCCTGTGAATAATGTGTTATCTGTAGTAGATAAGCATGATAAAATAGCAATACTTTCTTTCTCTTCTCATATTAATCCCTTTTTGTTGGTTGAATCAAATATGATTTACGATAGAATTAAATGTACATCCATACCAAAAAGAGAGGATCTTGTTGATTGGGTTTCTAACATAAAGCCACGAACTTTTAATGTGCATCCGAAACATGGCGAAAATGGAAAAGGTAACCAACCTAATGCTTCTCCTTTACTATGTTCAAAAAGTGAAGCCCAAACACTCTTAAAAACAGCTATTCCTTGTTTTTTGGAGAGAGGGAAAAATTTGTACAACTTTGATGATGATAAAGATACTTATATTGTCTTTTTTTATGAAGGAGATAATCCTCAAAATCAATGGCATGGTTTTCACATAAATTCCGCAGAATGGAATAAGATACCAGACTACATTCGTAAATATTTTGGAAAATAATAAACATAAATAATGCTTATCTAAAAAATAGTTTTTGAATTTTATAAATCTGATTAATTAAAAAATATGAACTGGTTTGAATGCAAAGTCAAGTATGACAAGATGATGGAGAATGGGGTGGTGAAGCCGGTCACGGAGCCTTATTTGGTGGATGCGCTGTCTTTTACGGAGGCGGAGGCGCGGATTATTGAGGAGGTGTCGCACCTTGTGAGCGGCGAATTTGTGGTGACGGACATTAAGCGCGCCAAACTTTCCGAGCTGTTTTTCAACGACAAGGGCGACCGCTACTACAAAATCCGGGTCAGTTTTATCACGCTGGACGAGAAGAGCGGTGCCGAAAAGAAGACCTCCTGCAATATGCTGGCGCAGGCAAACGACCTGAAAGAGGCAGTCGCCATCCTCGAAGAAGGTATGAAGGGCGGTATGACAGACTATGTCATCGCCTCGGTCACGGAAACGATGATTATGGACGTTTTCCCGTTCACGGCGGACGAAAAAGGGACGCAATCGGGCGGAAAAGGGAAGAAACCGACTATCGTAGAAATAGATGCAGAAGACGAATGAGCATCGCGGCGCAATTGGAGCGGCTGAAAGCAGAGCTTCCGCCTCGCGTGAAGTTGGTGGCGGTGTCCAAATATTGTCCGGAAAGTGCGATTCAGGAAGCCTACGATGCCGGTCAGCGCATTTTTGGCGAAAGTCGCGCGCAGGAGATTGTACCCAAATACGAGCACCTGCCCAAAGACATCGCGTGGCACTTCATCGGGCATTTGCAGGTCAATAAGGTGCGCTACATTGCGCCTTTCATCGACACAATTCACTCGGTGGATTCGCTGAAACTGCTGCAAGAAATCAATGTGTGTGCCGCAAAAAACAACCGCAGCATCAAGGTGTTGCTGGAGGTGCACATCGCGCAGGAGGAGCAAAAATCCGGATTTTATCCCGATGAAATCGGCTATTTTTTGAAAAACACCGATTTCATCGGCTTCAAAAATGTGGAAATCATCGGCTTGATGGGTATGGCAACTTACACCGCAGACGAGGCTCTCATTCGCCGCGAATTTGCAACCCTCGCCGCGATTGCGGGCGACAAAAGTTTAAAACCCCTTGTCAGGGAGTTGTCGATGGGGATGAGCAACGACTACAAGTTAGCGATTGAAGCCGGCAGCACGATGGTGCGGATTGGCAGTAAAATTTTTAATGACACAGACGTATGAATTTGAAACACTTACCTTTATGCGGTGCGCTGAAAAGCGCGGGAACATTCACCCAGCTCTGGGTGCTGCTGGTGCTGCTTTTTGCGGGTTGCCTCACGGGGTCGGTCGAGTTGGCGTTTGTGGCGCCGGCGGTGCTGTGCGCCTATTTTTTTAGCGATAATCTTTGGAAATATCTGCATTTGGATACGCCCGTGAGCCTGAAAACGGTTGGGCTGACCATCCTGAGCGTCATCGCTGCCTATCCGGTTGTCAATCTCACGGCGGTTTGGAATCAGTCGATGGTGCTGCCGGAGTCGCTGCACAGCGTGGAAGAGTGGATGCGCACGGCAGAGGATATGGCAGAGGCGATTTTGACGCAGATGTTGTACGTGACCACCGTCTGGGGATTTCTTCGTAATGTGTTGACCCTGTGCCTGTTAGCAGCCATCGGCGAGGAGTTCGTTTTTCGCGGCATACTGACGAATATCTTGAAAAAAGACGGCAAAACGAATCCCTTTTTGGTGATTTGGATTGTTGCGGCGGTGTTCAGCGCGATTCACATCCAGTTCTACGGCTTTGTGCCGCGTATGCTGCTGGGAGCCTATTTCGGCTATCTGGTCTATTACACCCGCAGCCTGTGGGTGCCAATCGTCGCGCATTTCACGCACAATTTTATCAGCATCGCCGCGTGCACTTATTTTCAGGATTCGCCCGAAGAAATGGGGGATTTTGATTCCATTGGGGCAGGCTCAACGCTTTGGCTTTCAGCCGTTTGCACGGTTTTGTTTGCGCTGCTTTTTTTGAAAATTAAAACCACTGCCTCGCCTGACGCGGGCAAAGCAGCCGGCTGATTTTTCAGGGCTGTTTTTTTAATTCCAAAACCGCCCCATCAAACGCGGCATACGAAAAATATCTCAGCCAGTCGCCGAGGATGAGCACGCGGGCGTGGGGCTGGAGCGGCAAATCCAACACGATGTGGCGGTGCCCAAAAATCAGAAAATCCGTGTCGGGGTGCTCTTGGAGGTATTCTTTGGCATACACAACGAGGTGTTCCTTGTCGTCGCCCAAATACGGGATGGGGTTTTTTGCCTCTTTTTTGCGGCTGTGGCGTGCCCATTTTTGTCCGAACCCCATTGCCCAATTGGTTGGGATACAGGAGAACAGGAGGCGGCAGGTCGCATTGTGGAAAATTTTTCGCAGGAAGCAAAATCCCGGCGAATCGTCGCCCAAGCCGTCGCCGTGTGCCAAATAAAAATGCTTGCCGTGGATAGTCGTTGCCAGCGGTGTCCGGTGGATAATCGCCCCCGTTTCGTTGGCAAGGTAGTCCGTCAGCCAGATGTCGTGATTGCCCGTAAAGTAGTGAATTTCAATGCCTTGGTCGTGGAGTTCGCCGAGTTTTCCCAAAAAGCGCGTGAATCCGCGCGGCACCACCTTTTTGTATTCAAACCAAAAATCAAAAATATCGCCCAGCAGATACAACGCCTCGGCATCCGCGCGGATGCTGTCGAGCCAGCGCACAAACCGCCGCTCAACGTCCCGAGCCGGCTCCAATATGTCGGAGCCCAGATGCACATCCGATGCGAAGTATGTTTTTTTCATAAAAACCCCAATTCAAGTTTGGCTTCTTCCGACATCAAGCCCTGATGCCATTCAGGCTCAAACACGATAGTGACATCCACTTTTTTGACCTCCGGGATAGACTCCACCTTCATCTTGACATCTTCCACCAAAAAATCGACCATCGGACAGCCGGGAGCCGTCAGCGTCATCGTGATGGCAACGTTCTTGTCGTCGTCCGTCTCCACGCCGTAAATCAAGCCCAAATCATACACATTGACCGGAATTTCAGGGTCATAAACCGTTTTCAGCATCCGCACAATTTCATCTTCCAAAGCCATAAAATCACTTGCCATTTCATTTTTTCCTAAATTGCTGCAAAATTAGATAAAAATCACGAGATATGCCAGCGCATACAATGAAAAATCAGGGCAAACGCATCAAAATTTAACAAATTTTAAATACTAAATCCTTTCACTTTCCGTTAGTATAATAAAAAGAGTTATGCAACCACCGATTAGTTATTTTACAGAGCTGACAGACCCGCGCGTGGATAGGAGTAAAGTGCATTTGATGGAGGACATTATTTTTATCACCATTGCAGCAGTTATTTGTGGGGCAGGAACGTGGAATGATATTGAAGATTATGGCAAAGCCAAAGAATCTTGGTTACGGCACTATCTGAAATTGCCCAACGGCATTCCCAGTCACGACACATTCAACCGATTTTTCAGTGCGTTAGACCCTGATGAATTTGAGCGTGCTTTCCTGTCATGGATAAAAGACATCTCAAAGCTCACCGACGGCGACATTGTCAGCATTGATGGGAAAACCCTTTGCGGCTCGCGAGCGGGCAATTCCAAACGTGCGGTTCATATTGTCAGCGCGTGGTCAAAAGCCAATCAGTTGAGTTTAGGGCAAATCAAAGTTGATGAAAAGTCGAATGAAATCACGGCTATACCATGGTCGCATTGAGCGATGGAAATGCACACTCTACAACAATCTGTCGCTTATAGACAACGCTACGGCATGGAAAGACTTGCGTGCGATAGTCAGCATAGAATCCACACGTTACTTCAAATCAAGTGGCAAAGATGAAAAAGAACTCCGGCTCTATATCACCAGTTCCAGCGGTGATGCAAAAATAATCGGCACCGGCGTTCGCTCGCACTGGGGTATTGAAAACAATCTGCATTGGCAATTAGATGTGTCTTTCAATGAGGATGATAGCCGAAAAAGGGCAGGCTATGCGGCGCAAAATTTTTCCATGCTCAATAGAATTGCCCTTAATCTCCTTAAACAGGAACAATCTAAAAGCGAAGTGTGAGAGGCAAAAGGCTTGATGCCGGATGGAATAATGATTATTTATGGAAAGTCCTAACTAATTAAGATGCGTTTGCCCTGATCTATACCCGAACAGGCAGTATCACATACAATGCTTCTGTCAATTCCGGAGTAGGAGGTTGGGGTGCCCTCGCAGATTTGGTGGTATCTGCCATTATCACGGCAGCCACAAAATATGTGGACGTAGCAAGAGCCGCTAATTCATACACGTTTATGGATTTGCCCGCAGGAAAATACAGTCCGGCTTATGGGCAAGACGGCAATTTAAAGGCAGGTCTGAAAGCATTTAACGCGACTTTAAATCCAAACTCAAAATAGAAGAGAGTGTTTGCGGAAAATTTTTCAAAATTAACAGGATTGTGTAAAACGATTCTGTTATTTTTTTCTTGGTAATCTTGAAAATCTTATCACAATCCCATAAAATATTTCCCCGCCTCATTTGTCTTCATCAGTAG